>DDXO01000036.1 GCA_002347155.1 Caldifarciminota bacterium UBA2258
TGAGGTTAAGGTTGAGGTTGAGGCCGAAGTTCAGGTTGAGGTTCAGCTCAGGACACAGCTTACGACACACCTGCCGACACAGCTCGCCATACAGCTCGCGACACGTCTGCGGGTACTTCCTGATGAACGACGAATGGTACTTCGCGAGACCAAACGCCGCGCGCAATGAATGACCGAGGTTTAGGTCAAGGTTAAGATTCAGCGCGGGATTCAGTTGCCGACGCACTTGCCGACGCAGCGCGCGACGCAGTGAACGATCCTTTGACCGACGCTTTCCGACGTGCAATGTGGGGTGCTTTGACCGACCGAATCGAGGGCAGAGGTTGAGGTCGAGGCAAAGGGAGAGGTCAAGGTTGGCTTCGCCCCTGTAGGAACAGTGGAGGCTGAGGTTGAGGTACGAACATCCGTGTCCATCTGTGTCCATCCGTGGTTCACTTCTGGAATCTGCGTCATCTGCGGATAACCCCGTTTTGCGGCCAGAGCGGGTTGACAAGTCCGGGCTTGTTAGTATGATTACATCGGCGTGAGTATCGTCACCTATCAGTCGCTGTTCGCGCGGTTCGCCCGCTCGCAGGCCGAGGCCGCGACCGGGAAGCGGTCGAAGTTCCTGCGCTACCGGACCGCGGGCGCGCCGACCGTGTACATCGCGTACGCGTTCGAGGATTGGGGCATGGTGGAGACCGTGGCACGGGCGCTCGCGACTTGCGAGGTCAACATCCACGCCGACCGGTCGGCCGGCAGTCTGTTCAAGAAGGGCGGAGTCAGTATGGAGCGGCTGCGCGGCCGGCTTGAAATGCCGGACGCGTGGCTCGTGGCGCTCTTGTCCGAGCGGACGAGGGACACGGAGCGGATCGCCTGGGTGCTGGACACGGCGCGGGAGACGACGCTGCCGGGCCGCTACGCATTGCTGCCGGTGAGGTACAAGGAGGACGACTGGATTCTGCCCCGCGAGTTCTCGAGGTACCCGCGCATTGAGACACACCGCAATGACCTGGTCCGCGTTTCGACCCGGTCGGCGGCCAGGGTCCCTCTCTGCCGTTGGTTCCGCACGGCATAGTGCCGCCGCGGTCAGCCTCCGGCCCGGAAGCTCCAGCGGTAGCGGTCCGGGCTCAACCACGAAGGCACCAAGGCACAATGAGGACTCGAACTCGAACACCGGAATCCTCGAATCCTCGTACTGCCAGCCAGGGCCCCTGAGGTCAAGCCACAAGGTACAGTGCGGATGTGCGAGGGGCCAGGAACAGCCATGCCGTACCAGAATTGCATCTGACGTTTCCGGCCCATTGACTTAGCTGACCGCGAACCCTACAATCGAACCGAACTGGTGAAGCTGAACGAGCGATGGTTCGTCGTCGCTGGTTCGGACGTCGAGAATCGTCTGAGGAGGCAAAGTGCCGGTGAAAGAAACGTCAGACTCTGAGCAGGCGCCCGCGGGGCGCAGCAAGCAGCGCTCCTCCCTTCTGCGGGTGGTAGTCGTGGTCGGGCTGCCGCTCCTATCCGTGGTTCTTCGTCTGCCGATGTGGTTCACGCTGCTCTTGATGGTCGGATTGGCGGCGTTCCTCTTCTTCAATTTCAATCTCCAACGTCCACAGAGACGCGAGGCCGACCCCAAGAGAGCCTGGGCCGTGCTCATGGCGAGTTTTGTTCAACTCCAGAACGCCCACGCCACATTGAAGCGGTCGCCGGCCGACCCCTCGGCTCACAAGCGGTTCCTGACATGCGAACAGGTGTGTCTTTCGCTACTCAGCAGCCACTCCGACGCCGATTGGGGTAGGGATGCCGAGTACGCAGTGAAGGTCAGGGATGAGATAGCCGCGATCTCGGCCGCGGCGCGCGCCGAATGTGCCCAGCTTGTTCCGGCGCCCGGCCAGGGAGTCAAACCACCGGCCGAAGCAGGCAGGCAGACCCCGGCATCCGGTAACGGAGCAACCGCCCCTCAGCCGGTAAGCCCCGCGTCGCCGACACCGTCAGGAATCCCGAATCACATCGAAGCACTGGACCTTGCGCCCGCGAGCATGGCGGCCGCCGCGCAGCCCGTTACTCCTGTTCCGCCGGCTCAGCCACAAGTTCCAGCTCCCGTTGAGAGGCATGTGGCGGTTGCTGCCAGCGAGACCGCAGCCGTGCAGTCTGTTACTTCTGCATCACCGGCCGAGCCTGAGGTTCCGTCTGCTGCCAGGGAGCATGGTCTGACGCCCGCGAGCGAGGCGGCACCTGTTCAGCCTGTCGCTCCCGCGCCGCCGGCTACGCCTGAAGTTCCTGCTCCGGCCGCGACGGTGGAAGCGGTTGCAGCCAGCGAGGCCGCGGTTGTGCAGCCCGTCGTTCCCACGCCACCGGCTGAGCCCGAAGTTCCGGTTGTCGCCGTGAAGGAGTCAGTAGTTGCTGCCGCCGCGGCCGTTGCCGTGCAGCCCGCCACTCCCGTCGCAGCACCGGCCGAGCCTGAGGTTCCGTCTGCTGCCAGGGAGCATGGTCTGATGCCCGCGAGCGAGGTGGCACCTGTTCAGCCTGTCGCTCCCGCGCCGCCGGCTACGCCTGAAGTTTCTGCCCCGGTCGCAACGGTGGAAGCGGTTGCAGCCAGCGAGGCACCGGTTGTGCAGCCCGTCGTTCCCACGCCACCGGCTGAGCCCGAAGTTCCGGTTGCCGCCGTGAAGGAGTCAGTAGTTGCTGCCGCCGCGGCCGTTGCCGTGCAGTCCGCCACTCCCGTCGCAGCACCGGCCGAGCCTGAGGTTCCGTCTGCTGCCAAGGAGCAGGGCTCGGCGCCCGCGAGTGAAAACGCAGCGGTGAAGCCGGAAGGCTTTTCGTCATCAGCCACGCTCGACGTCTCGCGTCCGGCGGTGAGGCGGCTGACGCCTTTCCTGTGGCTCTCGGGCGGCGTAGAGGATGCGGCCGCCTTCTATGTCTCTGTTTTCAAGAACTCTCGGATCGTGAGTATCAGCGGTAACCCCGAAGGCTCGCACGCCGGGGCTTGGGGCGTGAAGACTGCGACGGTGTGCCTCGACGGACAGGACTTGATGTTGCTTGGCGGTGGGCCGGTTTACAGGGCGCCCGAGACGTTCCAGTCGCTGGTGCGCTGTGCAGACCAGGCCGAGGTAGATTACTACTGGGAGCGGCTGCTGGCGGGCGGCGGCGAGGAGAAGGCGGGCGGCTGGCTGAAGGACCGTTTCGGCGTTTCCTGGCAGGTGATGCCGGACGCGCTGATGGAGTTGCTCGTCGACCCGGACCCGCAGCGGGTGGCGCGCGCAACCGAGGCGATGATGAAGATGAAACGGATTGACATGGCCAAGGTGCGCGAAGCCGTGGGCCGGCTATAGGCTATCTCCTCTTCACTGTCCATCCGGCAATCCGCCGGTACCCGGTTTCCAGTTTCCCCGGTGATGCAGCACGCGATTCCTGACGCGGTTCTGGTACTGAATCAGGAGCAGTCATCGGGGAATCGTACAGGGTCCTGCGAGGGGTAGCCCCCGCTTTCCGACCTTCTCCTGTCAGGGGAGGGAAAAGGGACTGCGCGTGCCTGGGATACAATCCGAAACGAGGGCGTTTCGGTCATGTCCCGCGGTGCTACTGCTTGTAGCCGATTCTGCGGAGGAAGGCCTTGCGGTCGGCCGTCTCTTTGTCGCCTTCGACGCCTTTCGGTTTCTCGCCGTCGATCACACCCATGATTCCGCGGCCGGTTTCGCTCGCGGCCACTACGACCGCGACCGGGTTGGCAGTGGCGCAGAAGATGGAGCAGACTTCCTGCAGGGCTTTGAGCTGGGGCAGTACGTTTATCGGGTAGGCCCCGCGCATGATGAGGGTGAAGGTGTGGCCGGCGCCGATGGCGAGGGAGTTCTTCACGGCCAGTTGCTCAAGTTCGGGGTCGGTGCCCGAGTGCCGGACCAGGCAGGGGCCCGAGGCTTCGTTGAAGGCGAGCCCGAACTTGACGCCCGGCACGGTCGTGACCATGAGTTCGTGGATGTCTTCGACGGTCTTGATGAAGTGGGTCTGGCCGAGGATGACGTTGGTGTCGTCCGGGCGGGTTATGGCTATTCTTTCAAGGTCCAAGCAGGCCTCCTGGTTGCGGGGGCTGCGGCCGCGGCGGTGCAAATGCCGAAGTCCGAAACCCGAATGACGAATCAGCGACGAGGTTCGAATGAGCGGCCGGCGCAGAGGTCGGCGCCGGCCGCTGTAAAGTGGTCACTCGACCTGCCCGCGTCAGCGGGTCAGCGTTATTTTCTGCGCTTCCGTATACCCGGGGCTCTCGACGCGGCAGAGGTAGGTGCCGGCAGGTACCGGCTCGCCCATGTCGTTCCGGCCGTCCCAGCGGGTCTGGAACCCGAGGGTCGGCACCGGCCACATTTCGAGGCTGCGGACCAGCTCGCCGGAGCTGGCGAAGACTTTGACCGTTGCCCGCTGCACGTTCGGGTAGTTGAAGTAGAATGTAGTTGTGCCGCCGGACGGGTTGGGAGAGGCGGAAAGGCCGATGCGGCCCGGAATCGCCGGCGGCTGTTCGGCCACACCGGTGATGTCCACGTGGAAGGTGACCATCGTGCTCTCCGGAGAGCAGACCGGCCAGGTGGTATAGAGGTCGATGTCGTTGGCCGCGCAGAACGAGTCCCTTGCCCAGACGTAGTAGTCAATCCGTGACGAGTGGGCGACCGACGGTATGGTGAAGTAGAACGTGTCGGCCCGGTTCGAGTCGGGCGCGGTCCCGGCCCAGGCGGCCGAGTCCATGCGGTAGTAGAGCGATTCTTCGCCGACCGCGTTGTTGTCCTGGATTACCGACCAGACTACGAACGGCCCGATGTAGGTTGTGTCGGGCCAGACCCGCGTGTTGGAGAATGCCGGCGGCCGCACGTCCCAGTTCGGGATGTTGCAGACCCCGAGCTGCATCATCGTCGCGACGTCGGTGAAGTCCCGGTCGTCATTGCTCTGGCTCATCGCCGCGGCTACGCCGTTCGCGCCGCTGAACAGCCCGGGCACGACCCATTCGTATATCCAGCGCGCGTCGTTGCTGCCCAGGTTGTCGCTGAAAGTCATGTGGTCACGAATCACCAGGCACGGCCAGTAGTAGTCACCGGAGATGGGCACCTTGACCTTGCCCCGGGCCACGATCTTCTTGGTGTGGGTCTCGGACGCGCTGTAGGGGAAACCGGCCACGAATTCGTACGCCCAGTCGATGTCGCTTGACCAGGTGGAGCCGTACTGCATGGGCGAGGGGTACACTTTGGCGTCCGGACGGTAGTTGCCGATGAACCGGTACGTATCCAGGAGGACCTGCTTGAAGTCGATGCCATCGATGTACAGGCCGGTCGAGTCCAGATACTCGTAGATGGTCTGGACCGAACCCGAGCCGAGCGTGTCGATTTCGAGGATGGTCGGGTCGGGCGCGTCGACCTGCATCGTCTCCGGTGCCGGTTCCTCGCCGGTCATCCAGTTGACGAGGCCGACCCTCGACCACTGGCCGCCGGGGTAGGGAGTCAGGTCCCAGTGGGTGCGGGTCGTATCGAACGCGGGCCAGGTGAACGACGAGCTGTTCTGCTTGAATTTGCCATAGGTGCCCACTACGGACGGCACCTCGTGGCTTTCGATTATCAGACCCTGCGCGGGAAGCCATGCGGCGAGCCCGGCAGTAAAGAACAGGAGCAGACATTTTCGGGCCATACTACCTCCTGTGGACTAACCTGCCAGTTCATTCTAGAGCGGCCGCCAGCTAAGTCAAGCGGGCAGCCGCGCTTCTATACAAAGCAGACCGCGTAAGTTCATTCCGCGCTCCAGCAGGTTCAGTCCGGGTTCGGTCGGCAGAAAACAGCCACAGGGAGTCGGGCCGGAACCACGGCGACTGGCGCCCAGCGGGCCTGCAATATGCCCGGCTTGACAACGGACAGGGTTTTGGGATTCTGATTGCGCGTGTCGTACTTCCTCCAGCAATTGATAAACGGGCTGCAGCTCGGATTCGTCTACGCCCTTATCGCGCTGGGGTATACAATGGTCTACGGGATTGTGCGGCTCATAAACTTCGCGCATGGGGATGTGTTCATGATCGGCGCTTACGTCGGTTTCTACGCGCTGGCGAGCTGGAAGCTGCCCTGGCCTCTGGCTATCGTGGCGGCAATGGCGGCGTGCGGCGCCCTGGGTATGGTAATCGAACGCGTCGCCTACCGTCCGCTGCGCAGCGCCCCGCGCATATCGGCACTGATTACCGCCATGGGCGTCTCGCTCTTTCTTGAGTACTTCACCAGCCTGAGGTTCGTGTTCGGGCCGGACTACCGGGCGTTCCCGAGGCCGTTTGCCGTCACGTCGTTTGACGTCGGCGGGGTCGCAGTCAGCAACATCCAGATAATAGTGTTCGCGGTCTCGACCGTGCTGATGGTGGCGCTGACGCTGTTTGTCAACAAGACCAAAACCGGGCTGGCGATGCGGGCCGTATCGTATGACCACAATACGGCGCGGCTGATGGGCGTGAACGTGGACTGGATTATCTCGGTGACGTTCGGGGTAGGCTCGGCGCTGGCCGGCGCCGGCGGCGTGCTCTATGGCATAGCCTACCCGCAGATCAACCCGTTCATGGGCGTGATGCCGGGTTTGAAGGCGTTCGTGGCCGCCGTGCTGGGCGGAATCGGCGTGATTCCCGGGGCGATGCTCGGCTCGCTCATCATGGGTGTGGTCGAGACGTTCACGTCCGCCTACATTTCCTCGACTCTTCGGGATGCGGTCGCGTTCGGGATACTGATTCTGGTGCTGCTCGTGCGTCCGGCCGGAATTCTCGGAAGGCCGACGCGGGAGAAGGTCTAGAGGAAATGACGAAGCTCGAAGTCAGAATGACGATTGAAACCCGAATGCCGGGAAAGGAATGACGAAGCTCGAAACCCGAATGACGAATCAAGCTCGAATGGAGGAGAAGTCCGAATTGGCCATTCGAGTTTCGGTATTCAATCGTCATTCTGACTTCGAGCTTCGGGCTTGCGCGCCATGAGTGCGAAGCAGGGCAGAGCTGGCGTCATCGCGTTGCTGACTGCGCTTGTCGCGTTCACAGCCGTGGAAGCGCTCATCCTTGCCGGCGCGCTGAACCTGTACTGGCAGCAGATTATCTGCCTGGCCGGGATTGTGACCATCTCGGCGCTGGGGTTAAACCTCATCTACGGTTACACCGGGCAGTTTTCGCTGGGACACGCAGCGTTCTACGGCATCGGGGCGTACACGGCCGCGCTCGTGACCCGCAGCATCGGCGGGCGCAGTCCGGTCGGCCTGCTGCTCGGGCTCGCGGCCGGCGCTTTGCTCGCCGGGCTCACAGCTCTGCTTATCGGATTGCCGATTCTGCGGCTCAAGTCCGACTACCTCGGCATTGCGACCCTCGGTTTCGGCATCATTGTGAAGGTCCTGCTGGACAATTCGGACGCGGTGATACCGGCCATGGGCGGGTCGCGCGGCATGAGTGCGATTCCGAAGCTCACCTCGTTCGTGTGGGTGTTCCCGCTGGCACTGCTCGCGGTCGTGGTGCTGCGCAACATCGTCTACTCGGGCATCGGCCGCGCTCTCAAATCGGTGCGGGAGGACGAGCTTGCCGCGGAGGCAGTGGGCATTGACAGCACAAGGTACAAGACCCTGGGTTTCGTCATCGGCTGCATGTTTGCGGGCGTGGCCGGCGGGCTGTACGCGCACCTGTTTACGTTCCTGCACCCGTCCAACTTCGACTTCCTGAAGTCCATCGATGTGCTGCTCGTCGTGGTGCTGGGCGGGCTGGGCAGCATCTCCGGGACGATTGTCGCGGCGGTCGCGTGGACATTTCTGCTCGAGGGGCTCCGGATTGTACTGCCGCCGGCGGTCCAGGACTGGCGCTGGGTCATTTATCCGCTGCTCCTGATTATCTTCATGCTGGTCCGGCCGGGCGGGATATTTGCGGGGACGGAGTTCAGGTTTCTCAGACCGAGGAAATGACGAAGCTCGAAGTCCGAATGACGATTGAAATCCGAACCGCGGAAAGTGCCGAATCGGAAACTCGGTCTTCGGTATTGATTCGTCATTCGAGCTTCGGACTTCGGACTTGAGGCTCCAATGAGTGTCGTGCTTGAGACCAGGTCGCTGACTAAGTCCTTCGGCGGCCTGGTCGCGGTGCACGACTTCACGATGTCCATCGCCGAGCATGAGTTGGTCGGCCTGATCGGGCCGAACGGCGCGGGCAAGACAACCGTGTTCAATCTCATAACCGGCATGTATGTCCCGAGTGCGGGCGAGATACTTCTGAACGGGCGCGGAATCGGCGGGATGAAGCCGCACCGCATCTATCAGCGCGGGATAGCGCGCACCTTCCAGAACATCCGGCTGTTCAAGGAACTGTCGGTGCTCGACAACGTCCGGGTAGCTCACCACCATCGGGGCGAAGCCGGACTGGCGAGCACGATTCTGCGCGGGCCGAGGTTCAGGCGCGACGAGCAGCAGGCAACCGAGCGGGCAATGGAGCTGCTCGCGATGCTCGGGCTGGAGGGCAGGCGGGATGAGCTGGCGCGGAACCTGCCCTACGGCGAGCAGCGGCGGGTGGAGATTGCCCGGGCACTGGTGTCCGAGCCGAAGCTGTTGTTGCTGGACGAACCGGCGGCGGGCATGAACCCGTTCGAAGTCGGCAACCTGATGGAGCTGATCCGCTTCGTCAAACAGCGGTTCAAGCTGACCGTCCTGCTGATTGAACACCAGATGAAGGTCGTGATGGGCGTATGCGAGCGGGTCATAGTCATGGACTTTGGTGAGGTAATCGCGCAGGGAGCACCGGAGGCGATCCGGCAGGACCCGAAGGTCATCGAGGCGTACCTCGGGAAATGACGAAACAGAGGAGAGTGGTCGAGTGGTCAAGTGATCGAGTGGTCGAGTTCGGGATCGGCGTTCAGGCACTGGACCACTGGGCCACTAGTCCACTGGACCAGATGGCCGGCACATGCTGCTGAGCGTCAATGACCTGGCGGTTGACTACGGCGCTATCCGGGCTTTGCACTGCGTTTCGTTCGAGGTGAACGAGGGCGAGATCGTGACTCTGGTCGGGGCTAACGGCGCCGGCAAGAGCACGACCCTGCGTGCGATCTCCGGTTTGCTCAAGCCGTCGTCCGGCGAGATTGCGTTCGAGGGCAGGCGAATTGGTGGAATCGCCGGGCATCAGGTTGTGAAGCTCGGCATCGCCCATGTGCCGGAGGGGAGGCAGCCTTTCGCCTACCTGACCGTGCGCGAGAACCTGCTGCTGGGTGCGTACAACCGGCCCCAGGCCGAGTCCGGCGCGGCAATGGAAAGGGTGTTCAAGTCGTTCCCGCGGCTGAAGGAGCGGCTGGGCCAGACCGCGGGTACGCTCTCCGGCGGCGAGCTGCAGATGCTGGCCATGGGGCGCGGGCTGATGGCGCGGCCCAAGCTGCTGATGCTCGACGAGCCTTCCATGGGACTCTCGCCGATACTCGTGCGCGAGATATTCGACATCATCCGCGAGATAAACCGGCAGGGGACCGCGATCCTGCTCGTGGAGCAGAATGCGTTCATGGCCCTGCAGGTGGCGCAGCGGGCGTACGTGCTCGAGACCGGAAGGGTCGTGCTCGCGGGGCCGGCGGCAGAGCTGCTGCGCGACCCGAAGGTGAAGGCAGCGTATCTCGGGGAGTGACGAATGACGAAATCCGAATGACGATTGAAGCCCGAATGGAGCAAAAGTCCGAATTGGTCATTCGAGCTTCGAGCTTGACTCGTCATTCGAGCTTCGGGCTTCGGACTTGAGAGCCATGAACCGGCTCTCGGTATGGCTCGTCGTGCCGGCTGTCTTCGCTGTCTATCTTGTCACTCTCTCTCCCGCCGTCGGCCTGATTGACTCGGGCGAGCTGGCCGCGGGCTGCTACCTTCTGAACATCCTCCATCCCACCGGCTACCCGCTGTACACGATGCTCGGCCGGCTGGCCACGCTGGTGCCGGTCGGGATGGTCGTGAACCGCGTCGCCGTGCTCAGCGCGGTGCTGGCGGCGTGCGGCGTCGGTCTGTTTCTCTTGCTCGGTCTCAGGCTGGGAGCATCCAGGACAGCCGCCGGCGCCGGTGCGCTTCTTGTGGGTTTTTCCTTCCCGGTCTGGGCCGTGGCGGTGGATGTCGAGGTCTACAGCCTGACGTTGGTGATGGTGGTGCTGCTCTGGCTTGCGGCCGAGTCGGCGGAGCGCGGGAGGGCGCTGTTGGTGCTCGCGTACCTCGCCGGGCTCACTCTGACCAATCACATGTCGGCGGCAAGCACGGTTCTGGGGGGGGCGCTCACGGTGGTCCTGACATACCGCCGGGAGCTGGCGCGGCGGATTCCAGTGCTGGGGCTGCTGTTCCTGCTCGGCATCTCTCCCTACCTGTTCCTTTTCCTCCGTGCCCGCGCCGGGCCGCTGCTCGCCTGGGGCAATCCCGACAACCTCGAACGGTTCTGGTGGCACGTGACCGGCAAGCAGTATCAGGTCTGGATGTTCTCCCAGTCTTTCGGTGAGATGATGCACAATGCCGGGCGCGGGGCGGCCCTGCTCGCGCGCAGCTTTGTTTACGTCCTGGTTCCGGTGGTCTTCTACGGGGCGGCGGTGCTGTTCCGCAAGCGGCGGGCCCTGGCACTCGGTCTCGCAGTCTCCGCAGTCGCCGCGTTTGCTTACGCGGTCAACTACTCGATCCCCGATATCGAGTCGTACTACCTTCCGTGCCTGGTAGCGCTCGCGGTGTTCGCAATGGTCGGACTGGAGGACCTGGCCAGGCGGGCCAAAGCGTGGCGGCACGCGGTCTGGCTGGCCGGTGTTCTAGCGCTGGTGCTGAACTTCCGGGTTGCGGGCAAGCAGGGCGACTACGTGGCCCACGACCACGCGCTGAACACGCTCGTCTCGGCCGAAGAGAACGCGACCATCATCACCGACTGGTGGGACGTCTATTCGCCGGTCTTCTACCTGCAGCAGGTCGAGGGCGTGCGGCCGGATGTCTGCATAGTCGACAAGGAGCTGGTCCGGCGCTCGTGGTATCTCGGTTACCTGTCGCGTGCCTACCCCTGGCTGGCGGAGCGCTCGTGGCCCGAGTTCGAGGCGTACCAGCCCTATCTTGACCAGTTCGAGCACGGCGGGCTGCAGGACCCGGCGGAAATCCAGCGGCGGTTCATCGCCCTGCTCCTGAGCTTCTTTGCGCGGAACCCGGAACGGCCCGCGTATACGACCTTCGACGCCGGCGCGAGCATCGACGCGCAGCAACTGCTGGCCGGGGTGGCGCTCGCTCCGGCCGGGCTGCTGTTCCGGATACAGCCTCAAGCTCCGGATCCGGGGCTTGCGGCCGGCCTGGTGCTGCCGCAGTTCGACTACACCCGCCTCCGTGTCCGGCTTCCCGGGCGCGAGCCGGACATGCGTACCAGGGTGGTCCTGGAGCGGTACCGGTACTTCCTGATGCGCCGTGTGCAGGCCCTGGCGCTGTCGCGGCGCGGTGATGAGGTCCGGCCGCTGCTCGACTGGTACGGGTCGCTCCCCCTGAGCCGTATAGCGCCGCTTGCGGTCCCGGGGCGGGCCGGACCGCCGACTCCTTAAGGGTCAGCCATGCTGACGGCGTACGCGGTCCAACTGCTCAGCAACGCCGGCCTGATGGCGGTGATTGTCTACGTGCCGCTGCTGGCCAGCGGGTACGGCGCCAACAGCCAGCAGATCGGGCTGCTCGTGGCCTGCTACCAGTCGGCGATCCTGCTCTCAAGCGTCGTGTTCGGCCGCTGGGCCGACTACGGAGACCGGAAGCTGTTCGTGGTCTTTGGCCTCGCTGCCTCGGCTGCCGCGCTGGGGGCTCACGTCTTTGCCCGCAACCTGGGTGGGCTGTTTCTCGCGCGGGCACTGGCCGGGCTCTGCGTAGGGGTATTCCCGGCCGTCCTGATGGCCTACTTCTACGACCGGAGCAAACTGCTCGGCCGCTTCACGGGCTTCGGGTCTTTGGGCTGGGGAATCGGCGCCTTCACGCTCGGCATGGTCCGGCCCGAATGGGTGTTCCCTCTGGCCGCGGCCCTGATGGCCGGGACCGCGGTCTTCGCGTGGGCAGGCCTCAAACACGAGCATGTGCGGCTCGAGCAGCCGTTTCTCGACACGCGCGTGCTCAGGCGGAGTTGGCCCATCTATCTCTCCTTCCTGCTGCGCCACATCGGGGCGTTCTCCATCTGGTCGATATTCCCGGTGTTCCTTTCCGACCTCGGTGCCAGCCGGCTTTGGGTCGGCATCGTGTTCGCCATCAACCCCTTCGGCCAGGTCCTGTTCATGAACCTGCTGGAAAAGGTCGGGGAGCGGATGCTCATTATCCTCGGGTTTGTCCTCTCGGCTCTGGTCTTCCTGGCCTTCGGACTGGTTACGAACTTCAAGCAGGTCGTGCCGATACAGGTCGTGCTGGCGCTATCCTGGTCCTGCCTCTACCTTGGTTCGCTGCGCGAGCTGATGCGCGTGAACCCGGAGCGTTCAACCGCCGCGGGGATGTTCCAGTCGGTACTGAGCCTCTCGGCGGTCGGCGGAGCGCTGCTACTGGGCCTGACCGGCGCGCTCGGATACCGCGGCGTGATGTTCACTGCGGCGGGGCTGGCCGCGGCCGGCGGGATTCTGCACCTCGCGGTCAGGCCTGCCGGTGCGTCGCACGCAGACAGGCCGCGGCGACCCCGGAACCGGGATTGATGGTCACAAAAACCGAGTTAACCAGCCTCGGACATCCACAGATTACACCGATTAGGTAAGAGACCTCAAAGCCGGTCCGGAACCCGAATCTCCGAGAATCTGTGGAATCTGTGGATGATGCTTCGGCTCCGGCTCCGATGTCGGATTGAGGGGACAGGCCTAGCGGGTCAGGAAAAAGACCGCGAGCCCGGCGCAGACGAGCCCGAGGATGTGCATGGCCGTGGGCGGCTCCTTCAGGAAGATGAAACCAAGCAGCGCCGGAATCACGATGTACATCCCGGTGAGCGGCATGACCACCGACGCCGGGCCCCGCTTTATCGCCATGTAGAAAAACACCGACGCCACGCCGGCGGCCAAGCCGGACCCAAGCGCGAGCGGGGCCGGCCGCACCCAGCGTCCAGCGCCGCCGGCGAGCGCGAACAGGGTAATCGGCAACATGCTGGCGAGGGTGCTCCAGAAGGCCACGGCCTCGGCCGGCTGGCCACGCGAGACGAGTTTGGTGGCGAAGCCCCAAATGCCCCAGCAGAAGAGCGCGAACAGCGAGAGCAGGCGGTAATCCACGGCGAAGATGTCAGGGAAATGCCGTAGCGGCATGTAGCTCAGGGCTTGTGGCCGGCGGGTTCATGGAACTGAAGAACAGAAACCAGGAACCAAAAACTAGAAACGGATGGCGACGCCGCCCCAGGTGAGGCCGGCGCCGAACGCGACCAGCATTACCACGTCACCGGGAAGCACGCGTCCGTCCTTGCGGGCCTCATCCAGAGCGATGATGGTCGTCGCCGAGGAGGTGTTGCCGTACTTGGCGATGTTGATGAACACCCGTTCCGGCGGGAATTTGAGCAGCTTGGCCGTGGCCTCGATGATGCGCAGGTTGGCCTGGTGCGGGATCAGGAGTTTCACATCGTCGGGCTCGAGATTGGTCTGCCGCAGCAGGTGCCGGAAGGCACTGGCCATGCTGCGGACCGCCACCTTGAAAATGGCGTTCCCATGCATCTTGCACGTGTGCATTCGCTGCTGTACCGTCTCGACCGAGGCCGGATGACGCGAACCGCCGGCCGGCATGTACAGGTACTGACCGCCGGTCCCGTCGGCAGCTAGGTAGCTTGCGAG
The DNA here is from genome assembly GCA_002347155.1 of Caldifarciminota bacterium UBA2258. GTDB lineage: Bacteria > Hydrothermota > Tepidihabitantia > Tepidihabitantales > Tepidihabitantaceae > UBA2258. The sequence goes on from DDXO01000036.1 coordinate 13,737, forward strand.
GATGCCGGTGTTGGGCTTAGGGTCGGCCTTGAGCACGGCCGCGCCTGAGCCGTCACCGAACAAGACGCAGGTCGAACGGTCGGTCCAGTCGGTTATCTTGCTCAGCAACTCGACACCGACCACAAGAGCCGTCTTGCAGGTGCCGGTGATGATGAACTGCCGGGCGACGCTGAGCGCGTAGATGAAGCCGGTGCAGCCGGCGCTGATGTCAAACGCCGTCGCCTGTGGCGCGCCGAGCCGTTGCTGCAAGACACAGGCAGTCGAGGGAAACGGCATGTCGCCAGTCACCGTGCCGACGATGATGAGGTCGAGTTCCTCGGGCTTGACCCCGGCCTCAGCCAGGGCTTTCTGGCAGGCGATCAGGGCGATGTCGGACGCCGCCTCTCCGTCTGTGGAGATGTGGCGTTCCTTCATGCCGGTGCGCTCGGTTATCCACTGGTCGGAGGTGTCCACCATCTTTTCGAGGTCGGCGTTGGTCAGCACGCGCTCCGGGACGTGCGAGCCGGTGCCGGCGATAATCGCCGAGATGGGATGCTCTGGCCAGCCGGATTGTGATCCATGCGCGCCGGGTTTGGTCACTCTGCTAATCATAGTGCGTGGCGGCACTTCGTCAATCGGGGCGGAGTCCCCTGAATCCGACATCGGAACTCACCACAAAGACACAAAGAGGGTGAGAACTGAGATCGGTCTTGTCTGCTTGGTGTACTTGGTGTCTTGGCGGTTCAATGTCGGGTTTGGGGGAGTCCCGCTGCCGGCGGGATAACGGTCGTCGGCAACGATTGGCCGCTGGTTAGAGGATGCGGATTTCGATCTTCGAGAGCTTGGGCTGAAGACCAGGCACGAAGCGGGGCACGACACTGAGCGTGCCGGCAGGCAACACGACGCGGCGAGTAAGCTCGGCCTCGACGACCCGGCAGCGCTCGGCCGACAGGCGTTCCCGCTCGGTGTAGACGTGGACAATAACCTGCTGCTTGAATTTCTCTTTGACGACGTTGGCCGCCTCATCGAGGCGCGGGGCCGCCTGCTCCAGTAGTTGTGCGCCGTCCTCGGTGAAGATCTGGTCGGCCGCAATCGAGACGACCCACTCATCGCCGACCTCCTGGACTATCCCGTTCACACGCTGGGGCGTGCCCGGTATCCGGGTCTGATTGCCCTGTGCGTCGTAGGCATTGAAGGTGAAGCTGTAGACCTCACCCGGTGCGATCGGCTCGCCCGCGTCGGTCCTGCCGTCCCAGGTGATGACTGCGGGCGGCTGACCTCGGCGCGCGATGCGGCGCACGGTTTCACCCAGCGAATTCGACACCTGCAGGTCCCAGTTCGTCACCCGCTGCTCGAAAGCGGGAAGAAAGACCATCATTTCGCCGTAGATGAAACTGCGTTCGGTCGGGATCCGCAGGTATGAGGAATGGGCGAAATACTGGGGTATGGTCATCGAGTCGACCGAACGGTAGAGCGCGTCGTCGAGCACATAGGTCTGTGGTGCCAGCAAGTCGTTGACCGGAGAAAACGGGTCTATCTCCGCGGGGAAGAAGGGCTTCATATCCTCGATTCTGACTTCGGTCTCGCCCTTGATGACCTCTTCGCCGATTGCATGCTGGTCGACCGTGCCCGCGGACGGCGTGGCTGTGCTCTCGGGCCGAGCAGCGGTCGATTCGGTTCCGGCGGACACCGGCGTCATCTGAGTGAAGAGCAGCGCGATGATGATGAGCGTCATGTCCCTACGCCAGCACGAACTTGAACGTGATTAAGCCCCATTGGTCTTCGGACCTGACCCCGGGGCCGAGCGGAGCGAATTCCCAACCGCGCAGCGCATCCACTACGACCTGGTCGAGGTCGGGGTAGCCGGAACTCGACTCGACGGTCGGAGCACCCTTGACCTGGCCGCTGGGTTGGACCCAGACGCGAACGATGACAGTGCCGGAGACGCGGCGGTCGAGCGCCCACTTCGGGTACTTCGGTACGAGCTTCCGGATGATCTCGCGCTGGGAGATGGGTCCGGCAACCGAGAAGTTGGTGCCGCGTGACACGGGCGCCTCGATCCCGGGTAGATCCTGGCTGCTGGCCGCAGGCAGGCTGCGGTCGACCGGCTTCGCGAGCTCGCGGTGTTCGATAGTGAGCTGCGCCGTCGGTTGCGGGATGCCCGGCATGCCACGGCCGTCTCCGCCGCCACCCCGACCCGGCGCCCGAGTCAGGGCGATGGCCGGCTGGGAGAGTATTTCGTCGGTCGATTGCGAGCTGCCCTTGCCTCCGAGGTAGACCATGTCCATGCCGCCGTCGGTACGGTCGAGTTCATAGCGGTCGAGGTCGATCTTCGCCTGCGACGGGCCGCGGTCGAGCGCGGTTTTCAGGTCGATGGTAGGTCCGTCCGGAGCGCCGGAAGGGGTGTAGCTCATCGCGTCGACCGGGCCGGGGCCGCCGCCCGGAGCCTGCCTGGGTATCACCTTCGCGACCTCGGGCCGCCGCGTTATGTCGAAGACGTCCACCTGTATGAGGTTCTCCCCGGTCGACCGCGCAGCCGGCCTGAAGACAGAAGAGCCGAGCATCATGCCAAGGTGCAGCGCCGCCGACAAGCCGACCGCGACCCAGATAACCGGCTTCCTTCGTTCGTCGTAGACCCGGATGTTCCGGAGAGTGATTCCCTGCGTCACGACCCGCCTTTGTCGGTCAGCTTCTTGGTCGCGCAGACGATGCGGAGCGCTCCGGCCTTCTTGGCTGCGGCGAGTATATCGAGGACCTGGTTACCGTAGCACTCTTTGTCGGCACGGATTACGACCAGGATGTACGGATCGCTCGCGACCACGGCCGCGACCTTGTCGCCCACTTCCTGCAGGCTGCCTACCGGCTCGTCGTCAAAGAAGTACTGCCCGTCTCGAGTCAGCACTATGCTGATGTCGTTCTGGACCTCGCGCTGGCCGGTGTGAGCGGCGGGCACGCTGACCGGCGTACGGGTGTGGGTGACAACCATTGGTGATATCATCATCATCACCAGCACGAGAATCAGACCCACACAGGCCATCGGCAGGATGTCGAGGTTGGGGGCTGCTCTCTGGCTCATGGTGCCGTCTTTGTCCGGAGCCAGGCAACGTCACTGGCCCCGACCTGTTTGGTCATGTCCAGGATGCGGATGACGTCGTCGTAGAGGACCTGTTCCTCGTTCGAGATCACTACTCGACGCGCCACGCTCCGGTCCAGCAGGCGCGGAAGCAGCACGCGAAGACTGTCTTCGGACACCAACGTCTCATTCAGGAGGATTCTTCCGTCGTTGGCCAGGAAGATGTTGGCTTTGATATCCGAACCGGCCGGGACCGCGCCGCCGGCCTGGGCCACACCCGGAGCGGAGACGAAAATGCCGTTCTCGAAGAAAAGGGGCAGCGACACCATGAACCCGATGACGAGGGAGAGGGCGATGTCAACCAGCGAGTTGACGATCAGGCCGTCATTCCTCCTGCGTTCAACGTGTCGGCGACGCACTTCAGAATCTCCAGCCCGCATCTTCCGCCGGCCGCGGCCCGGGCGCCGGCACCGCCTCAACCGCGGTCTTGCCGGTCCGTGCACGCGCCCGGCCGAGCATCACGATTACCCGGTCGGCAGCGGCCTCGAGCTGCATCGCCGTGTCACTTGACTTCTTGTTGAAGTAGTTGTAGGCGAAGAGCGTAGGGATGCCGATACCCAGACCCCAGGCGGTCGTCAGGAGCGCGACCGCGATGCCGCCGGCGATGACGTCCGGACCGGCCTGTTTGCTTACGCTGATCTGGTTGAAGGAGTTGATGAGTCCGGTGACCGTGCCGAGAAGGCCGAGGAGGGTGGCGGCGTTGGCCAGGGTGCCCATGCCACCGAGCAGGTGGTCGAATTTGATGCGCTCGTCGACAATGAGGCCGTAGCTGAGGTCGGCGAGCTCTTCGGCGTCGAGCGTTGCGTTTTCGAGTATCTGGACGAACATGCGGCCCATCGGGTTCTGCTGGGTTCTGGACCATTCCAGCCCGGCGGACAGGCCGCCGGAGGAGAGCTGCCGTCGCAGTTCAAGGACGCCGCGGGTGGTGTTGCAGCGGTTCTTGCGGAAGTAGATGAAGCGTTCGATGACCAGCGCCAGCGCGGCGACCGACGCGGCAAGCAGCACCAGCATTACCGGGTCGAGCATCACATGGAAGAGGTCCTTGCCCATTATTCTCATGGTTTTATCCGTCCTTCGTCTTTCGTCCCTGGTCCTTCGTCTTTCGTACCAGTGTCCTCTGCTTCGCCTTCGTCGGCGCCGAGTTGTTTGCGCGTTATGTCGATGTTCTTCCGGGCGCTCTGTGCGTATTCCGACTGCGGGAATGAGTCGACTACGGTCTGGAAGTACTTCAGGCTCGGTTTGTAGTCCCGGGCGTTGAAGTACGCGGTCGCCATGTTGAAGTAGGCCCCGGCCCGCTGTTCATGCTGCGGGAAGTAGTCGAGGAATTTCTGCCAGGCCTGCGCCGATGCGGGCCATTGTTTCATGCCGCCGTAGGCCTCGGCGGTCAGGAGCTGGGCGTCGGCCGCAAGCGGTAGTGCGGGAAAGTTGACCACGACTTTCTGGAGTTCGGCCACGGCCGCTTCGTAGTTGCCCGCGTCGTAGAGGCCCCGGCCTTTGTCGTACTGGCCTGCGGCCGCGAGTTCCGATTGCGGGAAGCGCGCAAGGAAGTCTTCCATCACCGCCGAGTCTTCCTGGCCGGCAAGGTAGTAGCTGGTCTCGAGGCTTTTGCGCACGCTGGGCAGTTGCGCGTCGGTGGGGTAGAGGTCGAGGAACTTTCTGTACTCGCGCACCGCGTCAAGGTACCGTTTCTGGTTGTAGAAGCACTGCGCAATCAGCGCCTGCGACGGCGGCCCGTATTCGGAGAAGGGGTGGCGTTCGATGACGAAGTTGAACATACCGACCGCCTTTTCGTATTCGAGGGCCTTGAAGTAGGTATCGCCGGAGCGGAAGGCGGCCTCCGGTGCCTTGGTGCCGTCGCCCGGGAATTTGTTGATGAGCACGCCCCAGGCGTCGACCGCCTGTCCGTAGTAGCCGAGCTGGTAGTAGCTGTACCCGGCGTAGAACAGGGAGGAGGTCAAGGCTGAGGTTGAGGTTGAGGTGGAGGAGGAGGCAAAGGTCTGCTGAAGGGGCTCGAAGACGTCGAGCGCCTTGAGGTACTCGCGCTGGTTGAAGAGGGAGTAGCCGTAGCCGAGCCAGGCGCTCGCGGTGAAGGCGGTGTCGGCCGGGCGGGCGCTGAGGAGGCTCTTGAAGCCGCGCACGGCCTCGTCCAGCCGGCCGAGATGGTAGAGGCTGTAGCTGCGGCCAAGCCGGGCGTAGACCGCGATGTCGGAACCGGCCGGGTGGGCGTAGGCCTGCTGGTAGAAGTTATCCGCCTCGTTGTACTTGCGGTCGTAGTAGAAGCCGTCGGCGAGGAAGTAGAGCGTTTTGGCCCGCCACGCGGTCGTGTCGGAGGGGTAGTCGGCAATGTACTTGGCGCCCAGGGCTATGGCCTTTTCGTACTGCCGCGCGCAGTTGAGCGAAAGGAGCAGCATCGAGGAGGCCGGTTCGCGCAGCGAGGTCGCCGCATGGCTGACGAGCACCGCTTCGAACTGCCGCGCGGCGTCGTCGTAGCTGCCGAGTTCGTAGTAGATGACGCCCGACATGTAGTTGCCGATGCCGGAGAGGTCGCCGGTCTTGAACTGGGTCGCGAGCTGGCTGGTGGTGATGAGGGCCTGGGCCGTGTCCGCCGTCGCGAGCACCGCCCGCGCGAGCTGCAGGTTGGCGTAGCTGGTTACCCGCGAGCGGGCGTGGCCGGCGCGGACGCGCTGGAAGCGCTCGACCGCCGGCTGGGCCCGGCCGAGTGCGAGGTCGGCGCAGCCGATGAAGTAGGTGGCGTGCGCGGCCAGGACGTTGTCCGCGTGGCGGAGCAGCGGGGTGAGGTTGTCGATGGCCGCCGGGTACTGCTGCTGCGCCATCTGGGCGCAGCCGAGGAAGTACCGGGCGTAGTCGGCCAGCGGCGAGTAGGCGAAGTTGTCGATGAAGAACCGGAACTTGGCCTGGGCGCCGTCGTAGTCGCGGGCAACGAACAGGGCCTGGCCGGCGGCGAAGTGGGCCATCACCGCGAGCGCCGTGTTCGGCACGGCGTCGGTGACCTCTTTGAATTTGAGCAGCGCGGGCAGCGGCCTTGAGGTCGCGGCATAGACTTTGCCGAGGTAGTACTTCGCCTCGGGCAAGTCGAGGCTGTTCAGCCTGGCGGCCGCCTGCTCGTAGTCCCCGAGGAAGTAGTGCAGGACTCCGAGCGCGAAGCTGGTGCGGTCGTCGGTGTCGTAGCCCTGCTCTTTGGCGAGCTTTTCGAGCGTGAGCTGCGCCCGGGTGAAATTGCCCCGCATCATCTCGGAAATCGCGGTGCCGTACATCGCTTCGGGCCGGATGTAGGAGTGGCGCGGGCGGTCGAGCAACTGGTTGAAGAGGTCGGCGGCGCGGTCGTACCGGCCGAGGTTGAAGTGGGTTTCGGCCAGGGCGTAGCGGAGTTCGTCGCCGAACTCGCTTGCACCGAAGTCGCGGACCAGCGCGGCGAGGTCGGCGCCGGCCTTCGCGTAGTCGCGCCGGCTGATCGCGGCCTGGGCCTGGTTGTACCGCTCGGCGAGCCGGCGGGTCTGCTGCGGCGACAGGGGGCCGGCGAAGAGGAAGCTGCAAGCCGCAAGCCACAAGCCGCAGGCAAGCGACAAGGGACGGGGGACAAGGGACGGCGGACGACGGACGGTCTTCACTGCTGGGGTCTGATTTCGAGCCTGCCTTTGGGGCCGCTGGTGCGGATGTCGGTCAGGGAGCCGCTGAATTTGAGCGGCCGGCCGCGCTGGTCGACGACGACGATGTCATAGTAGTAATGTCCGTCCGCGACCAGCCGGCCGACGTCGTCCAGGCCGTCCCAGGTCATCCGCTGCGGCGGTTCATCCCAGCCGGCGAACGTCCGCACTACTTCGCCGTACCGGTTCTTGATGAGGATCTGCCAGCGTTTGACGTCCGCGCGCGTCACCAGCCTGACGTCCATCCAGAGCAGGTTCTGTTTGTCTTCCGGGGTCGGCCGGAACACGGCCGGCTGCGCGTCGATCCAGACGCGGTAGCCGGCAAAGGTAAGAAAGACGCCGACCTTGTGGGTCGGGGCGAGCGTGTAGTCGGACTGGTAGTGGAGCAGGAAGGCGTAGTCTGCGCCCAGCGCCATCTTGCCCCATTGCTGGTGCACGCCGAGGCCGAGGCTGACTTCGTTGGCGTCGAGGCCGACGCGGGGGATGAGCACGTCGGGCAGCACTTCGAATTCGATGCCGCCGTGGGGCGAGAAGCTGCGGCGCGAGCTGCTGGCGAAGTCGGTTACGACGATGTCCGCGCCGAGCCGCACCCGGTCGTCGAGCAGCCGGACCGCGGCGCCGGCCCGCAGATTGCGGGGATAGCGCTCGGCGCTGTCATGGAGCGTGAGCGACGGCTGAATGAGGTTCTGAAGGACCAGGCCGAAGCTGAAGGGCCGCGGCAGCGTCACAAGGGCGGAGACGTCGGCGCCGAGCCCAACGCCGGAGTAGACGGCCAGGTTCTTTGAGATGAGTTTCAGGCTGCCGCCGAAGCCGAGCGACTGCCAGGGGTTGTAGGCGTAAGCGGCAACGAAGGCGTTCTCCATGAAGAAGTAGCTTCCCTGCCTGGTGTTCTCGGGAGTCCGCGCGTCGATACCCTCGGAGCCGAAGTTGAGGAGCGATACGCCAAACGTGCCCGCCGACCGGGTGGGCAGGGCCCAGCCGACATACTCGAGCCGGGCTCCGTAGAGCTGGGAGTGTGCCATCAGCACTTCCTGAGCGTTGAGCTGATACAGCCCGGCCGGGTTGAAATAGCAGGCCTGCACGTCGTCGGCGATTGCGGTGAAGGCCTTGCCCATGCCAAGGCTGCGGGGCGCGATGGCGTAGTTGAGGAACTCGCCCGGAGCGCCGCCGCCGGCAAAGAGAAAGCTGCAAGCCACAAGCAACAAGCCGCAGGCTCTGATTCCGGAGCTGGAGGCTCTCACCAGACTACCCCGACGCGGTAGATGCCCTTGAAGTCGATGCCGGTCGGGAGCATGCCCAGGACCTGGATCAGGTAGACGCCGCTGGCAACCCGCTGGCCCTTGGTGTTCCTTCCGTCCCAGTAGACGATGTTGTCCCCGAACCTGCCCCCCGGCTCGCCCTGATTGAAGCGCCGTTTCCAGACCGGATTGCCGAATGGGTCATAGATGGTCAACCTGACCGAGGAAGCCCGGTGCAGGCTGTAGAAGATGAGCGTGCTTTCGCGGTTGATTGACCCGAACGGATTGGGAAACGCGAACAGGCTGTCGGAGAGGTGGCTCACGTAGATGCCGATGACGGTGTCGGCGTCGCCCGAGCTGATTCTTATGGAATCCTGTTCCGATGCCGGGCTGGGCGTACAGACGAAGTGGCTGGTGGCATACCCGATGGTGTCGGTGAGCAGCGCGGGCTGGAGTACGGTTCCGCTGCCCATGACCCGCTCGAACTGGACGAGGGCCGCGACGACCGGGTCGCCGTTGGCGTCACGGACGCGCACCTTGACTGCCGCGGTCTCGCCGGCACGGATGGTGTCGGGCGTGAGTGGGTCTACCTCGATGCTCGTCCCGCGTGCGCGAACGTCAATGTAGGTAACGTACGATTGTTCACTGGTCGTGCTGTCTCTGACCCAGAGCGGGCGGTTGTCACCGCGCCGGCTGAACCGGAACGTGAACCCGACGCTGTCACGAAGCTCGGCAACGGCAGGCGAGCACGAATCCCCGGCGCCCGATAGCAGGTAGACGGGATTTCCTGTCCCGGCACGTGGATTCCAGCAAGCGTCGCAAGCGTAGACGGTCACGTCGAAAGGAGTCGCCAGGTACTGCGGGTCCGGTGTTCCAGCCTTGCCCGGTGTGTTCCCGACACCTGATGTCGTGTCTCCGGGCAGCGGGGTCTCACCGGGCGCAACCAGCAACATCCGGGTGAATGGGCCGGCGGCGACGTCTACTGCGGAAGAAGTGTCGGGCAGGAGTGGCTCGCCGGGCGCCGGGCTCGCAAAGAGATGGCGCTGTCCGGCAGTACGCAGGCTGGCGGTGAAGGACCCGGCTCCGTTCGCCAGTTCACCCGCAGCCGGGAGCCGACCGAACCGGTCATCCGAACCGAAATAGACGCTGTCGCCGCTCAGGTTCACCTGGTTGAACCACTCGTCGGTCAGGTAGACCTGGAATGGGAAGACGTCGCCGGCAGTATGGCCGGCAGGACTTCCTGTGCGGCCGCGGGCGATTCCGGGCACGAGCTGCTCGCCGGGCAGTATGGTTACCAATCTTGCGGGAGCGCCGGCCGCTACCTCGATTTCGTTGCTCAGACCGGAAGCCGAGTCATTGAAACAGCGCAGGGACAGGTCATCGGCCAGGGTGACGATTGCGCTCGTGTCGCACACGCCGTTGAAGAACTGGACGACTGCCGGCACAACGTAGGCCCCGAGCGACGTGGACAGAAACGCGGTTCCGTCATAGTCATAGAGCGCCCCGTTCTCGTCCCGGGCGAGGACCCTGACTCGGAAAGACTCACCAACATACTGGGGAGAAGGGATGTTCTGCCACTCGAACGACGCGAGGCGGTCAGGACTTCTGGCGGGAACCCCGACCGTCCCGGTGCCGAACCCGACAGGGTACGCACTGAGCAAGAGCAGTAAGCCCGCGGCCGCGCTCATCAGCGCACGATTCTAGCCGACCGCCCCACGCGTGTCAATCAGGATGAGCCGAGGCATCAACTCCCGCGGCTGCACGGATGTATTACGGAGAGCATGAAACACTGCTCAGTCCTTGATGTCACTCTCAGTATCCCTATACCCTGCTACCCTGAGCCCTTCGCTTGTTGTCANNGAAGCATCTTCTCTTCCTGCTCAGAGTGAACTGCGCGAAGGGTCTTTGCACTCGAAGATTCTTCGGCGTCGAACGCCTCAGAATGACAAACATTTCCTGCTCTCATTAGTAACCGCTGGCAGTCACGTTCCGTCTGCCGCGCTTGCTGTGCCGGTGAGTTGGCACAACCGGTCACTCTTCACCGGCCGCGTGCCGCGGCCCGAACGGAGGAACTCGTCTGCATCTGTGCAGGACCTGCACGCCGACGCAAACTCGCTGCCCGAGCAGGCGGTGCGGACTTCCGCGGTCTGCTGTGCCTTCATGAGAACCGGTCGTCCATTCTTGACTGGCGCGGTCGGGAGTCTAGTCTCCTGTTCTGTGAGTCTGGTTCGGCGTCTCGCCATGCGGGCTGAGCCGGGAATGCGCCACGCGGCAGCAAGAGCTCTGGTCGCGGCGTGCGCCGGTATCATGTTGAGCAGGCTCGTCGCGGTCCCGGCCTGGGTCGTCATTGCCGGTCTGGTCGTCGCGGTCGCCCTGACGAGGCTGGCCCGCGGCTGGTCGCTCTATCTTGCCGTGGCCGCCGGCGCTCTCGTCTACGCGCAGTTTCGCGCTCCGGCTCCGGTCGACCCGCGGCTTCATGCAGTTGACCGGTTTGAAGGGACGGTTGAGTCAGGCCCCGTGGCTGGCACGCCGCGCCGGGCAGTCGTCTCTTTGGCGCGCCCGTGGCGAGGCAAGGTCACGGTCTGGCTCAAGGACAGTACGATTGCGCTCAAACCCGGTGACGTTGTGCGGGTATTCGGTCGCATCGAGCCACTGGCCTTTCCTCGCAACCCGGGTGTCTCCGACTTCAACTCAGTGTTCGCCGCCCGCGGTTTCGTCGGGAGCGCGAGCGCCACGACCGCCAACATGGTTCTGCTTGCGCGGGGCAAGGGGTCCTTCCTGCTGAACCGGGTAGTCGCGCCAGTTCGTGCGTACGTCTTCGGCGTCATCGACCGGTTCCTTCCTGGCTCTGAGGGGGCGCTGTTTGCCGGCCTGCTGCTGGGCGGAAGTCAGGGACTACCCAAGGATGTGCAGGAGGCTTTCCGGGATGCAGGCATTGTCCACATACTCGCAGTCTCAGGCATGAACGTGAGCATCGTGGTCGGTGTTGTCTGGCTGGTGCTCTCTCTGCTCGGGGTGCGAGGCTGGTGGAGGTTCGGGGCAGGGCTGGCGGGCGTCGGCTTCTACATGCTGCTCGTTGGATTCTCCGGCGCTCCGGTACGGGCAGGGGTCATGGCAGTCGCGGTCATGCTGAGCGTGCCGACACAAAGGCGGGTATCGGCGGTTGCCTCCCTTTGTTCAGCAGGCATCCTGTTGCTGTTCATCGACCCGGCGATGTTGTTCGATGCCGGAGCCCAGCTTTCATTCGCGGCTACGCTTGGGATAGTGCTGGTCGCCGGCCCGGCCCAGCAGTTAGTGGGGCGAGTGGTTCGCGTGCGATGGCTCAGCCGCTGGGTGCTGGCGCCGATAGTCGTCTCGGTGGCGGCGACGCTCTTCACGGCTCCGCTGCTTCTGCACCACTTCAGCCGAGTCCAGCCGCTGGCTTTCGTGACAAGCGCTGCAGTTGTTCCTTTGGTGGGTCTGGCGACGCCGCTGGGGATAGTTGTTCTGATTGTCAACCTGGTCAGCAACTGGCTGGCATCGGTCCTTGCCCAGACGCTCTGGCTGGTGCTGTTTCTGCTCCTGAAGCTGACAATGTTCATGGGCAGGCTGGACTGGGCGATCTGGGAGCCCGGCCGCCTGTCCTGGGTCTGTGTCGGCTGGGCCTACGCGCTCGGCCTGCTGGGGTTGCAGCTTGGAAGGAGTCGAGCCCGGGTCGGGTTCGTAGCGGTGCTGCTGGCCGGGCTCAGCGTGATGGCCTGGCAGCGTGCAATCAGGCGGCCGGTGAACTCGATGACCTTCCTTGACCCCAGGCAGGGAGATGCGATTCTGCTCGAAGACAGCCTCGGCCGCAGAGTCCTCTTTGACGCCGGAGTCAACGGCACCGGGGTCTTGCGCGACTACCTGCGCAGCCGCGGTATCCACCGACTTGATGCAGTAGTGATCACTCACCCCGACAACGACCACTATGGCGGACTCCTCGACCTGCCCAAGCGGTTCATGGTCCGGCAACTGCTGGTGTCGACAACTGAGAGTCAGGACCCTGACTACCGTGTCCTTCTCACACGGCTGCGTGCCGGTGGAACAGAAGTGGTCGTGGCCGGCAAAGGAACTCACCTGTCCGGTTTCGGATTCCAGGTTGACTTCATCTGGCCGGACGACGCAACCAGGGCGCAGTTCCTTGCCGGCGCGGCGCGCACGAACGACATCTCGTTGGTTGCGTCTGTCGCTTACGGCGGGTTCACGATGCTTCTTACCGGCGACCTGGACAAACCCGACCTGCTCGTTAACCTCGACGTGAACGCGGACCTGCTTAAGTCGCCGCACCACGGCAGCCTGAAGGGCAATCCGCCCGGCCTCTACGAACGAGTGCGGCCGGGCTACGTTGTGGTCATGGGACGGTACCCGACTCCGGCGAAGCTGGAGCGACGGTTTGACGGGACGGATGTCTGCTACATCAACACCCGGGTCGATGGGGCCGTGGCTCTGCGATTCGACTCCGGAAGGCCGGTAATCCAGCGTTTCTTCAGTCGGCTACCATTTCCGGGCGAGTAACGCAGGCCGATTGAAGTCCACTGCGAACCGTTCGTCGTACGTCCTCGTGCATTCAAGACCGGCTTACGTGTATCGGACTCGGAAAGAACGGGCCCGAAACACTGCACAGGCAGCGGACAGCCTGCCGGTAGAGCCGGACGTGTCGCTGCGCGTCTGCAACGAGGCCGGGCAACTGGTGAAGACGCTGGCGACCGGAAGGTGCACGCCGGGGCACTGGATGAGCATGTGGAGCGGGACCGACGCCAGGGGCCATGCGGTGTCGGTTGGCGCGTACTTCGTGCGTTTCGCTGCAGGCGGCAAAGTCTCCACTGGACGCGTGACGCTGGTCAGATAGAATAGCAGTGGCGGGGAGGCGGTGTCCGCCTCCTCGCCTTTCTCCATGATGCGCCTACTGCTTCACGTTTTGGTCACGTGCGCGACTGTAGCTAGCGCTACCAGCATGCGGCGAGTCGCTCAGATCCCGTCTGGACCCTACTCGGGTTCTGGTGGCCTTGTAGTCTGCTGTGATAGCGACCACGATTCGGTGCCAGAGCTCTTGTTCCACACCGGGACGATCCATCAGTCTGACCCGCTGCGCATCGAGGTCTGGGAGCATCAGGGCTGGAACCGGTTCAGTCTGGTTTATGCTGACACGGGTGACACTGACCCGGAGCCACAGGGCATTGTGACCGGCAATTCCATTCCCTTCGCTGCCGGTGACATCGACGATGATGGTCTGACCGATGTGGTCTGCATCACCGTCGAGTACGACTCCACCCATCCTGACACATTTTACGACATAGTCATGACCTTGGAGAGCCCAGACCGTTTCAGCTATCCGTGTTCGCTTTCTTGGTGCTATCGGTACGGCAACAACGACGCCATCCCTATTCCGACTTACTACCCGCCTGACTTGGACGCGGACGGACACGAGGAGATAGCCTGCGCGACGTCGGGGGCCGGTTGGTGCATCTGGGAGAACGCTGCAGACAATCAGAATGCGCTGGTGTGGCGCGATACAACTCACGACGGGTATCGGCTGACCTTTGGCGATTTCGACTTGGATGGCGAGATGAACTTCGCGACCGCCACGCTGGGCAGTCTCGGAGTCTTGACCGTCTGGGAGTGTACCGGAAACGACCAGTACACAGTGGTCTTCCGCGACACTGTCTATCAACCCAACGGTGCGGACCTGTTCACGACCAACGACATCGACGGTGACGGCAAGCCCGAGTTCTACGTGGCCTACGAGAACGTCCCACGTGGGAAAATGTACCTCTACATGTGGGAGATGACTGGCGATGACCAGTACGCCCGCACGCTCGTAGACTCGGTCTGGTTCTCGGGCACCAACTGGGGCCGAATCAGCGAGTGCGGAGACACCGACGGCGACGGGATTGACGAGCTCATCTGGACCACGCCGGACGTCATCAAGGTGTATAAGGCAGTCGGAGACAACGACCTGCAAGAGGTCTGGCGCTGGAACAATGACCACGGCGGGTTCCGGTCTCTAGTCAGCACGGTCTACGACATCAACGGCGACGGCTACAACGAGCTGATTACCGCGGGCAATGCGAAGATATCCATCTTCGAGATTGTTGCTGTTGACCTCCTGTCCCCGAACCGCGGCACGTACAATGTCGGCGATACGATTCCGATATGCTGGGTCACTCACACGCCCCCGCGCTGCGATTCGCTGTCGCTCTTCCTACGGCGTGGCATCACACCCTCACCCCTCCCTCCCCCTCAAGGGGGAGGGAATGAAAGGGAGGGGGAGCTGACCGACTCCAGGGGACTGCCACCGCTTTCGGCCGAGGAAAACGGTGGCTGTACCCAGTCCGATTTGGATACCATTGCGACCGGAATTCCGGGAACCGACACATCCTACCGCTGGGTCGTGCCCGAAGACGTGCCCGATACCGCCCGCGTGGTTGTGATAGCCTACGGGCAGGCCCTTGGAGTGCGGCAGCAAGGCTGCCGCCTTTCCGGCAAAGCGGGAGCTACGCTCCCGCAGTCCAAGGATTCCCGCGTCGCTTGGCAGTTTGATATGTCCGATAGCGCCATCACCTTCACCGGCGGCGGCGTGGCAGAGGAAGCCCGCCGCGCGCCGCTGCACTGGTCGCTTTCTGTCAGCCCGAATCCGGCCCGCGGCGCGTTCAGCATTCGTTACGAAGTGCCTCTGCCCCTCACCCTCGCCCTCTCCCAGAGGGAGAGGGAAGGGGTGAGGGAGGTCATGTCCCTCGGCATCTACGACGCGGGCGGCAGGCTGGTGCGCTCTCTATGCGAGGGCGAAGTCGCACCGGGCCGCTACGAGGCGAGAGTCCCCTCCGGCGTGCTCCCGGCTGGAATCTACTTCCTCCGTCTCGACACGCCGGGATTCCGGTCGGTGAAGAAGGCGGTGGTGACCAGATAGGAACAGGTTGAGGTCGAGGTTAAGGTAGAGACAGAGAAAGCAGAACAAGCCAGCAGGGGCGGGCGCAAGCCCGCCCCAGTGCTCATCGGCGCCAAGCCGGAGGGCGATGATGCCCGGAAAAACACTTCTCACCTTGGGCCTCCACGGGGCGGTGTTCTGGACGGGAAAGGGAAACGCGAGTTCTGACCTGAGGGTGTTAGCCAAGTCTGCTAACATCCTGCGAGTGCTCTTTGTCTAAGTTACTCTGTGTCAATGCCTAACCCATTGACATTTGTGTTTGCGTCTGGTGCTAACAGGGGTATGCCCGGGGCTTGCCCCCGGACTGCTCCCGGGATTGCCTCCGCTGTCGCTACCGAACACCTCGGCCGGGGTCTCGGTCCGGTCCTGAGTGGTGTTCGACCGGCCTGCAACCGAACAGCCGCTGCCACATCCATACGCGGCCGTTCCCTCTGAGCCCAAGCGCAAGCTCCGGCACAAGCCATCCGGAAACTCGTGCTCAGGAAGCAGCCTGCGGTCAGAGCCGGCCAAGCGGCCTGTCCGGGAACCCGGCAAGCTCTCCGCCCAGTAGTCCTCCCAGCAATTCTCCAGACTGCCTGCCCAACTGCCTGGCGGGTTGCTTTCCGAGCTCTCTGCCCGGCTCTTCTCCGGGCACTCTGAGGGAGACTCCGCCCAACTGCGGTCCCTGCTGCTCTCCGAGCAGCTCGCCGAGTTCCTCTCCAGATAGCTCGCCCCGCAGTTGACCGAACAGCAGGCGAGATAGCTCTCCAAACTCCTCGCCGGATAGCCTGCCAGGCTGCCTCCTGAGCTGCTTTCCGGGCAGCTTGCCGCATAGTCTCCAGAATAGCCTGGGGGACGGGGTAGGGGAGATTCGGAAATGGTGAGTAGTGAATTGAGAATAGTGAAGTTAGGAGATTGGAAGGCCGGATTTGGAGGGGACATATAGGAAACTGGGAGGGTGCGGGCAGCCTCGAACGGGCTGTCAGATTATGCCTGCTTCCGAAGGAAGTGGGGAGCGCGTCCATGCTGTTCAGGCAAGACTTGGGACACGGCCGCGGACGAGAGCGGTGAGAGTCACGGGTGTGCCAAATGGGGACAGTCCCAAAGAGCGCTTGCGTCGGACTCAGCGCGGTACAGTCCCCATTTGGCGTGGGACGGTCCCCGTTTTCGCGGGCGAGGCTTGGGACACGATCCGACTGGAAATGGGGGCACTCCCTGGAAGAGCCGGAGAGTGAGGGGCGCTCCCGGAGAGGGGATACGTCCACGGAGCGACGCGAGGAACGCGTCGCGGATGTGTCCCCGGTGCTTGCGTTGGACGCAACCCGGAACGCATGCCGGACGCGGGTTTTCAGTCTGCTGTTTCCGGCCCGTTGACTAATCTAGCTGCGGTTCTTAGAATCGAGCCCGTGTCTCACCGGGTTCACAACCGAACACGCGGCGTCGCGCGCACCAGGCGCGGCGAGGAGGCACCTGTCCTGCCCGCAACGCCGGCCGGCGTGACGCGGGAGGTGGGCAGTATCACAAACAGGAAACAAGGAAGGTAACATAGATGACCCACGAGGCACTGCTCGCCCGATTCGCGCACATCAGGACGTGGAAGAGAGATGGTTTCGAGGTGCCGCACAAGACCCTGGTCTTGTTGCTGGCGCTTGCCAAAGTCCAGCGCGGCATCCGCTGGTTGTCGTTCCGGACCATCGATGAACCCCTGAAGAGGCTGATCGAGCAATTCGGAGAGGAAAGGCACTTCTACTTCCCAGAGGAGCCGTTCTGGCGGCTGAAGAATGACAAGCCCCATTTCTGGGACATCAGGAACGTGCACGCCGGCATCCTGCAGGACATCGACCCGCCGGGGGAGCTGGAGCTGTGCGAGTGGGACGCGCAGGCCGGGTTCACCGATGACGTCTACGATGCCCTGTACCGGAATCCGCAGTGGGTGCTCGACGTGGCTCAGGCAATCTACAGCGCCCACCCGGTCGGTGGTTCACGGGAGGATGTGTTCCGGGCCGTGGGGCTGAAGGCAGGCGTGGTTCTGCCGGCACGGGCGGAATCGACGTGCGCGTTGGCGGAACGCAGGCCGGCAGCAGCCGCAGAGCCGGTCAGTGCTCGGGCAGTGCTACAGAGGGGATAGGGGTTAGGGAATGGGGAACGAGGGTAGAAGCTTGAGGCTAGAAGCTAGAATCTAGAAGTCAGAGTTACTCCTCACCCCGACCCTCTCCTCAGAGAGGAGAGGGAGAGCGTAGGACGGGAAGGGACAAGGGCAGAAGCTTGAGGCTAGAAGCTAGAATCTAGAAGTCAGAGTTACTCCTCACCCCGACCCTCTCCTCAGAGAGGAGAGGGAGAGCGTAGGACGGGAACGGACAAGGGTAGAAGCTTGAGGCTAGAAGCTAGAATCTAGAAGTCAGAGTTACCCCTCACCCCGACCCTCTCCTCAGAGAGGAGAGGGAGAGCGTAGGACGGGAAGGGACAAGGGCAGAAGCTAGAAGCTAGAGGCTAGAAATTGATGCGGCGTGGCCGCGAGTCTCGGCGGGCTCGGGACACGGTCCGATTCAAAATGGGGACAGCCCCCGGCCGCGCGGACGCGGCCGTAATCCGGTACAGTCCCCATTTTGAGGTCATGTCCCTTCAGACGTGGAATTCGAGGATGTCTTTGTCTTGCAGGACGTGGCTGCGCTCGACGCGCAGGCCGTCGTAGTCAGCGCCACTCCAGAGCCGGGCGAACTGGAGGTGCTGGGCAAAATCCTTGTGGAGATGATACGCCGCGTCCGTCACGGTTGCCCCGATGGGCAGAATCACCGGGTCGCGCATCTCGACCGGCTTTCCCGGCTTCTTGGTGTAGACGCGGATAATCTGGAGCATCGCAAACAGGCGGCGCTTGAGTTCTTCAAGCCCGATGTGGTGCTCTGCCGATACAGGCAGGACTTCGACGTCGCCAATCAGTTCGCGCAGTATCGCCAGCCGGTCCAGCGCCTGCTGGTCGTCGGACTTGGAGCCGAGGCGGAGACAGCGTTTGGGATTAGGGGTTGGGGGCTGGGGACTAGGGGAGGAGTCCGGAGCTGCATTCGGACTTCGAGCTTCGGGTTTCGAGCTTGCCAGACTAATGTTGGCTTTCTGAAGGAGGGCGGCGGTCTGTTCGGTGGTTTCCAGGAGGTTGTCGTCGGAGAGGTCGAGCATCCAGAGCAGTATGTCCGCGGTACGCATGATGTGGAAGAGCCAGGCCGGCGATTCGGGCGCGACCGGAGGCGTGTCTACGAGCTGTATCTGGATGTCTTCGAACTCCATCATCCCGGCTGCAGGCTGGGTAGTCGTAAACGGATAGGGCGCGACCTCGGCATGCAGGCCGGTCAGTTCCCTTACAAGCGCCGACTTGCCGCAGTTGGGCGCGCCGAAGACCACGACCTGTCCCGCGCCCTGCTTCTCGACGTGGAACCAGTCTGCCCGCTTGGCCCCGCCCTTTGAGGAGGAGCTCATTTCTTTCTTGAGCTTGGAGATGCGGGTCTTGATGTCGGCCTGCATCTTCTCGGTGCCTTTGTGCTTGGGGATGGTCTTGAACATCTCTTCGAGGCACGCGAGCTTCTCTTCACTCGTGGTTGCGGCGCGGTACCGCTCTTCGGCCTTCAGGTAGTCGGCGGAGAGGTTGGCAGGCATGGCCTCAGGAAATGACGAAGTCCGAATGACGAATGACGAATAGATGACGGCGGGTTATCCGCAGATTACGCAGATGGCGGCCCCGGGAAAACCAGAGACCAGAGACCAGAAACCAGAAACCAGACTGAGAACCACGGATGAACACGGGTGGATACGGATTCAGTGTGGATAGGCCGGAGTTCAGAGTCCAGAATCCAGAGTGCGGAGATAACAGACAGAATCGGATTTTACCACCAAGACACAAAGACACCAAGAAAATGGGGACTGTCCCGCGCTGAGTCCGACGCAAGCGCTCCGAGGGACTGTCCCCTTTTTCACGAATCTCACCACCAAGGCACCAGGACACCAAGAGGTCCGGACGGGCGAAGGCAGAGGCTAGATGGCAGAAGCTAGAATGCAGAAGGTCGGGAACTCTGACTTCTAGCATCTCGCTTCTGACATCTGACTTGGCCCCGGTGGCCCCTGTCCGACAGTGCGTCTGTGTCGTTCGGTCTACTTTCTGCCACGGCGTTTGCCGCCTTCGAAGGCGCCGAACACGACGTTGAGCGTGGCAAACGGCATGCCCTTGCTGATGGCCGGCCCGGATGAGAGTTTGCTGCCGCCTTGAAGCGCCCACTCGGGATTCATCGGGGTGTAGCAGTATCCGCCGCGAAGTTGCACGCCGACAAAGCTGATGGGGACAGTGACCAGCAGTTGCGGGGAGAGGGTGAGACCCGAGAACGAGACCGTGCTGGTCCGGCCCGGGTTCTCGATAAGCTGGCCGAAGGTTATGGGTCCTTCGGAGAGTTTCTCGATCTCGATAGCGTACCCGCCGCCGCCGATGCCGAGTACGGGTGCGATGAGCAGGTGTTTCATCGAGAAGACCTGGTAGCCGAGGTCGAACTCGCCGCCCGCGATTTGGACAGTGGCGCGCAGGCTGTCCGAACCGACGGTCTGGGAACCGCCCCAGCCGGAGCCGCCGATGACAACCCGGTCAATCAAAGCGAATCCGGCTCCGCCGAATCCCCACTGCATCGAACCCAGCTTCTGGGAGATACCTCCGGTGGCAAGCGCGTCGTCCAGGCCGGAGAAGTCGACTATCCCGACCGTGGGGCCGAAGCAACCGAACCCGCCGTTGATTGGTGGGGCCGCAACCGCAGTGGCGGTCAGGAGGGTGATGAGCAGAAGGCCCAGCGTTTGACGTTTCATGTTCTGCTTCCTTTCAAGGCCGAATCCCGGCATGCCGGGATTCGGCCTTCTGAGTATCAGCCTTTCGGCAATCGTTTAGAGCCGTTCTTTGTCTCCTATGTCCATGAACACGAGCCCGGAGATGAACTTGGGATAGAAGTCGGTTGACTTCTGGGGCATCCGTTCGCCGTGAGAGGCGACCTTCTGCACCTGGTCGGCCCGGGTCGGGTTGATGATGAACGCGGCCTGGTAGTTGAACGAGTCCACCTTGGCCAGCGTCTCGGCCAGGTCCCGTTCATATGCGACGTGGTCCTCGATGTCCGCTACCTTGATGCCGAGCACATTCTCGATTAGCAGCGAGTGGAGGATGGCCACGTCGAGGTCACGGTAGTCCGCGCTGTGGTCTTTGATGACCTGTTCGACTGCGGCCTTGTCGGAGAGGCGGAGCACCCAGGTTCGGTTCCTGCCGACGTGGAGGACGAAGACGTGGTCGGTCCCGGCCTTGGCCAACTCCGACTGGATTTCGGCATCTTTTATCGGCCTGGCCTCGAACCACTTGCTGAGGCCGGCCACGATGTCGTTCCACTTGGGGCTGGTGAGACCGTAGATCAGCCGTTGCGTGGGCAGAATCACCAGGCCCGGGTCGGAGATGTTCACGAACGCCGTTGACTTGAAGCGCAGCGCAGCGTCGTCCGGCACGCTGCCGGCCCGTTCCATCTCCTGGCGGAGGTTGAGCGCGGTCTCGTAGCGGTGGTGGCCGTCGGCGATGAGCGTCACTTTGTCCGCAAGCGCCTTGCGCACGGCCGCCAGTTTGGCCGGGTCGGTAACCGCCCACACTTTCTGGACGACGCCGTAGTCGTCGGTCGCCTTCATCATCGGTTCGCCGGTCGGAGTCAGGGTTTTGTCGATGACGCCCTGGGGGTCGTCGTAGAGCATGAAGATCTGCTCGTAGTCGGCCCGGGTGGCGCGGAGCAGGCTGAGGCGGTCGGCCTTGGGTTTGGACAGAGTCCGTTCGTGCGGCAGGACCGTGCCCTTCTCGAACTCATCGACCCGGATGGCCGCGACAAAGGACTTCCGCGTCTTCTTCTGGCCTTCGATTTCGAAGTCCTGGTGCAGGACGTAGATGGCCGGGTCGGCGTCGCGGGCAAGGACAAGCTGCTGTGACCAGAGCTTGAACGTGGTGGCGGAGAAGGCGTACGGGTCGGGCGCTGCCGGCAGGATGAGGTTCACAAAGCTGTTGGGGTGGCGCGCGATGTACTTCTGCTGCAGTTCTTTGGGTATCTTGTCATAGGGCTGGGTGATTACCTGCGACAGGTCCCGGAACTTCATCAGGTTGTAGTGCCAGCCGCGGAATGGTCTTATGTCAGCCAACTGAACTCCTTATGTTCAATCACAACGCCAGGTCAGGGACTCCCCGCTCGAGTGCAGGGTCAAATGACGAAGCTCGAAGTCCGAGTGACGATTGAAGCTCGAACTGCGGACAATGACCAATTCGGGGATTCGGATTTGTCCCGGTTGATTCGTCATTCGGACTTCGGGTTTCGTTATTCCTCCTAGAGTCTACTTGCCCAGCAGCACCTTGCGGACTTCTTCGGCGATGCCGATGCCGGCGCGCTCCTGGCCTTCTCTGGTCTGGGCGCCGACGTGGGGCGTGCCGATAACGTTGGGCAGGGAGAAGAGCTTGAAGTCCTTGGGCGGCTCGGTCTCGAATACGTCGAGCGCAGCCGCGCCGACCTGGCCGCTCTTCAGGGCCTCGTAGAGCGCTTCTTCATCCACGACGCCGCCGCGCGCGCAGTCGATGATTACCACGCCCTTCTTCATCTGGGCGATGCTCTCTTTGTTGATGATGTGTTTGGTCTGGTCGGTCTTGGGCACGTGGAGTGAGATGTAGTCCGCGTTCTTCAGCATTTCCGGGAACTCGCAGAGCCTGCCCGCCCCGCACTCTTTGATGAACGGGTCGAAAACGAGCACGCTCATTCCCATCGCGATTGCGCGTTTGCCGAGTTCGGTGCCGATGCGGCCGGAACCGATGAGGCCGAGGGTCTTGCCGTAGAGCTCGGTGCCCTTGAAGGCCTTCTTTTCCCACTTGCCTTCGCGCAGGGACTGGGTTGCCTGCGGAATCGAACGGGCGATGGCGAGCATGTGGCCGAGCGCAAGTTCGGCGACCGTGATCGAGGTCGCGGCCGGCGTGTTCACGACTTTGATGCCGCGCGCGTCCGCGGCCTTCTTGTCGACGTTGTCGAGGCCGACGCCGGCGCGGCCGATGACTTTGAGGTTCTTGCCGGCGTTGATGACGTCGGCCGTGAGTTTGGTGGCGCTGCGCACGATGATGGCGTCATAGGCGGGTATGGCCTGGATCAGGTCGGGAGGGGGAAGGCCGGGGCGTTCGTCGACTTCGAGTCCGGCGTCCTTAAGCATCTGCACGCCGGTCTTGGCAATCGGGTCGGTGATTATGACTTTCATGAGTGACTCCTTATCCTTGCGGCTTCGAACTGCCGCTCATGGTAACCGAACCGGCGGCAAAGTCAACCATGCTACTGTTCTCATTGACTTATTCGCAGGTTCTGCTAGTGATTATACTGAGTTTGACTGGAGGTGTCCGATTCCGGTATACGAGTTTCAGTGTCAGGACTGCGGTAAGAAGTTTGATGTCGTCGCCACCCTGGCCGAGAAAGAGGCCGGTCTGGACCCGGCCTGCCCGCAGTGCGGGAGGACGCGCGCCCGGCAGGTGTTCAGCCGTTTCACGCTGATTGCCGGCTCCAAGACCGACGGGGATTTCGACGAGGGTCTCGACGATGTGGGCGCCGGCGATGATATGGGCGGGCTGCCCGATGCGGCCGGCATGGATGGCATGGATGACCTCGGCGGAGACGACTCCGGCGACCTCGATGACTTCGACTAGCCCGGAGGACTGCTACAGTCCGGGGAGGATAAGATGATGCACTGGTATGACTGGATGACGCTGGTGATCGTCGTCGGCGGTGCGATAGTGCAGACCGTGCGCGGCAGCAAGGCCGGCGGCATGGGCCTGCCTCTATTTGAGGCCGGCGGCGTGGTCGTGGCGGCCGTGGGTGCTACGGCATTCACGCACGGTCTGGCCGATCTGATACACGTCAGCGAGAGTGTGGTGCTGCTCGCTCTTTTTCTGGCACTATCGGTGCTCGCATTGATAGTAGCCCGGTGGCTCTTCACCCTGACCGCACTCTCGTTTGAGTCGCTCGACGGGCTCTTCAGCTTTCTGTTCGGCCTTGTGCTCGCCTGGACGGTCGCGCACATGGTCCTGAGAATCCTCATAATGTCCCAGGGAGGCAACGGCGAAATAGCGGCGCAGATGGCCAACTCGCCGGTCGCGCGCGAGGTTTACCAGTTCCGGACCTGGAATGCGCTGATACAGCTGCTGTTTAAGGCCAGACTGGCCCCGGAATTCGACCCGGACCAGGGATAGCTCGGCCGTGAGTCGGAAACCAGAGACGACGAAGATGTCGGCCGGAGCTTCGAAACAGCGGGAGCAGCAGTGAGCTGGTTTGACGGGCTGACCCTGGCAATCATGGCGCTGGTGACCGTCGTTCAGACCGTGCGCGGCATCAGGGCCGGCGGTATGGGGCTGCCGTTCTTCGAAGCGGTGGGCGTGGTTGTGGCGGCAGTCACGGCTACATCGTTGTCACACGAACTGGCTCGCTCGATCCACGTCAGGGAGAGCACCGTGCTGCTCGCTTTGTTCATCCTGTTGGCGGTGCTGGCCTTTGTCGCGGCGCACTGGCTGTTCGCCTTGACAGCGATGTCATTTCAGTCACTCGACGGCGTACTCAGTCTGCTTTGTGCGTTGGTGATGGCGTGGACAGTTGGGCACATGTTCCTGAGAATCATGATCGGGTCGGCGGACAGCGAGTCCGTCGAGGCAATCGCCAGCTCGCCGGTCGCGCGCGAGGTTCTCCGGTTCCGGACCTGGCACGCGCTGCTGCGGTTGCTGTTCAAGGCCAAGGCGGGTCCGGAAATCGACCCGGGCCTCGACTGAGGATTGCCGAATGCCGAATGGCGACTGCCGATTGCCGGACGCAACTCAGATTCCGCCCGGGTCGGCCGGTGGAGTCCTGTCATTGGAGCGGTCCAGGCGTGTTTGAGGTCTACACCGGCGACGGCAAGGGCAAAACGACTGCGGCCTTTGGTCTGGCGCTGCGCGCCACCGGCCATGGCTGGAACGTGCTGATCGTCCAGTTCATGAAGGGCAACCCGGAGTACGGCGAGGTCATTGCCGCCAGGGGAGTAGAAGGCCTGACGGTCGTGCAGACTGGTCTGCCGACGTTCGTCGAGAAGGGCAACCCGAGCCCGGAGGACCTGACTGAGGCCGCGCGCGGACTGGCACTTGCCCGCGAGGCGATCGGTTCGGGAGTGTATCGGCTCGTCATCCTCGATGAGATGAACGTGGCGGTGGACTACGGACTGGTGAAGCTTGATGACGCGCTGTCCCTGATCGATGCCTGCCCGGACGAAGTCGAGCTTGTATTCACCGGCCGCGGTGCGAAGCGGGCGGTGCTGGAGCGCGCCGAACTGGTCAGCGAAGTCCGGGAAGTGAAGCATCCCTACCAGAAAGGATTCGTCAATCGGGTCGGCATTGACTACTAGGGAGCTGCTCGCGGAGTTTCGGGCGGGCTCCAAGCGGGCATGCGCCCGGCTGATGAGCGTCGTCGAGAACGAGCCGGACGTTGCGGCCGCGGTTCTTGACGAGCTGTATCCGATGATGGGCAGGTCTTTCCGTATCGGCATCACCGGCCCGCCGGGTGCGGGCAAGAGCACGCTGGTTGAGAAGCTGGGACGCGAGTGCCGGAACCGCGGCAAGACCGTGGGCATAGTGGCGGTAGACCCGACCTCGCCGTTCTCGGGCGGAGCGCTGCTGGGTGACCGCGTGCGGATGCCGTCGCTCTTCACCGACCCGGGTGTGTTCATTCGCTCGATGGCCACGCGCGGCGGGGTCGGCGGGCTGGCGTCACGGACAAAGGAAGTCTGCGACGTTCTGGATGCGTTCGGCCGGGACTGCATTATCATCGAGACGGTTGGTGTGGGACAGGTCGAGCTCGACATCGCAGGCGCTGCTCATTCGACCGTTGTGGTGCTCGTGCCCGAGTCCGGGGACGCAATCCAAATCATGAAGGCCGGGCTGATGGAGATAGCCGACCTTTTCTGCGTGAATAAGTCAGACCGGGAGGGTGCGGACCGGTTGGTGATGGAAATCGAGACGATGGTCGGCATGAAAGCGCGAACGCCGAACCCCGAATGCCGAACTTCGGAGGTCGGCGACCGGCGATTGGCGGTTAGCGATTGGGTGCCACTGGTGGTGAAGACCGTCGCCACGACCGGGTTCGGAGTGTCCGGCCTGCTGGACCAGCTGGAGGCGCACCGGAAGCACCTCGAGGGTTCCGGCGCAATGACCGAGCGGAGGCGTGAAAGCATCAGGTCTGAGATAGTGGAACTGACCGAGGAATGGCTGAGGCGCGACTTGTGGCGCCGGCCGGTGACGACGGGTCGGCTGAACGAATTGGTGGAGCAGGTGCTGGACGGCAGCACGACACCGTATCGCGCGGCCGAAGCGATATCGAGAGATGTTCTAGCCGCGGGCTGAGAGGAGATTCTGATGGCGGATGACCTGAAGAAGATTGCCCAGGAGCGACAGAAGTGGCAGCAGGGCGTCGAGTGCGGAGACAGCAGTCGGTTCCAGACGCTCTCCGGAGTACCGGTCGACATCCTGTATACGCCGGTTGACATCGCCGATTCTGACCATTTGCGGGACCTCGGGTTGCCCGGGCAGTATCCCTTCACGCGTGGCGTCCGGAACAACATGTACCGGGGCAGGCAGTGGACTATGCGCGAGTTCTCGGGCTTTGGTACGGCCAAGGATACGAATGGCCGGTATAAGTTCCTGCTCGCACACGGCGAAACCGGCCTGTCGGTAGCTTTTGACTTCCCGACTCTGTACGGCCGGGACTCGGATGAGACCATCTCGCGCGGCGAGGTCGGGAAGTGCGGCGTCGCCATCTCGTCGCTCGCTGACATGGAGACGCTGTTCGACGGCATCCCGATGGAGGACGTCTCCACGTCAATGACGATCAACGGGCCGGCGTCCGTGGTCTGGGCTTTCTACATCGCGGCGGCCGAGAAGCAGGGCGTGCCGAGCGAGAAGCTCCGCGGTACGATTCAGAACGACATCCTGAAGGAGTACATCGCCCAGAAGTCGTGGCTCTTCCCGCCCGAGCCATCGATGCGGGTCATCACCGATATCATGGCCTACGCGGCGAAGCACGTCCCAAAGTGGAATACCATCTCGATATCCGGTTACCACATCCGCGAGGCAGGTTCGACCGCGGCACAGGAGCTTGCGTTCACCCTGAAGGACGGGCTGACTTATGTCGAGGCAGGCATCAAGGCCGGGCTCGACGTGGACACGTTTGCGCCCCGGCTTTCGTACTTCTTCAACTCCCACCTCGACTTCTTTGAGGAGGTCGCGAAGTTCCGGGCTGCGCGGCGCATCTGGGCGCGGGAGATGAAGGAGACGTTCAAGGCGAAGAAATCCGAGTCATGGTTGCTTCGGTTCCATACCCAGACCGCGGGTTGCAGCCTCACGGCGCAGCAACCCGAGAATAACATCGTCCGGACCGCGTTTCAGGCCCTGGCCGCGGTACTCGGCGGGACCCAGAGTCTGCACACCAACTCGATGGACGAGACCTGGGCCTTGCCGACGGAGAAGGCAGTGCTGATTGCCCTGCGCACGCAGCAACTGATTGCTGAGGAGACCGGAGTAGTCAATACGATTGACCCGTTGGGCGGGTCCTACTTCGTCGAGGCGCTGACGAACGAGCTCGAGAAGCAGGCGTACGACTACTTCCGGAAGATCGATGCTCTGGGCGGCATGGTCAAAGCCATCGAGCACGGGTTCCCGCAGAGAGAGATTGCCGATGCGGCGTACCGATACCAGAAGCTGGTCGAGCAAGGTAAGAGAACCGTGGTCGGCGTGAATAAGCACGTGCTCGAGGGAGAGAAGCTCGAGATTCCGTTGCTCAGGATCGACCCCACGGTCGAGCAGGAGCAGCACCAGCGTCTGGCGGACCTGCGGAAGCAGCGCGACGATGCTAAGGTGAAGAAGTGCCTCGCCGACCTGAAGGCGGCATGTGCAGGCAAAGAGAACGTGATGTATCCCATCCTTGAGGCGGTGCGCGCCTATGCGACACTCGGCGAGATATGCGGCACCATGAAAGAGGTTTTCGGCTCCTACGAAGAGCCGCCGATGTTCTAGGAAAGTCCAAAGGACAGAGTGGTAAGGACTAAGCAAGGTTCTGAAGAAAGTACAAAGGACAAAGTCGTAAGGACTAAGCAAGTCACGAAATCGGGGAAAGTGTTCGACCTGGAAGAGCGCACTGCCCGTTTCGGAGAAGACATCATCAGATTCGCCCGGGAACTCAAGCGGGACCCGGTCAATACACCACTCATCAGCCAGGTTGTCCGCTCCGGCACCAGCGTGGGCGCGAACTACATGGAAGCCGGGGCTGCGCAGTCCGGCAAGGACTTTGACCACAAGATTGGCATCTGCAAGAAAGAGGCGCGTGAGACCATGCACTGGCTGCGAATGCTCGCGGTCGCCGACGAGTCGTCGAGGCAGGAGTGCCGTACGATGTGGCGGGAAGCCCACGAACTGACGATGATATTCTCAGCCATCCTCAAGAAGCGCCGCTCCGGAGTTGAGACTTGACACTTGCTTTGTCCTTTGTCCTTCGGACTTTGGACTTGGCAGCAATGGAGGACTGATGGGTAAGAAGTTGCGAGTTCTAGTTGCAAAGCCCGGCCTAGATGGTCACGACCGTGGTGCGAAGGTCGTTGCTCGCGCCTTGCGTGATGCCGGGTTCGAGGTCATCTATACGGGGCTGCATCAAACCCCGGAGATGATCGCCGAGGCGGCGCTGCAGGAGGACGTTGACGTCGTCGGGCTTTCTGTGCTCTCCGGCGCACACATGACTCTCTTTCCGGAGACGATGCGCCTGCTCAAAGAGAAGGGCGCGGCCGACATCCTCGTATTCGGCGGCGGCATCATCCCGAGAGAGGACATGGAGGAGCTGTACAAGCAGGGCTGCGGCCGGCTCTTCGGTCCGGGCACGCCAACGGCCGACATAGTCACCTACCTGAAAGAGAAGTTCCCGGACCGCATCTAGCCCAGTGCGGTCGTCGCGCGCATCGAGCGCGATACCCAGGGTGTCGACCGCATGAGGGGACCTTTCGTCAGCTTCACGCCTGGCCGCTCGCAAGCCCCTCTGCTCGGGTCCTCCTTCCTGCCCGAACTGTGCACTGTCAAACAGCGCACTTGACGGACGGGGTCGACTTGGTACGTCAGCCGCCCAATTATCGAGTCGGCCACGGCGTCGATGACATACGTGCTATCGGGATGCGGGTTGCAGTTGACGTAGAGCTTCTGCCTGCACCAGTTCCAGGCATAGCTGTCACTGCCCATTGAAACGGGCAGGGCCCTGGCCTGATACGTCGAGCAGTCCAGCACTACGAACTGACCATTACCTCGGATGTAGAGCTTGTTGAGTTCCGGCATGAAGTAGGGTTCACGGAGAACCGATGGCAGTCCTCCAATGACGGTGTCGACAGCAACCTATGCCTATAGGGCGAGTGGAACGAGCGTGAGCAGCAGCTTCTTCACAATCTCCCCGACCTCGGAGGGGCGGGTTTCCCGCCCTTCCGAGTGACGAACCTATCTCACGACTGCTTTCAGTCTGGCATGCTCCGCGCCCATGTCCAGCAGCACGAAGTAGGCCCCGGCGCTCACAAGGAGAATCGACTGGTGCCCGAGATGGCACACGTCATACGCCATGGTCGCGCCAGCGCTGATGTCGTGTGACTCGGTCTTGACATTTGTTTCCTCCTGCAGCCGGTGGGTTGATTGTCCGACTGCAGGCTGAATATAGTCTCTCTCTGTCAAGCTAGAGTCTGTACGACAGGAGCCGTATGATAAATCGCAATATTACAAAGACTTATAGACAGCAGGGCGGTGCTCAACCTCGCGGCCCTCTTGCTGGGCCGGGGAGAGGGGTGTAGCTTTAGGCCGCGCTTGGGCCTGCGACCGGCCTGTGGAGATTCGGCGGCTTACGGTTGACAGACCTCGGAGACGTATTGGGCAGGCGCCGCGGTGCAGGCAGGTGAACTTGGTAACGCTCACGGGCGGCGAGCAGAAGCCGGGCTACTACAACCTGACGTGGAACCGGCAGGATGCCAAGGGTCGCAGTTGCGCCTGCGGCGTCTACTTCCGCACGCTCACGGCTGAGAACCAGCGCTTCTGCAGGAAGGTGATTCTGACCGAGTGACCTGAAGCTCGGG
Organism: Caldifarciminota bacterium UBA2258; assembly: GCA_002347155.1. Classification (GTDB taxonomy): domain Bacteria; phylum Hydrothermota; class Tepidihabitantia; order Tepidihabitantales; family Tepidihabitantaceae; genus UBA2258. The sequence continues at coordinate 42,849 of DDXO01000036.1, forward strand.
ACACGATCAGAAGCGTCCTGGAAAGCGGGGGACAGTACCAAAGAGGAGATACGTCCACGGAGCGTCGCGAGGAACGCGACGCGGATGTGTCCCCAGCGCGAGGACGCGCGGTACAGTCCCCATTTTCCCTCGGCATCTACGACGCGGGCGGCAGGCTGGTGCGCTCGCTATGCGAAGGCGAAGTAGCGCCGGGCCGCTACGAAGCGAGGATTTCCTCGGGCGTCCTGACTGCCGGGGTTTACTTTGTCCGGTTGGAGCCCTCAGCCGTTAGCCGTCAGCCGTTAGCCGTTACCAAGGTCGTGGTTTCGAGATAAGGAGGTGGCGCAGTGCTACTCGGCGCACGTCAAAGGTCAGAAGGCAAGAGTCAAGAGTCAAAATGCCCTGACGTGGTGCGCATGACCGGCGACTACGTATCGCTTGCCGGGCTGAAGCTGTTCCAGATTGAGAAACAGCCGGGCGATGATGGGGGCGTACAGAGCTGGGGTACCGGCATGACGTTCGTCACTCGCCTCCGTGGTTGCACGCCGAATCCCTTCGCCAGAGGGACCTCGGTCAACTACGAGCTCGCGCAGTACGGGCCGGTTGAGCTCACGGTACACGACGTATCAGGCCGGCTCGTGCGGCGGCTGGAAAGTGGCCCTCGTCAGAGGGGCTTTCATGGTGTGCGCTGGGATGGCACCGACGGCCGGGGACATGCAGTTCCGGCCGGCGTCTACTTCGTGCGCTTCTCTGCAGGCGGCAAAGTCTCGACTGGACGCGTGACGTTGGTCAGGTAGAATAGTGCTGGCGGGGAGGCGAGTATCGCCTCCCCGCCTACTTGTATGAACCACCGTTTCATGGTCGCTTTCGTGGCCTGCACCGCGATACTCGCAGCGATGAACATGAGGAGGATTGCGCGCATACCATCTGGCCCTTACTATGGCATAAACATCGTTTGTTGCGATAGCGACCACGACTCACTGCCTGAACTCATGTTCGCTACAGGTACGATACAGCCTTCTAACCCTGAACGTATCGAGCTCTGGGAGCATCATGGTTGGAATCGATTCAGGCTGGCGTTCGCGGACACGGGCGCGTACCCCCCCCCACCTGGTATTACGACCGGCAATGCCATTCCCTTCGCCGCGGGCGATGTAGACGGAGACGGATTGACTGACATCGTATGCATTACGACCGAACCCGACTCCATCGACCCTGACAGGTTCTACGATGACGTCATAACCATCGAGAGCCCTGACAGCTTCAGCTATCCCTGCTCGCTTTCTTGGTTCTACCGGTGCGGCAACAATAGGCCCATCCCAAATCCGCTTTACTACCCGCCCGACCTCGACCGGGACGGGCACAAAGAGATCGTCATGTTCGCTCACTGGGTCTGGGAGAACACGGGCGACAATCAGAATGAGCTTGTGTGGCAGGAGACGGTACATGCTGGCTATAGGTCGACCTTTGGTGACTTCGATATGGACGGCAAGATGAACTTCGCTTCTGCCTCACTGGGGAGCGACGGAACCATGTCGGTCTGGGAGTGCACCGGCGATAACCAGTATCAGGTAGTCTATCAGGATGCTGTCAGGCAGCCGAATGGCGCCGACGTGTTCATGACCAACGACATCGATGGCAACGGCTTCCCCGAGTTCTACGTGGCTTACGAG
>DDXO01000118.1 GCA_002347155.1 Caldifarciminota bacterium UBA2258
CACTCTAAGTATCCCTATACCCTGTCACCCTGAGCCCTTCGCTTGTTGTCATGCTGAGCCCTTCGCTCCCCTCCGTCATTCTGAGGTCCTACCGAAGAATCTTCGGACGCTCAAGGGTGAACTCCGCGAAGCATCTTCTCTTCCTGCTCAGGGTAAACTGCGCGAGGGGTCTTTGCACTCGAAGGTTCTTCGGCGTCGAACGCCTCAGAATGACAGGCATTTCCTGCTCTCATTAGTAAGCAGTATGTCACCGAGGCGACGCAGACGAACCGGTCGCCTGCCTGAGAATGACTAGCGTCTCCGCAGACTGCGACGTCCTTGTTGTCGGCGGTGGAATGGCCGGGCTCACCGCTGCGGCCTACCTCACCAGAGCCGGTCTTAAGGTGCGGCTCTGCGAGAAGGAGAAAAAGACCGGCGGGCTGGTCAATTCGTTCGAGTACAAGGGGTTCATCTTCGACGGCGGCATCAGGGCCACCGAGAACACGGGCATACTCCTGCCGATGCTCAGGCAGTTAGGCATCAGTGTCGAGTTCCTTCCCAGCCCCGTCTCGCTTGGTATCGGCCGGGACGTGATGATGATCTCCTCAAAGGAGAGCCTCGCAGCCTACCGCGAGTTGCTCGTGAAGCACTTTCCCGAGAACAGCGATGACATCGCCGCCATCCTGCGCGAGGTTGATAAGGTGATGGGCTACCTCGACGTGCTCTACGGAATCGACAACCCGCTGTTCCTCGACCTGAAGAGCAACCCCGGCTACGTATTCCGGACGATTCTGCCGTGGGTGTTGAAGTACCTGCTCACCGCGCCCAAAATCGCCCGGCTGAACAAACCGGTGGAAGAACACCTGGCCAGGTTCACGCGCAACCAGGCGCTGATAGATATCATTGCCCAGCACTTCTTCCAGAAGACCCCGGCATTCTTCGCACTCAGCTACTTCACCCTCTACCTCGACTATCGCTACCCGCGAGGAGGGACCGGAGCGCTGGCCCAGGCGCTCGACCGGTTCGTACGGGAACACGGCGCCGAAGTCAGAACCGAGACCGAGATAGCGAGCGTCGACCCGGGAACGCACCGGGCGGTCGATACCAGAGGCAATGCTTACCGGTACCGGAAGCTGGTCTGGGCAGCAGACCTCAAAACCCTCTACCGGTTGACCAGCCTGGCATCCATCACCGACACCAGGGTCGCGGACAGGACACGGGCGCGACAGCAGGAACTCTCAGGCAAGGCCGGCGGCGACTCGGTCTTCACCCTCTACGTCACGGCGAGCCTGGACAAGTCGTACTTCGCGAAGATCGCAAGCGGCCACTTCTTCTACACTCCATCCGCGGCCGGTCTTTCTCACGCCCGCCTGGAAAAACTACTCGGCGGAGAGCCTGGCGGCCCGACCCGGTTCACCGATGACAAGGCGCATGTATTCGCCTGGCTGAAGCGGTTCGTGCAGCTCAACACCTTCGAGATAGCCATCCCCGTGCTCAGGGACGAGAGCCTTGCCCCTGAGGGCAAAACCGGGCTTATCATCAGCCTGTTGTTCGACTACTCGCTGACGAAACACATACGGGCGCTGGGCTGGTACGACGAGTTCCGGCAATTGATGTCGGACTACATTGTCGAGATGCTGGACGCAAGCATCTATCCGGGGCTGAAAGAGGCGGTCATCGACAGCTTCACCTCGACGCCGCTGACCATCGAGCGTGTCGCCGGCACGTCAGACGGGGCGGTAACCGGCTGGTCATTCACCAACGACTTCATGCCGGCCGTGAACAAGCAACCGAGAATAGCCAGCTCGGTGCTGACCCCGATTCCCGATGTCTACCAGGCCGGCCAATGGACGTTCAGCCCCTCCGGACTGCCGATTGCCATCCTGACCGGGAAGCTAGCTGCCGACCGGGTCATCAAAGACCTGGCTTGAGCCCGGTCATCTCCAGGCTCGCGTCCCACACACGGCGCCCGACCTCACGGTCCATGGCATGGGCCGCGGGCTTCTCCTCAATGGTCAGATGGAAGAAGCGGCCGCTGACTTCGGCCAGTTCCGGGGCAGCGGCAAGAAAGTAGAGCGCCTCGCCCGAAATGACCGGGTCCTTAAGAAAGTGCCACGTCACACTGTGCAGCCACCAGCGGTACAAGGGCCCGTTGTTGTTGCCGATGTTGGTCCTGACGTCGCCCGGGTGCATGGCGTTGATGGTGACGCCCGAGCCCTTGAGGCGGTCGGCGAACTCCCAGACGGTCATGAGCTGCGCTATCTTCGAGGCGCCGTAGCTCTTGAGCCCTCTGTAACGGCGGTGCTTCCAGTACAGGTCACCGAGGTCCAGACCGCCGAACCGGTGGCCTTCGGAGTTCACCTGGATGATGCGGGCCGGGGAGCATTGCTTGAGCCTTTCCAGAAGCAGATAGGTCAGCAGGAAGGGGCCGAGGTGGTTGACACAGAAGACCAGCTCGAACCCGGATCGGGTCAGGAAGCGCCCGGTTGAGTGCAGACCGACTGAGTTGATGAGAACGTCGATGCGCGGGTAGTCTCGCAGCAGCACTTCAGCAGCGGCCCGCACCGAATCGAGGTCGGAGAAATCGGCGACAACGATATCGATCGGAACGCGGTGCTGTTCCGCGATCTCGCGACGGACGCGGTCCGCCTTCTCCCGGTTGCGGCAGACCATGATGACATGAGCACCGCTTCGGGCAAGACGCCGGACCGCAGCCAGCCCGACCCCGGAAGTCGAGCCGGAGACGACACAGACCTTCCCCGCCATCGAGGCGTCGGTTGTCTTCTGCTCGGCCCGGCGGTTCACAAGGAACATCAACTCGTCGGGCACTCGCCGTTTGGCCACCGATTTCTCCCCTAACCGAAGTAACGGCGCATGAACTTCCGGTAGGCTTTCTTGAAGTACGGTATTCCGTTGAAGATGTCGCCCCACAGGTCGGCATAGTCGCGCTGCTCGATAATCCTCCCGTCCTCGTGCAGAACGAGCTTCGTGCTTCCGTAAACCGGCGTGCTGGGAAACTTCTTGAAGGCCATGGTCATGGTCCAGTCCATGAGGATGACGTTGTCTTTCTGGGCGATTGAATGGATGTCCATCTGCAGCTTCTCGCAGCGCCGGGTCAGGCGTCGGCACATTGCCAGGAATTCCTCAAGCCCCTCGATTCGCTGGATCGAATCCTGGAAGACGATCTGTGGATGGTAGTAAGGGAAAATGTGCGACCAGTCCGGTTTGCCTTCGGCGTTGTAGGTTTTCGACCACAGCTCCCTGACCAGAGCGACGTCAAGGCGCCTGAGCGCTTGAGGTTCTGATGCTGCGGGTTCCATCGGTTCCTTTTCCGGCCGGGTCAAACCGCGCCGGCACGGATTCAAAGGCTATCGCCCGTCCGCGACAAGACAAGTCCGGCGCAAGTACTACTGGACCCGCTCAAGCCGGTCATCGCTCGCCGGCGGACGCGACTGGCTGGAAGACAGACCGGCGGGCGAATCGGAATAGTGACCCGCACGCAACCCTGACTGCAGTCCGGGCGACTGTTCCGGACACAAGCCTCCGGACTCAGTGGAGGACAATCCGTGAGACAGACTCGCGGACTGCCTCGACCGCAGCTTGGGACACACGCCGCCGGACTGTCGGTCAGACTCCCTGGAGGACTCAGTCCGACACTGCCCTCGGGACAATGGACAAAGGAATCTCCGAGACAACTCCCGAAACTACGCCTCAACCTGTACCTCAGACTGTTTGGTAGGTAGTCCCCCAGGTGGGGGTGTCATTCGCGGCCAAGAGCGAATACTGAGTTGAGAATGTGGGGCTTAGGGCCGATTCTCGCCGCGCACTCAATGATACGAATTCGTATCATCGCCGAGCTGTTCGCCCGCGGCCGCTGCCTGTGTCCGCTACCTCTGCGGTATTGCCGAGTGGGAGACAGCGGAATCGTGCTTCCTGCCGGCTGCAACTTCGGCCTGCCTGCAGCCCGTCAGCTCGCCTACGCCGGCCAGGCTCTGGGCTTGTGGCCCGAAGCCTGAGGCTGATGCTGCCGCACGGTCCCGCGTCTCAGAAGCCCTCTGTTGTCACCGGAGTTCCCAGTCATCTCATTCATGGGGCTCGGACGGGAGACCATTCAGGTTGCGGACGAACCGGTCGTGATTGAACGGCTTCTTCTCTTTCAGGATGCAGTAGATTTCTACCGCCACTGCCTGCCCGAGCAGCACCCTGGCATCCTCATCGGAGAAACCATCGGCCTTGAGCCTCGCGAGCGTTTCCTTGGTCTCAGGCGGGTCGCCGCTCTTCAACTGATTCTCCACAGTCTCCAGTATCGCAGCCTTCAATCTCGGATTGTGCTCTTCCATGTATCACCTCGCCACAGTTCAGCTCCCGACGTCGGCCTCCGTATGGGTCTGCAACAGCAACTGAATCCGGTCGGACAGGGCGTCGGCGCGGCGCTGCAGCCTGCTGCCGTCGCGGGCATGGTTGCTTGCCGAAGCGACATAGACCATGAAGTCATCCCAATCCGCAAGGGTCATGCTCAACTCTGGCTTCCTGGCTTTCTCCAGAGCTTTCGATTGCTTGTCTGTCAGCCCCATCGATATCGTCCAGTCGTCCAGAATCAGCCGTCGCTCATCCTCGCTGAACCGGAGTCGTAGCTTCGTACCGGGCAGGACGGGTATCACGTTTCGGGGTCTACTCTCCAGTTCCAGTAAAGCGAGGAAAGACTCGATGTCCGCCTTGGTCGGGCCTTCTCGTCTCGCGCCTCCATTCGCACCCTTGGCCTTCCGGCCGCTCTTTCCTCCTGCCTCTCGCTTAGTCACCTAGTCCTGTCTCCCTTCCTCATTCCTCACTCCTCGATCCTCACTCCTCGATCCCCACTCTTCTTCAGAGCTCTCCCTTGAATGCCCGGTCGAGGATGGACGGCACCAGGGCATCAAGCTCCTTCTGCGTCTCCACCTGCAACCGCTTCAACTCGTCCATCCTGGCACGTACGCTCTGGAGTTGACGTTGTCGGCACATCGACGGCAACGGGAACTCACGCCTGAGAATAATCTGAGGATTCAACCGTCTATGTCTGACATTCGTACCCGTACTCCCACCTCCAAGGCACGGCCGGACCGAAGGCGTCCGGAAGTAGATGCGCCCGTCGGTGAAAGTGCGCTGCTCTGCGATTGAGTGCGGGTCGATGTCCCGACCGGCTTCAAGCAGCTTGGACAGCACAAGCTTGCGGCAGGTGTCGGCCTCGGTCAATCCCATTCAACTATCGCTCGTTCAGACATGTGGAGAGTCATAGCCGCAAAGAACACTGTGGTCAAGGAGGCGGCGATGGCAGCAAACAGCCGACGGCTTACCGCTAACGACTCAGGACTTCAGAACCAAGCCAAGCGATTCACTGGAACGAATCCTCACGTCCCCGACTGCAGGTCACAGGCTGTGACTTCAAGATTCGTCGCCTGTCCGGGCCATCACAGGCAGACCCGGTCGGGCCGCGGCGGCAGGCGTCGAGCCCGATTCGCTGACACGAGTTGCACTTCCGGTCAGGTTTTCAGTGCATGCTTCAAGGGCTATTGACCGGCAGGCCCCGGGCGGTAGGCTGTTTCGGGCGTTGGTGACCCGGGCCGCGGTCCTTGCCTCAATGCGGTCTGGTCACGACAGCGCCCGGGCATCACTGCCCGCGGGCGGCAGCAATCCCGGTGAGCGCGGGGAGCTGCACGTCCGGTCGGCCGGCGCGGAGAACATCGGGGCAATGTACTCTCACGACGCCGGAGGTGTGCGGTAGAGGCAGTCCGCGTTAACGGGTAGCGGCAGGAAGCGCGGCCGCACTCGGGCAGTAACCGCGCTTCGGGCTCACTTCCTGAGGGCGGAGGAAGGGCCCTGGCGAGTAATACCGCACGGTCCGTGAGTCGAGAGGCTGCGTGCCTTCCCGCACGCAGTGGCAAGGAGCGTCTGAGATGGAGAACCTCATCAGTGTCGCGACCGCTGTTACCAGCGTGGAACCGAACCCAGTGCCGCCGGTGCCGGGCCCGATGTGGGCCGGGACTCTGTCCGGAGTGATGGCCGGGAAGCGGCCACCAAAGGGGTCGCCAAGGGTTGAGTTCGTGGCGGCGGCCGAACCGACGGACGTGGCTGTTGCAGTCGGCGTAGACTAGGTCCGACCTTCGCGCTGCCGCAGGTGGCGAGTTCCCGGTCAGGAGTCATACGTAGTTCTTGGTTCTTAGTTCTTAGTTCGTAGTTCTTAGTACGTAGTCCCTTGCCCCTGGTCCCTGGTCCCCCGTCGCCTGCCCCCAGGCATGCTCACGGCTTGACCCAGAAGCCGGCACGCGTAGGCTTGAGCGACCCAACGGCACCCGGGAAACGGCGAGCGCCAAGTGCCGAGCGCCGAACCGCAGACCAGATTACGGAGAATGGAGGCAGTATGGATGTGAAAGAGATAACGCCCGAACAACTGAACGTCGAGCAGTTCGTCGCGAACCAGGTCGAGATACTGCGCAGGACGGTCGGCGACGGGCTGGCAGTGAACGCGCTGTCCGGCGGCGTGGATTCATCGGTCGTGACCATGCTCGGACATCGGGCCCTGGGCCACAAGCTGAAGACGTACTTCATCGCCAACGGCATCATGCGCGAGGGCGAACCCGAGTACATCGTGGAGGTCTTCAAGGGGCTCGGCGTTCCGGTCGAGCTCATCCACGCGGAGGAAACGTTCTTCGGCGCTCTCAAGGGCCTGACCGACCCGGAGGAGAAACGCGAGGCCATCACCCAGACTTTCTACAAGAAGGTCTTCGGTGACCTGGTGAAGCAGAGCGGGGCGAAGTTCCTGCTGCAGGGCACGAACTGGACCGACGTCGAGGAAACTGTCGCGGGCGTGAAGCGGCAGCACAACATCCTTGAGCAGCTCGGCATCGACACCCAGAAGACCTTCGGGTACAAAGTGCTTGAGCCGGTGCTGCAGTTGCGCAAGACCTCAATCCGCGTCGTAGGCAAGGCGCTCGGGCTGCCTGAGGAAATCTACAATCGGCCGCCGTTCCCGGGCCCGGCCCTCGCCGCGCGGGTCATCGGCGAGGTTACGCCCGAACGCGTGGCAGTCGTGCGCAAGGCAACCGCGATTCTCGAAACCGAACTCAAGGACTGCGGCGCGTTCCAGTATCTCGCGATTCTCCACAGCGACAAGGTCACGGGAATGCGGAACGGCAGGCGCGATTTCGGCCTGCAGATTGAAGTCCGCTGCTTCGAAAGCAGGGACGCGGTGACCGCGAGCGTAACACATCTCCCCTATGAGACGCTGGAGAGGCTTGCGAAGCGGATAACCGACGAGGTGCCGGGCGTGGTGAGCGTGACATACAACATCACGACCAAGCCGCCGACGACGATAGAAGCAGTATAGAACCGGAGTTCACCACAAAGACACCAAGGCACAAAGAGGCTCCGGACGAAGTCAGAAGCCAGATGTAAAAAGCTGGAAGTACGGGCCGGCTGGCGCCACTCAAAAGTAGCGGGCAGGCAAGAAGCCTGCCCGCAGCTTTCGCTCTGAACCGCTACCTAATGTAAGCGCCGAGGGAGAGCGACACCACGCCGAGCCAGTTGTCGGTATAGCCGTCGCCGCGGTTCTCCGGTGTGTTCTGCTGGCCGGACGCGCCGCCGCCGACATATCGGGCATTAACGAAGGCATCGACCGACTCATTCAGACTGAGTCCGTAACGGAGTGAGGCGTCGAGAATCGCGCCGCGGAAGCTCGACTCGACGTTGGTGCTTCCGGTAACGAACTTGCCCTGCGCGTAGAACCCGTCGACTTCAGTGCCGACCCAGGAGCTGCCGGTCACCGGCAGGCGGCCGCGGAAACGCACGACCGGCACCGGCCCGACATCCTGGTACACGCGGGCCAAGCTGCCATCCTTTGACACGAAGCTGATGGAAGCGTCGCGTATCTGGAGGGATAGCCCGACCGCGAGCTCACGGTCGATCTCCGGCCAGAAGTCATACTGGTAGCTCGCGCGATAGAAGTCGAACCCGTAGCGGAAGTCCATGGCCGTGCCGGCTGGAAACACGGTGGAATCGACAATCAGCGTGTTCTCAAGGTAGGCCTCGGTGCGAACATCGAGCGGCTGGTAAAGGAACACGATGGTGTGCCGGGGCTTCAGATGCAGCTCGGCAGACATCCGGCCGAACGGAAACAGGATGTTCTGGCCGCCTTCGGCCACGTAGTCGAACTGCGTGCCCCGCGCGTCCTTCCCAAACTGGATTGTGTGCGCGAGGACGCCGAACGTCCCCATCTCAGCCGCGCCCCGCACCTCGAACGAGTTGTCAGGGTGGTTCAGCCACGACCCGAACGCAGGCGCAGTAACAGCAGTAAGTAACGCAGCCATGAGCAGATGACGATTTCGGTTCATTTGTGCCTCCTGGGTGTTCATCCATACGTAAGTTCAATCAGACTCCGGACCGCTGATTCGTATTCAGCAATCAATCGCGCAGGACCAGGTGGAGCGTCTCGCACCGGTCGCCGCGAGACGCGCGCAGGAAGTAGGTCCCGGACCGAACCCGACAACCGGCCTGGTCACGGCCATCCCACCGGAGGACGGACGATTGGCGAAGCGACCTGACCAGAGCGCCACTTGCGTCGTAGATGCGCACACCGGCATCGTCGCCGGCAGCCGGCAGCAGGCGAACAGCCGTGTGAGTGGTGAATGGGTTCGGCGCAGCGACGACCCCCTCGCCTGCAGCCGGGAACCTGCCCTCGGCAATGCTGGTGGTCGAGTAGTAGATGCGGAAGCGCGGCATGTAGTTCCGCGGAGTGCCGTATTCGGCGGTCGGGGACTTACCGTCGACTGCGCGGTTGCCGGAAGTGTGGTAGCCGAGGTTGTAGACTGAGCCGCCGTCGTCGCCCTGCCAGCGGGACTCGAGGACAAGATTGTCGCTGCCGTTATAGCTGAACGGGCTGTCGAACTCGAGGCCCTGCCACTCGCCGTTCGTCCAGCTCAGAGCGAGCGTATCCCGCGTCATCGCCGCCTGCGGCGTGTTACCGGCGTAGTTGTCCGCAAAGGCGCTGTCCAGCTCCTCAACCGTGGTGTGGCAGGCGTAGACCCGGGCGTTCAGGAAGACGCCGTGGTTGTAGACGCCGCTGCCGCACAGCAACTGGATGCTGTCAAGCCGGCACGGGCCCGGCATCTCGCCTGAGAGTACCAGAACCTGGTACCGCTCACCGTTGCTTCAGCCCCCGCAGAAAGGAACGTTCATCAGAAGCGACCCGCCGTCGCCCAGCTCGACGTAGTCGGCAGCGAGCGGCAGCACCGCAGCGAGCAGCAACAGGGCGACTCTCACGCCTCATCGTATCGCAACGACCGCACCCGGTCAAGCAGCGTCGGGCGGTAGACATCCCGGTCTGAATCGCTTGACACGGTTGCGGCGGGTCGTTATCCTCAGTCATCTAGAGGAACAGCCATGATGTACCATTCCCGCGCCGCCTCCCGCACCTGCGGACGGCGCCCGGCCGGAAATCTGCAGCCATGCCGGTGAAAGCCCGCGCCCGGAATCCGCAAGCGCCGGACTGGCAGCGCCTGGCCGCCTTTCACCAGTTCAGCCCGAACCCGCTCATCATTGTCGACGCGGCCGGCAGGGTGACGTTTGCGAACGACGCGGCGGGACGCGCGTTCGGCCCGCCCGGCCGAAGACCGTCTCCCGGCGCTTTCTGCCCGAAAGACATGGATTCGATCCTCGCCCTTCTCCAACAACGCCAGTCCATCTCGCTCCAGCGCGAGGTCAAGGTCGGCGATCATGTCTTTGAGGAGGACATCCGGGTCAGGCCCGACCACGAAGCCGTCTTCATCCACGCAACCGACGTGACCGAGCTCAGGCGAACCGAGCAGGAACTCCGCCGGCAGGACGCATTCCTGAAGGCGCTGGTCGAGAGCCCGACCGACGTCATGGTCTTCGCCCTTGACTGCAACTGCCGCTACACGGTCTTCAACACCGCCCACCGACTGGACATGAAGAAGCTGCACGGCGCAGACATCCGGCCCGGCACCAGCCTGCTTGACGCCATCGGCAAACCGGACGTGCGGGCGAGGATCGAACAGGCAGCCGCAAGGGCGCTGGCCGGCGAGAGCTTCACCAGTGTCGAGTTCAAAGCGGATGCCGGCACCTGGCATGAGTACAACTGGAATCCGATCCGCCGGGCCGACGGCGGTATCGACGGGGTCATGGCCTTCGTCCGCGACATAACTCGGCGCAAGCGGGTCGAGGAGGCGCTGGCCGAGAGCGAGATGAAGCATCGCCGCCTGTTCGAGTCGTCGAACGATGCGATCATGCTGCTCGACACGGAGCGGTTCTTCGACTGCAATGAGGCCACGCTTCGCGTGTTCGGGTGCTCGACTCGCGACGAGTTTCTCGGCAGACACCCGTCCGATGTTTCGCCGCCCCGGCAGGCCGACGGCCGCGATTCGCGCGCGGCGGCAGGTGAGAAGATCGCGGAGGCGTTCCGGACCGGCCGCAACTACTTCGAGTGGCTCCATCAGCGCGCGGACGGCAGCGTGTTTCCGGCCGACGTACTGCTGACTCCGATGGACTTCCGCGGCCGGCGGGTCCTGCAGGCGACGGTGCGCGACATCTCCGACCGCAAGCAGGCCGAATCGGCACTGCGCGAAAGCGCGGAACGCTACCGGCGACTCATCGAGGACATGGGCGAGGGCATCACTGAGTCCGATGCGGACGAGTGGTTTTTGCTCGCAAACCGGGCCGCGGAGGAGCTGTTCGGTGTCTCCCCCGGCGGCCTGGTCGGTCGGAGCCTGCTCGAGTTTCTCGACATTGACCAGGCGGAGGTCGTCCGCCGGCAGACCGTGCGGCGCCGCGCCGGCGAACGGAGTTCTTACGAGCTTGAGATCACGCGGCCGGACCGCACGAAACGCACGGCCCTGGTCACCGCCTCACCCCGGCACGACGCCGGCGGCAACTTCATCGGTTCATTCGGCATCTTCCGCGACATCACCGAACACCGCATGGCGGAGCAGCAGGCCCGGGCCGAACGCGACCGGTTACGTCTGATCCTTGATGCGATGCCGGATGGCGTGTACATGGTCGGACAGGACTACCAACTCCAGTATATCAACCCGGCACTGCTGGCGCGCGGCGGGCCGGTGAACGACCGCCTGTGCTACGAGTATTTCCACGGCCGAACCGCTCCGTGTATGAACTGCGCCAACCCCCAGGCTTTCACCGGCGCATCGACTCACCGGGAGTACACTACGAAAGACGGCAGCATCACCTACGACATCCAGGATGTGCCGGTCACCGGAGACGACGGCCGGCCGGCCCGACTCGTATTCATGCGCGATGTTACCGCGCGCCGCCGGATGGAGGCCGAGGTCGCGCTGCGGGCCGAGTTGCTCGACGCGGCAACGGACCTCGTCATTGTTCACGACCTCAAAGGCAGCATCGTCTATGTGAACCAGGCGGCCTGCCGGGCCCACGGCTACGAGCGGGAACAACTGCAGCAAATGACCCTGCGCCAGTTGCTCGCTCCGGAGCAACGGGAGTCCGCGCTGCCGCAACTGGACATGCTGGCCGCGGGGCACGACGTGGCGTTCCAGACGGTGCACTGCCGCCATGACGGTTCGCGGCTGCCAATCGAGGTTCACGCCCGGGTGGTCGAGTCCGCCGGCGGGAAAACGGTAATCAGCATCGTCCGCGACATCACCGAGCGCAGGCGGGCCGAGGAGCGCGACCTGCAGCACCTGGCCGACACGGCCCTGCTCAGAGACACCGCACTCGGGTTCATCACCCTCGACCCGAAAACGGACATCTACCGCTACGTCGCACGGCGCCTGGCCCAGCTCGCCGGCGAAGCCTACGTCGTCGTCAGCTCATATGACCAGGCCCACGGTGAGTTCCGCATCCGGGCGGTCGAGGGGATAGGCCAGGACGCTCAGGCCGCGGCCAGACTGATCGGTCGGCCGCCGGTCGGAATCACGTTCCGGCCCACGCCCGGGGAGCTGCGTGAATACGCAAGCGGCGGTCTGAGGAAAATCGAGGGCGGGCTCTCGGGCCTTTCATCCGGACGGTTGCCGACACCGATAGGTGAGGCCATCGAGTCGGTGTTCGGGCAGGGCGAAGTCTACACCATGTCGTTCTACTGGCAGGGCAAGGTACTCGGCTCGGTCTACATCCTGATGCACGAGGAAGTGCCCCTGCGCGACCCTGGGCTCGTCGAGGCATTCGTCAATCAGGCCGCCATCGCCATCCAGCACCGCCGCGACGCCGATGAGCTCGTGCGGCACCGCGAACATCTGGAGGAACTCGTCCGCGACCGGACCGCCGAGCTCGAAGCAGCAAACCGGGAACTGGAGGCGTTCTCCTACTCGGTTTCGCACGACCTGCGAACGCCGTTGCGGGCGATCGACGGCTTCACACAGGCCCTGGTCGACGACTGCGGCGACACGCTCAACGACAAAGCCCGCACAGACATCGACCGGGTCTGCTCGGCAGCTCGGCGGATGTCGCAGCTCATCGACGACCTGCTCGACCTCGCCCGCATCGCCCGCATGCCGCTCGACCGCAAGCCGGTCGACCTGAGCGAGCTGGCGCGAGGCATCGCCGCCGAACTGAGGCAGACTGCCCCGGCCCGCAATGTGGAGTTCCTGATACCCGACGGTTTGACCGCGTCGGCCGACCCCGTGCTCGCGGCGATGGTCCTGCAGAACCTCCTGGGCAATTCCTGGAAGTTCACGTCCGGTCACCCGACCGCCCGGATCGAATTCGGCACGAGCCGTGGCAGCCGGGAGCGGGTGTTCTTCGTACGCGATGACGGCGTCGGGTTCGACATGACCTATGCCGACAAGCTCTTTGCGCCGTTTCAGCGGCTGCACAGCGGCCGTGAATTCCCCGGCACCGGCATCGGCCTCGCCATCGTTCAGCGCATCGTGCTCAGACACGGCGGCCGCGCCTGGTTCGAGGCGGAGGTTAAGGGAGGCGCCACCTGCTGGTTCACTTTGGAGCCGGCTCAGAAGGAGACAAGACATGGAAGAGAAGCGCGAAAAGGTAATCCTGCTGATTGAAGACAACCCGGACGACGAGGAACTGACCCTCCGCGCCCTGGCGAAGTGCGGCATCGACAACAAGGTCGTCGTGTGCCGCGACGGCGCTGACGCCCTCAACTACATCTTCGGCCGCGCCGAGTACAAAGGACGAAACCCGGCCGACTTCCCGGCCATCACCCTGCTCGACCTCAAGCTGCCCAAAGTCGACGGGCTGACCGTGCTCGAGCGAATTCGCGGAGACAGCCGCACGCAACTGATGCCCGTCGCGATTCTCACGTCGTCGCGGCTGGAGGAGGATCTGATCCGCAGCTACCAACTGGGCGTCAACAGCTACGTGCGCAAGCCGGTCAAGTCGGAGCTGTTCGTCGAGGCCATCCGCCAGCTCGGCCTGTACTGGTTGACGATCAACGAATCACCGCCAAGCCGGGATGAGGATCGCGGCGCCATCGGGCTCTAGCGCCGCAACGCGGGACCCCAGCCGCGTGTTGACATTCAAATCGGCTTCTCTACAATTCAACCGCAGTTGAGTAATATCCGCATCAACGTCGGCGGCGTCGAGATCGTCGGAGTGCTGAACAGCTCACCTCTTGCCGAGAAGCTGCTCAGCCTCCTGCCCTATGAGACCATCGGCGAGACGTGGGGCAGGGAGGTCTACTTCCCGGTCAACCTGACCGTAGACAATCCTGATCTCGAAAGCGATGTCAAAGTCGGTGATATCGCCTACTGGCCGGATGGCCCCGACATCTGCCTGTTCTTCGGTCGCACGCCCAAGAGCACGAACGACACGCCGGTCGTAGCCAGCCCGGTCATGGTCATCGGGACCTTCCAGTTCAGTCCGGACGACTTCGACCGTATCGAGCGCCGCCGTAACGGCATTCTGGTCAGCGTTGGACCGGCGCAGTAGCGCGGCTCCGGTCAGTCCGGACCCTCAATCTGCAATCGACAATCTGGAATCCGAAATCTCGTGGGGCAGTAGCTCAGTTGGGAGAGCGCCAGAATCGCACTCTGGAGGTCGCCGGTTCAACTCCGGTCTGCTCCACTCTTCACTCCTCAATCTTGAATCTTGGGTCTTCAATCTTCAATGTCAGGGGGCGGTATGGTAATTCTCCCCAAGTATGTCTATCTGACCAAAGGCACGGGTGTCCATCGCGAGAAGCTGGCCAGTTTCGAGGCGGCGCTGCGCGACGCAGGAATCGCCGCATACAACATCGTACGCGTTTCATCCATCTTCCCGCCGTGCTGCCGCATCATCTCGCGCGCCCGCGGCCAGAAGCTCCTGACTCCCGGGCAGGTTATGTTCGCCGTCATGAGCGACAACGCGACCAATGAACCGCACCGGCTGGTTTCCGCCTCGGTCGGCCTCGCCATACCCAAGGATCCGGCCAAGTATGGTTACCTCTCCGAGTACCACTCATTCGGCCAGCGCGAGGAGAGCGCCGGCGACTACGCCGAGGACCTCGCGGCACAGATGCTCGCCACGACGCTCGGGGTCCAGTTCAACCCCGACACAAGCTACGACCAGCGCAAGGAGATCTGGAAGATCTCCAACGAAATCGTGCGCACCCAGAACATCACTCAGTCGGCGATCGGCCACAAGAACGGATTCTGGACCACGGTTGTAGCCGCAGCCGTGCTGATTACGCACATCCCGGAAGAGCAGGTCGTAGAAGAAGACAACGGCCGCTAGGCCGACTGAGCGCTAGTAGCGCTTCTCCAGATTCGCGCCCGAGTAGTAGTGCCGGAGTATCTCGCGGTAGTCCGCGCCCGCCTCGGCCTGCGCCATCGCCCCGTGTTGACACATGCCCGCCCCATGGCCCCAGCCGCGGCCGGCAAAGGAAACGTACCGGTTGCGCATGGTCATCGTGAATGCGGTGGACTTAAGCCCCATCGCCATCCGGAACTCCGACCCGCGGACCCGCACCCTGCCGCGGTCGGTCGCAAGCTCAACGTACTCCGCCCGGCCGGACCTGTCGGTATCCACATCGCAGCCGCGGACGCGGCACTTTTTAGCTGAGAACCTGCTCGCCACCGCATCCAGACTGTCTCTGCTGATGCTCGTCTGCCAGGTGAAGTGCGGGCGACCCGCGCAATATGCCTTGCGGCCCCGCACGTGTCCGGGCGTATCCGGCACGCTCTTCAGGTACGGTTTCGACCCTTTCGCGGTAACGCCGCCACAGTTGGCGTGGTAGAGCGCCTCGCAGACCTCACCGTCGTACTCCAGCACCTCGCCCCGGGTAGTCTGCACTGCCTGCCGGGAGAGCTCGGTCTCGCGCTCGGTTCCGCGGTATTCCTGGTCGCGCCGATATGAGTCGAACAGGTCGTGCCCGAGTCCCTTCCGCCTCCCGAGTCGCGTCAGTGTGAAGCTGCGCGCCGCGACGGCCTGGGCCTTGGCGGCTTCGAGTGTGCGGACGTTTATCGGGCCGATCTCGCAGGGGACTACGCCGAGCAGGTACTCCTCAAGCCCGAGCGCGTTGACCACGGCAAGATCGCCGTCTTTGGACCGGAAGAAGAGGATGCGGCCGCGGTAGCTCCGGTCACCCACACGGACAAGGCCGCTATCCGCCGCTGCAACCGCGAGCGTATCCGTGGCTCGCAGGGCGGCGGGGCCGCCGCTGACAATAATCTGACCTTCATCAAGCGCGACCTGCACCGACCGGTTGGGCCCCACCAGGTGCTGGGATGAAACCGAGGCGAGAGTCAAACCGCTGCTCGATCTAAGGTCGGCGGTGCCGCCGGCCGTCAGCCGCACACGGACCGTGGGGTCCCCTCCCGGCGCTGGTTCCTCCGGTTTTGCAGGCCTGGGGAACGGAGGCGGCGATTGTCCAACGCGAGGTACGTAGTAGAAACAGCAGCCGGCAAAGCACAGCACGACCGCAGCAGCCAGCGGAACACGCATACTTCTCACTCTAGCCGACCGGAACCGAATGGTCAACAACGGACCGGGCAGTGCTTTACAAGCTCGATGCATGCCCTAGAATACAGCCATGCAACACCGGGACAGACGAGTCGCCGACGCCATCAAAGACTCCGTCGCCAGAATCGTCCTGAGCGAGCTGTCCGACCCGAAGATCGGGTTTGTGACTGTCACCCGTTGCCACATATCACGCGACCTGAAGAACGCCACCGTCTACTTCTCCGTCATGGGCGACGAAGCCACCCAGCAGCAGTCGCTCGAGCATCTCCAGGGCGCGCGCGGGTACATCCGGCGCCGGCTCGGCCAGATGGTCATGTTCCGGGTCGTGCCGGAACTCCGGTTCGCTCTCGACGATGTGCTGGCCCACGAGATGCACATCAACGAAATCATCTCCGAGCTCCACCGGAACGAACCCGGCGATCAGGAGTAACCCGACCGGTCCCGCCTGATCGATGCGCGGCGTGCTGAGCGTGAACAAACCATCCGGTATCTCGTCCTACGACGTCATCCGCCACATCAAGCGCTTGCTGTCTCCCCAATCGGCAATCGACAATCGGCAATCGGCAATTCCCCTGGGCCACGCCGGGACGCTCGACCCGCTTGCGTCGGGCGTACTCCTGGTACTCGTAGGCGAGGCAACCAAGATCAGCCGCTTCCTGCTTGATCTGCCTAAAGAGTACGTAGCCGGAGTGCTGTTCGGGAGGCGGACCGACACCGACGACATAACCGGCAAGACACTGGACGAACGACCGGTGAGCGGCCTCACCGCAGAATCGGTACGGACTGCGCTGGCCCGGTTCACCGGCGATATCGAGCAGGTACCGCCGGCGTACTCGGCACTGAAGCAGGACGGTAAGCCGCTCTACCGGCTCGCCCGCAAGGGTCAGGAAGTCCGTCCGAGGCCGCGCAAGGTGACCGTTTACGAACAGGAACTGCTTGGCTGGCGATCGCCCACTGCGACCATTCGCTACCGGGTTTCTTCGGGCACGTACGTCAGGGCCCTCGCGCGTGACCTGGGCGCCTCCCTGGGGACCGAAGCGACACTTGCCTCGCTGGTCAGGACCAGGGTTGGGCAGTTCACGGTCGAAGACGCCGTTGCTCCGGAGGAGCTCGACGCAACCTCACTGCCCCAACGGCTCACTCCGGTTGATGCTGCGCTGGGCGGAATGCCCCGCGTTACCGTCTCCACAATCCAGGCACAACACCTGCTCCAGGGCAAGGTCGTGAGCCGGGTCGACGGCCAGGTGGCGCCCGGGGAAAGCGGTGTCGCGCTGGCCCAGACTCCTGACCGCAGCTTTCTCGCCATCGTCGTGTCCAATGGTACGGAGCTGCGTACCGGACGGATTATATATGCCGGCTGATGCTCGTCCCTCGTCCCTCTCCCCCGGTCACGCGACCCCGCTGGCCGTCGCCCTCGGCTCGTTCGACGGCATCCATCTCGGTCACCAGCGCATCATCCGACGCGCGGCCGAAATCGCGGCCGGTTTCGGGGGCATGACCGCAGTACTGACTTACGACCCGCTGCCGGCCCAGGTCATCTACCCGGATTTCACCTATGTCCTCACCACGTTCGCGGAGAAACGGACCCTGCTT
Organism: Caldifarciminota bacterium UBA2258; assembly: GCA_002347155.1. GTDB lineage: Bacteria > Hydrothermota > Tepidihabitantia > Tepidihabitantales > Tepidihabitantaceae > UBA2258. Next base: position 17,488 of record DDXO01000118.1, read on the forward strand.
GCTGAACTGGGTGTCGAGTATGTCTGCGTGCTCCGGTTCGACGCCCGGCTGCGCGACACGCCCGCCGCCGACTTCATCCAGCTTCACATCGTGGAGTCAATCCGTCCGACAGCAGTGGTCGTCGGCCACGACCACCGGTTCGGCAGCCGCGGAACCGGCGACGCCGGTTTGCTCGCCCGGACACTGCAGCCGCTGGATATCAAGGTAGAGGTCGTCCCCGAGATCCTGCTCGGCGGCGTTCCGGTGCGCAGCACGACCATCCGCGAACACCTGCTGCTGGGCCATGTTCGGCTTGCGGCGGAGCTGCTCGGCCGCTGTTACATGATCAGCGGCACAGTCGTTCCGGGCACGGGAACCGGCCGCCGCCTGGGCTTTCCAACCATCAACCTGCGTCCCTTCGAGCGGGAGACACTGGTTCCGGCCGACGGCGTCTACCTCGGCCGCGTCGAAGCTGACGGTCGGACTTCCGACGCCGTGCTCAACATCGGGCACCGCCCCACCTTCGGCGGCGAGACCCGTACCATCGAGGCACATCTGCTTGACGTCGAGCTTGCCCGGTCGCCCCGCAGCGCCGTGTTCCGGCTGGTTGACCGCCTGCGACCAGAGCGCCGGTTCGAAAGCCCGGCTGCGCTGGCATCGCAGATTGCAGAAGATGTCGCGGCCGCGCGCGTTGTATTCGCCGGCCTCGCGGCCGGCTGCAACCTTGACACTCAGAGGCCGTCGAATATTGTATAGTCTCAGCCATGTAAGTAACAGAGCTGGTGCCTCAAGGACCCCGTCGGATTCTCCTGTGCGGTTCCGGGCCACCGGCTCGATATGGAGGTTGTGATGATGATCCCCTTTGCGCTCAGTGTAGTCGCGCTGCTTGGAGTCGCCCCGCTGTCGGCACCGGACTCAGTGGTCGTCCCGATGTGGGCGGACACCGTGGTCGAGATCGAGGCAATTGTGTTCCCGCCCGCCGCGGCGGTCCTGCCCCTGCAATACCAGATTGCGTGGGGCGACGGCGACACCATCGACTGGACCGAACCGCTCCTGAGCATGATCGACATCAGTCGCTACCACACCTACAAGACGCCGGGCCGGTACTCCTTCACGGTCCGGGCCAGGGACTCGCTGGGCCGGACTTCTGCCTGGAGCAATCCCTGCAGCGTGTGGGTGATGCCCGAACCGATACAGCGGGGCGTGTTCCCGACCGAAGACCCGATCGTCGCCTCGCCGTCCCTTGACCTGCACGGCAACATCTACGTGGGCGATGAGAGCGGCTCGTTCTACTCCATCAATTCCGTCACCGGGCAACAGCGCTGGGTATTCAGGACGAAGGACGCCATCTATGGTGCCGCGGCCATCGCCGGCGCCCGGGTCTACTTCGGCTCGCTCGACTCCAACGTTTACTGCCTCGACACGCTGGGCAGGAAACACTGGTCCCTCCACCTGGGTGAGGAGATATACTGCACACCGGCAATCGGCGCCGACGGCACCATCTACATCGGCACAGACAAAGGCACGCTCACCGCAGTCACGCCGAGGGGTAAGCGCAAGTGGAGCTACAAGACCAGCGACGACATCGCCGGCTCTCCTACCGTCGGCCCCCGGGGCGAAGTCTACATCACGTCCGATTCGGTCTACAGCATCGACGCCCGGGGCCGGAGGCGCTGGGCATTCGGCGCCCCCGAAGGGGAGTACTTCTTCGCGTCGGCGGTCGTGGACGAGAACGGCGTCGTCTATGCGGGCAACAACGACGGCCATATCTACTGCCTCGGACCGGATGGCCGGCAGCAGTGGCGGGCTCCGGTTCCGGACGGCGACGAAGTCCGACCCGAAGTGACCATCGGGCCTGACGGCTCCCTTTACTTCGGGACCGACGGCGACTACCTCTGCCGCATGACCCCGCAGGGCGCGCCGACCGTGCTCTACGAGGGCAACGACATCGTCATCTCCACGGCAGCGGCGAGCGACAAAGGCACGGTCTACGTGCTGCCCGACGACGGCACGCTCGTCGCCAGGACGGCAGATGGGAGGCTGCTCTGGACCCGGGAGGTGGCCTACAGCAGTAAGGAGGTTTACTACACCTCCTCGCCGACCATCGGTCCGGACGGCGTCGTCTACGTTGGCTCATGGGACGGCGGCCTCTACGCCTTCCGCGGCGACGGCCCGCCCGCAAAGTCGTCCTGGCCCCAGTACCGCCATGACGCGCAGCACACCGGCCGCCAGGTCATGAGAAGGGTGAAGTGAAAACGGTGAAGGGTGAAACCGGACTGAGTCCTGTTTCTCAATTCACTATTCACCATTCACCCTTTTCCGAAAGGAATCATCATGCTTGATATCTACTTAGCGCCCGGACGTGCCTTCGCCCGTCTCAAGGAGAAGCCGACCTGGCTCGTCCCCCTGATCATCGTCCTGCTCCTCAACATGCTCTTCGCCGTGATGGCCAGCCAGTACGTTGACTGGGAGAAGCAAAAGAAAGCGGCACTCGACCAGATGCGTGAGCGAAACGTGCCGCAGGAACAGGTCGACCGGGCCATTGAGGGCATGGACAAGTTCTACACTAGTCCGGTCATGCGCTACGGAGTGCCCGCGGTCAGTACGCTGGTCGTCAGCCTCATCGCGCTGCTCTTCCTCGCGGTCGTCTACAATGTCAGCCTGCCCTTGTTCGGCGGCACGAGCGACTTCAAGAGGATGTGGTCGATCGTCTGCAACGCGAGTCTGGTTGCGGTGCCGGCGACGCTCGTCCGCGGAATCCTCGTTCTGCTCAAACGTTCATCCGAGGTGACGACCGGTCTGGCGGTGGCCGCTCCCGGTCTTGAGCAGGGCTTTCTCAAGGCTCTGCTCACCCAGCTCGACATCTTCGACTTCTGGAAGTTTCTGTTGATAGCGCTGGGGCTCAAGGTCGTGTTCGGCGTCAAGGACTCGAAGGCCTACACGCTCGCCTTCGCGGTGTGGGTCGTCGTCATCCTGGCGCTGTCGCTGCTCGGTATGCGGGCAGGGGTGAGGTAAGCCGTGCTGCTGCTACTTCTCTCACTCGTCAGCGCCGCGCCGGACACGATCGAACTCTCGCTCGGCCAGGCGCTGGACCAGGCGCTCCGCCACAGCCCGGCCCAGGCGCAGGCGTCGGCGTCCCGGCTGGGTAGCGGGATAGCGGTCGGCAAGGGCATCAACGCCCTGCTCCCGGCAGCGTCCGGCTCGCTGGACTGGGGCAGGACGAGGTCGCAGATACTGCCCGGCTCGGACTCGACCTACACGGCTGAGGGATGGGACGGCGCATTGACGCTCAGCCAGGTTGTCTTCGACCCACGCGTCTTTGCCGGCGCCGCCACTTCCTTCATCAACGCCGGATACTACTCAGTCGACGCGCAGGACAAGCAGGCCAGACTCATCTACGACGTCACCGACAGCTACCTCGGGCTGCTCGGGGCCCGGCTCCTGCGCGACGCAGCCGCGTCGGCGGTGGATCGCGCCGCCGACAATCTCCGGCTCAATCAGGAGAAGCTGCGCCTCGGCGCCGCTTCCCGGATCGACGTAATGCGCTCCGAGGTGTACAGGTCGCAGGCCGACATCAGCCTGCTTACGGCCGAGAAGGCACTCGCCGCCGCCAACGCGGGACTCCTCGCCACCGCCGGTATCAACCGCGACGTAGTGGTAAAACCGACCGAGCAGCTTGCCGCACCGGCACAGCTCACCGTGTCCAGCAGCGACAGTCTGGTGGCGGAAATAGAACGCCGCAACCCCGCGTTGCGGATGGCGGGCAAGTCCGGCACCATCGCCACAATCAACACCATCGGCGCCGTCGGTCGGATTCTGCCGTCGGTGTCGGCCTACTGGCAATCGCGGTACTCCGACTCGCTGATGCCCGGGAGCATCAAAGACTGGGGCGACAAGGACGTGGTGACCACGGGCATCGGGCTTTCCTTCCCGCTGCTCGACCTCAAGTCCTTTGCGCTCGACATCGCCGACGCCGTTGCCGGCTCGCGCCGGGCCCGGGCTGCGGCGACGGCCGCCCGCTACCAGGTGCGCGCGGCCGCAGCAACGGCGGTCATCGGCTACGAAGAAGCCCAGCAACGCTACGACTACGCCAAGAAGAACCTCGAGCTGAACCAGGAGCTCTATCGTCTCGCCCGGGAACAGCAGCGGCTCGGTGCTATCTCGCTCATCGACTTCTTCAGCGTCGAGACCGCGCTCGAACAGGCCAACGCGACCTACATCACGGCGCTGACCGACACCTACGTGCAGGCGGCGCAGATCAGCTACCTGCTTGGCCGTACGGACTATCGTCCGAAATCCGAATGACGAAGTTCGAATGACGAATCAAACCCGAATGTCTCAATTCCTAATCAGACATTTCCGCCATTCGAGCTTCAATCGGAATTCGGGCTTCGGGTTTCGTCATTTCCATGAAAGGGGGCCCCGTTGAAAAAGCGCACGCGCACCATCATCATCGTGGCCGCGGTGGCCGTCCTGCTCGCCCTCATCGTCGTGGCCAACCTGAAGAGCAAGTCGGGCGGCGGCACCGAGGTCGAAACCCGGAAGGTGAAGTACGGCTCGATTGTCTCCAAAGCGTCGGCCACCGGCGCGCTCCGCGCCAAGGCCCAGGTCAACCTGCAGTCGCAGGTGATGGGCACGGTGGCCAAGCTGCCGGTGAAAGAGGGCGACTGGGTCGACCGCGGCGACCTGCTGCTCGAGCTCGACCGCCGCAGCTACGAGGCAAACATGCTGCTGGCAAAGTCGCGTCTGGAACAGGCCCAACTGAGCCATGCCCGGGTCGAGAGCCTCTACAACGCCAAACTGGTGGCAAGCGAGCAGTACGAAGCGTCGCGCGCCGCCCGTGAAATGGCGCAGGCCCAATACGACCAGGCTGCCGACCAGTACGACAAAACCGTGATTCGGGCGCCGATATCCGGCACCGTCGCCCAGCTCAACATCGAAGCGGGCGAAGCTGTCATGATCGGCACGATGAACTACTCCGGCACCGTGCTGATGGTGCTCGCCGACATGTCGCGGATGCAGGCGCTCATCGACGTGGGCGAGGCCGACGTCGTCTCGGTTGCGTTCGGCCAGCCGGCCAGGGTTTTTGTCGACGCTCTGCCTGACACCTCGTTCGCCGGCCACGTCACCAACATAGCCTACATGCCGACCCAGAACGTCCTCAGCGCGACGCAGCAGTCCACGACGTTCGAGGTCGAGGTGACGCTCGACAGCACCGCTCCTTCACTGCGGCCGGGCATGAACGTCCGGGCCGAGATTACGACCGCCCAACTCGACAGCGTGCTCGTCATCCCGGTGCAGGCCTCGGGCCGCCGCGACGTCAAAGGCAAAGAGACCGAGACCGTCTTCCTCGTCAAGGACGGAAAGGCCGTGCTGACGCCGATCCGCACGGGCAAGACGAGCGAAACCGAGATGCAGGTCACCGACGGGCTCCAGCCGGGCGACGAGGTCGTCACCGGCCCGTATAAGAAGCTCTCCAAACTCGAAGACGGCGACCGGGTGAATGCCAAACCCGCCAAGGACAGCTTGCCCGACTGATGGGCAAAGTCCGAATGACGCGCTGTCGGACAGGGGCCGCTGAGGCCAAATCCGAATGACGAATCAAACCCGAATGTCTCAATTCCGAATCAGACATCCCCCAAGACCGGCATTGAGGCCACGAAAGCACGAAACGAACACGACGGACAGAGTGAACCAGCGATGAACACGGATAACCGGGCAGATTCCCCCAAGAAGACCATCTGTGTTCATCTGTGTCCATCCATGGTTGGTGGATCGCGTCATCCGTTTTCGTGTCTTCGTGGCAGTCAATCTCGGAATCCGGGACACTTGCGCCATTCGAGCTTCAATCGGAATTCGGACTTCGGGTTTCGTCATTTGCCCTCCCAGCCATGCTGATTCGCACCGACAACATCACCAAGACCTACATGGCCGGCACGGTCGCGGTCGTCGCGCTGGACGGCGTGACAGTCGACATAGGCAAAGGCGAGTACGTCGCCTTGATGGGCCCGTCGGGTTCCGGCAAGTCCACCTTGATGCACCTGCTCGGGTGCCTGGACACGCCGACCTCGGGCCGCTACTGGTTCAACGACCGCGACATCTCGACGCTCGATGACATCGAGCTTGCCCATCTCCGCAACCGGGAAATCGGCTTTGTTTTCCAGTCCTTCAACCTGCTGCCGCGCCTCTCGGCCCGCGCCAATGTCCAGCTCCCGATGCTCTACGCCGGCATGCCGGTCCGCGAGCGCCAGGCGCGCGCCGCCGAATTGCTGGAGATGGTCGGCCTCAAGGACCGGATGACACACAACCCCAACGAACTCTCCGGCGGCGAGATGCAGCGCGTGGCCATTGCCCGCGCCTTCGCCAACCGGCCCTCGGTTGTGCTCGCCGATGAACCGACCGGCAACCTCGACTCCAAGACCGGGGTCGAGATAATGCGCATCTTCGGCTCCCTCGCAGAAAAGGGTAACACCATCATCCTCGTCACCCACGACCAGGCGGTTGCCGGCCACGCCCGCCGCATCATCCACCTGGCAGACGGCAAGATAGTCACCTAGGGAAAACCCGAATCACGAAACCCGAATGACGATTCAATACCGAAACCCGAATGACCGATTGGGATTGCTCCTTCATTCGAGCTTGATTCGGAATTCGAGCTTCGGTCTTTCCTCACTGATTCGTCATTCGGAATTCGTCATTCGGAATTGGCGCTATGCGCTTAGTTGAGCTTCTCCGCCTCTCGCTCGAGACCTTCCGCACCCACCGGATGCGCTCATTCCTCACCGCGCTCGGCATCATCATCGGCGTGATGACGGTCATTGCCATCGTGTCGCTCATCCAGGGCATGAACTACGAAGTCGAGAAACAGATCTCCTCACTCGGCTCCAATACCATCTTCATCCAGAAGTTCGCCTTCGGCATGGGCCGTCTCGACTGGGACGAAATCAACAAGCGCCCGAACTTCACGATGGATGACGCGCTGGCAATCAGCCAGTTGCCGACCATCGAAAAGGTCGCGCCCTCGCGCAGCCGCAGTATCGGCAAGGTAACCTGGCGCAGCAACAAGGTAACGAACGTAGACATGAGCGGCTCGACCCCGGCGCTCGCCGAGGTCGGCAACTACACGGTGGAGACCGGACGGTTCATCAACTCCGACGACAGCCTGCGCCGCAACCAGGTCTGCGTCATCGGCGGCTACATCGTCGACAACCTGTTCCCCTACGAAACCCCGCTCGGCAAACGGCTGGTGCTCGACGGCAAAAGCTACCTCGTCGTCGGCGTGCTCGCGCGCAAGGGCAGCTTCCTCGGCCAGAGCCAGGATAACGTCGTCGTCGTGCCGATAACCAGCTTCGAGAAGGACTTCGCGCCCGGCCGTGGATTCGGCGAACTCATGTACAGCATTGCCGTGGCGGCGATGCCGAAGAAGGGTGTGCCGATTGAGAAGGCCATCGACGACGTGCGGGAATTGATGCGGCGCCGGCACAAGCTCGGCTACGACAAACCGGATGACTTCGGCATCAGCACCCAGGACACTATCCGCGATATCTATCGCAACATCACGCGCGTAGCGTACATCGTCATGATCGCAGTCGCTGCGATTTCGCTGCTCGTAGGCGGCATCGGCATCATGAACATCATGCTCGTTGCCGTCGCCGAGCGTACCCGCGAAATCGGCCTGCGCAAAGCCCTGGGTGCGACCAACCAGGATGTTCTCTGGCAATTCCTGCTCGAGGCGGTCATGCTCTCGCTTGTCGGCGGGGCCATCGGCGTTGCCCTCGGCCTCGGAATCGCAAAAGTAGTTGAACTCGCGGCACATCTGAAGGCCGCAGCACCGCTGTGGACCATCCTCGTTGGAGTCGGCTTCTCGGCCGGGGTCGGGATTTTCTTCGGCATCTACCCAGCATCGCGCGCCGCTCGCCTCAACCCGATTCAAGCCCTCCGCTACGAGTAGCCCGCCGGTTGCCTCGTACATCGTCCATCGTTGACTCGATCCATCGTCTCGACTTCTGACTCCGTCTCGGTCCGAACATTCTGCATTCTGGTCTCTGGTTTCTGGATTCTGCTTTGCCTGAGCCCCTGAACGGCCAACTCCCTGCCAGCCTTAAACTTAGCCGAAATCCCGCCCTTGACAGTCAGAAGTCACCATCCTATAATGGCTTATGCCGATTCGTGAGTTCCGTTGCGACACCTGCAACCACGAATTCGAAGAACTCGTACTGAGCAAGCGTGACGTGGATGAGCTCATCTGCCCCAAGTGCGGAGCAGAAGGACTCACCCGCTGCTTCTCGGCGTTCGCTGTTGCGGGGGCTGAGAAGAGAGTATCGTCATCGTCCAAGTCTTGCGGTAGCTGCAGTTCGCACAGTTGCAGTACCTGTGGCTAGAGGAGGGCACATATGACAGTAACCAAGGCTGACCTGGTCGAGACTCTATCCCGTCAGGTCCATCCCAACATAACCAAGCGCGACGTGGGCCGACTCGTCCAGATGTTCATCGACGAGATGTGCAAGATGCTGCTTGAAGGAAACCGCATCGAAATCAGAGGCTTCGGTGTGATGTCTACCAAACTCCGCAAACCCAAGGTCGCACGCAATCCCAAGACCAAAGAACCGGTGAACATCCCCCCGCGGCGCGTGCCCGTCTTCAAAGCCTCGCGGCTCCTCAAAGCAAGTCTCATGAAGGGAGGCCAATAGATGCCTTGTGGTCGGAAGCGCAAGCTGTCTAAGATTCGGCGCCACAAGTACAAGAAGCGCATCAAGGCGATGCGCCACAAGAAGAAGCTGCGCTAGTCTGCTGGCGGCTTCTTCGGGATAGGGCTTGCCCTGTTCCACTGCGCGGAGCGCCTGACCTTCAATTGACTCAGCCGGGACGCCTCGCGCGTCCCGGCTCGGTTTCCTGCCATCGTCGGAGCGATCCGTTCAGTGCGCAGCGCAGGCTGGTCGGCAAATAGACCGGCAGGCAAGTTAGAATACAGACCCGCACGCAACCCCGACTGCTGTCCGGACAACAGTGCCGGACACAAACCTCCGGGCTCAGTGGAGAAGAACCCGTAGAACAGACCGCCGAATTGCCTGTGGGACAAGGGACCAAGGACATTCGGGGACTGTGTCCGAGACCACGGAGAAGACAACGGACGAAGGACTCCCGGAGACAATTCCCGATACAATTCCCGAGACAATGCCCGGGGCTCATTCCCTGACTGCTCTACACTGAGTCCCCTATTCTGTTCTGAAGGTAGTCCCCCAGGTGAGGGGGTCGTTCCAGGAGCTTCAAGCCTAAAGCCTGAAGCTTCAAGCAGATAGCCTCGAAAACCCGCTCCCGCGCCATCCTACAGCGCTGTAGAATCAAAGGCGCGGGGCGGACCTGCGCCCACCTCTAGGAGCGTGTCGGGAAACCGGCCTGGGTTGGGTCGGGTTTGGCGTCTGGTCGAGTTGTCCGCATCAAGGAGCTTGGTTTGGTGTTCGGGTTATTGCCCCGTTCGGTTCTTGGCGAGGAGTCAGCGCTTCAGCCGAGTCTATCCGGCAAGCGCCGGCTGCCAGGACCAGCGAAATAGCTTCAATAGGTTGTGGGTAAGACAGATTATCAGCCACTCCGCATCCACTTTCTCAAGCCCCCGCAGCAGGAATCGCCGGAAACCGCGGGCCTCCTTGATTTGCCCGATTGCCGGTTCGGCAATCGCTTTGCGCCTCGCATAGGTGCAACGTCCCTTCACCGTCCGTATCTTGCGCGCCATCCGTTCCTTGGTCGTCAGCCCTTTCGGTATCCGGCCGCGCGGCGCCGGCGGCGGCACTTCACCATGTTTCAGACGCCCGGTCGCAATGTAGGCGTCAATCCCTTCTCCCCGCAAGAACTCTACGTTCTCATCGCTATAATAGCCGTTATCCAATGACATCCTTTTCGGACCCAATCCGCCCAGATTCGCCTTCAGACGCTCAACCATCGGCTCCACCTGGCGCTTGTCATTACACTCCTGCGTCACCCCGGCGGCAACGATCACCTGATACTCGGAGTCCACTGCCACCTGGCCGTTGAAGGCCTGCTCGAATGCCTTGGTCGCTCCATCTTTCATGATCCGGGAATCAGGGTCGGTGAAGTTGCGTTGGGCTTTGGGCTGCGGTCGCACGTCAGACTCCGCCTTCGCCTTCTCCGCTGCCGCCGGAGCTTCCCTGCGCGCCTCTTCCTCTAAGGCCTGTTTAGCTTCCTGAATCTTCCGTAACCGTCGTTCCCGATACCGCAACTCCTCCGGCAGCTCATCGCCCCGCTTGCCTCTGCCGTAGCGGACGTCTTCCGCCGCATCGATCGCCTCTGCCTCGCCCAGCAGCCGTGCAATCTCGGCCTCAAGCTCGGCGGTCTTCTTCTGCATATGGTCGTAGCTCATCGCCTTGTGCTTGGAAGCATTGGCTTTGACCTTGGTGCCATCCAAAGCGACATGACCCAACTTTACCAACCCCGCCTTCCGACATAGCTCCAGAACCTGCAGGAAGATGCGGCTCAAGGCCACCAGATGCCGCTTGCGGAACTCCGAGATGGTGTCGTGGTCCGGATGTTGGTTGGCACTCAGTACCCGAAAGGGAATCACCTCGTAGGTGCTCTTCTCAATCCGCCGGGAACTGGGAACACCGATACAGTAAGCGTAGAGCAGCAGCTTGGTCATCAACACCGGATGAAATGGAGCCTGACCGCCCTGCGAGTTGTCGTAGGCGTCGACAATCTCAGACAAATCGAGCGCATCGACCACGTCGCTGATGAAGTTGGCCAAGTGATCCGATGGCAGCCACTCCCGCAGTGACGGCGGCAGCAGGTAATCCTGATTCGGACTGTACTCTCGGAAGCGATTGTCGGTGGGCATGTCCTTTAGACGCCCACTGACTCAACTCAGTTCAGGGGAAGAAAGGGTTCTCCGACAGGCTCCTAGGGTCGATCCTGCTCCCGTCGGTACTGACCCAACTCCGCAGGCACCTGGGACTGAGCATTGATCCCCCGGAGTCTCCGATCGCCGCCCCCCGTTCCCGAATTCCCGATGATTGACAGTAGACGACAGATGGATAGAATCCTGTCAACTAGACAGGGCTTGGATTCTATGCTTGCGGGCAAATCCTGAAGATCTCGACTGCTTCAGAGACCACCCGACAAGAACACGTTGATGGAGGTCGTACCCGCGTTCCCTCGTCAGTAGGTGAAGCTGATAACGGACGGCGCGTGCGCCTCCCGACAGCGGCCTAGAGGGGGCGTGGACTGCTGCCGCAGAGTTAGGCGCCCTCAGAAAAGGAGAAACCGTGAACCGCAATGCTGCCGTGTTGGCAGCGATCGCCGTCTTGCTCCTGCCAGGAGTCGCGTTCGCCGACTCCATCCCTGGGTACTGCCCTACGTGCCACCTCACGAACGTCAAGGCCTTCTACACGTGCCCCAGCGACTCGAGTCACAACTTCATAGTCTGGCCAGCCTGGTACGAGAGACCGGCTCCCCCGATCCAGCCAGCGGACTGGCACTGCCCGAGCTGCGACTCCTATCCCTGCGTCTGCGACTCAGTCATTTGCATGACTCCGAACTGCGGCTGGAAGTGGCCAAGCCCGTAACAGCAGTACCGACATACTCGACCGCGATTCGCAGTGCCTGACCGGCACGCGCACGCTGTCGAGTGGGGGCGACATCGCGGTCGCCCCTCTCCTATCTACGGCCTGCCTGTGGATAGCCCGGCCGTTCGCCGGTGAGTGGGTTGCCCGACTCTACCAAAGCCGACATCTCCCTTCCAGCAACACAGCGCAGGACTCGACGCTCTGGCTCAAACCGTGGCGGCCTCGGGGCCTGTGCGCAATCCGTGGTCGAGTGTCCCTTAGGGTGTGTGCTTGCCTACTGGACTACCTACTACCTGGTGCGACCCGGGGCGACATGATGGATGGAGCCAAACGCAACGCAGAGTCAGGCTATCCTAGAGGACTGCGCCTTGGCTACCTGACAACGGTCACAGGCACATTCCGAGCCCGAGTATTGACAGCAGCTCGGATGAAGTAGACCCCGGGCGACAGGTCTGAGACGTCGAGCGTCAGTGCCTGCCTGCCTGTTGGGCAGCCCCCTTCGAACAGCGCTCTCACGAACCGACCCGTTCGGTCGTACATCCGCAGACGCAGATCCACAGGCTGGTTCGACTCGTAGCTGAGATGCCCCCGACCTTTGAGCGGATTCGGGGTGACTCTCAGAGTTGCCTCGACCACAACGTGCCGCCGCCATTCTGCGACTCCGTACGCCCAATCACTCCGGTCGAAAAAAGCCCCACGCACGACCGGGCTCGTATCGGACAAGTAGGCCACGCCGTACGCGCCCGGACCTAGGTATGCAATCTCCGGGCGGTTCGAGGACGGGGCATGGTCCGCAATAGAGACAGGGTCGCTCCAGAACCCGCTGTCCGTGAACCAGCGGAACCGCAGCTCGGCAGTGGGGCCGCAGTGCCGGAATATGGCCGCAAGCCTGTGGTCGCCTACTGCCACTACTGGCGCCTCGGCGGCAGTGCCGGCGTCGCTCAACGTAGTCGTGCTCCAAGCAGTATCGCCGAGACTGGCGACGTAGCGAACCTGATGAGGTAAGGTCGTCTCGTCTTCGAACGCGCAGACGACCGAGCCGCAGAAAGCGGAGATGCTTGTCGAGCCGCTTCTACCTGTATGGAGCGTCAAGCGGTGTTCGGAACCACCGTAGACTCGCAGGCTATCGTTTGCATCGTAGTAAGAAAAGAATATGCAGGCTGTGTCAGAACGCCCATCGTCGGCCGCATCCAAGCCGCAGTATGCACCGGAACTGATTCCGGTCGAGAGCCTCGTCCATTGCCCAACGTTCGGGTAGGCGAAGCTAACCAACACGCTGCCGTCCGACACAAGGGTGACAATATGTAGCCGGTTGTTGTTCTGGTTGGAGACAAGCGACACCTCTCTCATCGTGTCACCGACGTCAAGCGTACACGGAACGACCCAGGGCCCGTCGGGTCGGCCATCGCTGCATGCAAGCCGCCTGAGTCGGAGTTGTTGTGCATTCTCACCCGGTGAATTGTACACAACGTAGAGGTGCCCGGTGGCCACTGCCGCATCGAGTGATGTCGGGGGTGTTCCGTTCCAGGTGAATGTCTCGACCCACGTGGCCCCGGCATCGGCTGACATGCAGACCGAGAAGTGCGGTAGCCCGGTTCCATGCCTGAACACCACGAACAGGTTGCCGCTCATGGCTTCGTACGCCAGCGAGAGCTCGGCAATGGAATCCCGGTTGCCGATACGGACATCGCTCCCCCAGAGGCCGGTCTCGCGCGTCGGCACCGGCCTGCGCCATGAGTTGCCAATTGCCACGCACCCGACCCGGGCCTCGAGGTTGGTGAGCTGCATGAGCGCCGTGTCGTACTGACCTCGGTTCCAGAGCCTCTCGACCGCACTGCCGAGTAGAACAGCCTCGCTGTCGTGACTCTCAAACTCCACCGATATGCACGAGTTCTTGCGCTCGCATGCGCTCATCTGTTCCAACGCGGCTCGTGCCGGAGTCGGAGCCGTCTGTGCTTGATCCATAGCTTCGGACCGTTTCGCGCCTGCGGCCGACAGCAGACACGCAAGGAGGACTAGAGCTGGCGTGAATCTCATGTCGGTCCCTTACCTGGTGACCACGAGCTTCCGGACTGCCTGTGCTTGTGCGGACCTGACGAAGTACACCCCTGGAGAGAGCCCGCTCACGTCATTCGCGCCCGCGTGCAGGTCCACCACTGACCGGCCTGTGATGTCCAGAAGGCTTGCGGCTTGTGACTTGAGGCTTGTGGCCTTATGCAGGAACAGAACGCCGCGCACGATCGTTGCTTGCGGCTTGTGGCTTGAGGCTTGAGGCCGCTGCTGCTCGCCAACACCATACGGCCAATCGCTCCGGTCGAAGAAGGCGCCACGCACGACCGGGCTACTTTCGGACAGGTATGCCACCCCATACACGCCCGCGCCGAGGCACACGATTCCCGGGCGGCTCGAGTACGGCTCGTTGTCTGCAGTCGATACCGGGTCGGACCAAGGTCCGTCGTCCGGACGCTGCAGGAACCGAAGCTGGTTGGTCGGAGTGCAGTGGCGGTATACGGCACCAAACCCGCCGCTGCCGCATGCGGTGACGGCCGGAAACTCCGCCGCCGTGTCGACGCTGCTCAGCGTACCAATCGTCCAAGTGTCGCCGTCGCCATATCTCATGGCGTAGCGAACTTGGTGTGGTGAAGGGGCTTCGTCCTCGTACGCGCAGATGACGGTGTCGCGGTACGCTGAAATACTGGTTGGCGAGCCGTTGCCCGCCAAAACGGAGAGGCACAACTGAGGGCTATTCATGGAGCAACGGTAGATCCGCAGGGTATCGCTCGTATCATAGTATGAGACGAAGTTGTGTGTCGAGGACAGCCCAGTGTTCGCAGTCCCGTCGAGGCCGCTGTTCGCGTACGATACCATAACGCGCCCTTGGTTCCAGAAATCCCAGTCTTCGTATGTGCAGCAAGGCCAGACGCTTCCGCCGGACGTCAGTGTGTAGAGATACAGACAGCTATCATCGCGACCGGAAACGAGCGACACTTCGCGCATCGTATCGCCTGTGTCCAGGTAGCAGCCGATAGTCCATACCGCGCCTTCTCGGAAGGTGTCGGCGGTGCCGTCGCTGCACAGGAACCGCCGCGCCCGGACCTGACATGCATTCTCCCACGGGGAGTTGTACGCAACGTACACGTGTTCGCCGAACGCCGCTCCATCGATGTCTGTCGGTTGGCTGCCGACCCACGCAAACGTTTCCTCCCAAGAGACGCCGTTGTTGGCAGACATGCAGACCGACCAATGCGGCGCCTCGTCGGAATGACGGAGAACGGCAAAGAGATTCCCGCTCGCGGTGTCATGGACGAGAACAACGTCTGAGAGCGAATCCCGGTTGCCGATACGGACATCGCCCCCCCAGAGGCCGGTCTCGCGCGTCGGCATAGGCCTGCGCCATGAGTTGCCAACTGCCACGCGCCCGACCTGGGCCTCGAGTTTGGCGAGTTGCACGAGCGCCGTGTCATGCTGGCCCCCGTTCCAGAGCCGTTCGACCTCGCGGCCGAGCAGAACGGCTTCGCTGTCAGGGCTCTCGAACTCGACCGAGATGTCTGAGTTTCTCCGCTCGGCCGGAGTCATCTGCTCAAGCGCGAGCCGGGCGGGAGTCGGCGGCTTACGAGACTGCGTAGCCACTTCGCGCGACTGGGCCCCTGCTGTCGAGAGAGCGCAACCGAGAGCGAGAGTTGCCAGTCCGAGTCTCATGCCTCCCTGCTACCTCGTAAGCACTATCTTAGTGACGCTCGACGCCCGACGGACAAAGTAGACGCCGGGAGCGAGATCCCATACGTCATTGGCTCCGACCTGCAACTCCATGACCTTCCGCCCTGCCGCATTCAGCAGGACCGGCCTTGGGACACGATTCGAAACGTCGGACGTTTCGGTCATGTCCCGCGGCAGGTACAGCACCCCGCGGACAACGGTCGGCACCGACCTCAAGCGTGTGGCTTGGGGCCTGGAGTTCTCTGCAGTCCCGGTCACGGACGAATCCCGGATAACCGACACGGTGCCGCCGTTGAAGTTCGCAACATAGGTCCGGTGCTGAACCGGATTCAAGGCTAGAGCAAAGGGACGACTGCCCACCGTTATCGTCGTGACGACCGTGTTCGAGGGACCATCAATCACCGTGACGCTGTTGCCCTGGTAATTCGCGCAGTAGAGCTTGGAGTAGACCGAATCGTACGCCAGAGCCAGCGGACTGCTTCCGACCGGAACCGTGGCGACGACCGTATCAGCACCTCCGTCTATCACGGTCACATTGCTGCTCGAGGAATTCGCGCAGTAAACCTTGTTGTCGGTGGGGTTGTACGCGAGAGCATAGGGCCCGCCTCCGACCGTGAGCGTGGCGATGACCGTGTCCGCGGTTGCGTCGATAACCGAAACGCTACCGCCGGTGTTGTTGGCGCAGTAGACCTTGTTGCCCGCCGGATTGTGAACCAGAGCGTAGGGCCCATCCCCTACCGTGACGGTGGTAATGACCGTGTCGGCCGCACCGTCAATCACCGTGACGTTGTCGCTGTTCTTGTTCGCGCAGTAGACCTTGTCATTGGCCGGATTCCAGATTGGCCCGAGAGGAGCAGCCCCGACCGGTATGGTCTTGATGACGGTATCGCCGACCCCGTCGATGACCGTGACGCTGTTGCTGTTCTGATTGGCGCAGTAGACCTTGTTGCCGGCCGAATCCCAGGTCAGGCCAACCGGGTTGTCTCCGACCGGGATTGTCGCTCTGACCGTGTTGTTGGAGCCGTTGATGACCGTCACGGTATCGTTCCCGGGATGGGCGCAATAGACCCGGTTGCTGGTCGGATTGTAGACAATGGCTCGCGGGTCCAGGCCTACCGGGTAGTTGACCACTGGAATCGTGGCAATGACTACGTTCGTGTCGCCGGCGATTACCTTGATGTTGTCGCTGGTCTGATTGGCGCAATAGACCAGGTTATCGGTAGTGTTGTATGCCAGGCCGCACGGATTGAGTGACACCGAGATAGTGGTCTCAAGCCACTGGGCGGATACGACTGACAGCAGACAGCCGACCGCCAACAGCACAGAGTGTCTCATTTTGTCCTCCTATCTTGCCACGATGACCTTGGTAACGGCTAACGGCTGACGGCTAACGGCTGAGGGCTCCAACCGGACAAAGTAGACCCCGGCAGTCAGGACGCCCGAGGAAATCCTCCCCTCGTAGCGGCCCGGCGCGACTTCGCCTTCGCATAGAGAGCGCACCAGCCTCCCGCCCGCGTCGTAGATGCCGAGGGACATGACCTCCCTCACCCCTTCCCTCTCCCTCTGGGAGAGGGCGAGGGTGAGGGGCAGAGGCACTTCGTAACGAATGCTGAACGCTCCGCGCGCCGGATTCGGGCTGACCGAGAGGGACCATTGCTGCGGGATGTTACTTGTGCCTTCCGCCACTCCGCCGCTGGTGAAGGTGATGGCGCTGTCGGACATATCGAACTGCCAAGCGACGCGGGAATCCTTGGACTGCGGGAGCGTAGCTCCCGCTTTGCCGGAAAGGCGGCAGCCTTGCTGCCGCACTCCAAGGGCCTGCCCGTAGGCTATCACGACGATGCGGCCGGTATCGGGAACGCCCGAGGGCACGACCCAACGATAGATGGTGTCGGTTCCCGGCAGGCCGGTCGCAATAGTGTCCAGATTCCAAAGCGAGTCGGACTGGGTACAGCCACCGTTTTCCTCGGCGGAAAGCGGTGACAGTCCCCTGGAGTCGGTCAGCTCCCCCTCCCTTTCATTCCCTCCCCCTTGAGGGGGAGGGAGGGGTGAGGGTGTGATGCCGCGCCGCAGGAATAGCGACAGCGAGTCGCAGCGCGGCGGCGAGTGAGTGACCCAGCGGATTGGAATCGTATCGCCGACATTGTACGTGCCGCGGTTCGGGGACAGGAGGTCAACAGCAACAATCTCGAAGATGGATATCTTGGCGTTGCCCGCGGTTATCAGCTCGTTGTAGCCGTCGTTGTTGATGTCGTAGACCGTGCTCACAAGCGACCGAAACCCACCGTGGTCGTTGTACCAGTTCCAGACCTCCCTGGGTTCCAGGTTGCCGATGACCTTGTACATCTTGATGTAGTTGGGCGTGGTCCAGATGAGCTCGTCAATCCCATCGCCATCGATATCTCCGCACTCGCTGATTCGGCCCCACATGGTACCAGAGAAGCCGACCGAATCCACCAGCGTGCGGCGGNNATTGGTCATGAACACGTCGGCGCCGTTTGGCTGTCCCACCGGGTCTTGATACACAACCTCGTACTGGTCATCTCCTGTGCATTCCCAAACCGAGAGTGTTCCGGAGCTGCTCAGAGTCGCAGTCGCGAGGTTCATCCTGCCATCGTTGTCGAAATCACCGAAGGTGAACCGATAGCCGTCGTGGATTGTGTCGCGCCATACTAGTGAATTCTGATCGTCGCCAGCGTTCTCCCAGATGCTCATTCCTAGTGACAGTGATGGCACAACACAAAGTATCTCCTCATGTCCATCGCTGTCCAGGTCAGGCGGGTAGTAGATTGGGATAGGGATGACGAAGAGGTCGCTGAACCGGTAGTACCAAGAAAGTGA
>DDXO01000101.1 GCA_002347155.1 Caldifarciminota bacterium UBA2258
ACCCACACAGAATAGCGGGGAGCCGAAAACTCCCACTCTCCCCTGCCACCATCTATGGTCAACGGCCGCACCGGAAGAAAGGAGGCCGCGGCAGTGAAGATCGTTCATCTTTCCGACCTGCACTTCTCCAGCGGGTGGTTTGTCTCTCAGTGGGCTGACGCCGTCGCCGCCCACATCAACCACACCCGTCCCGACATCACCGTAGTGACCGGCGACCTCACGATGGAAGGCCGCTGGGACGAGTACGAGCAGGCATTCCACTTCCTCAAGCAACTCAGAACCGGCTCATTGCTCGCGGTGCCCGGCAACCACGACGTCCGGAATCAGGGCGGCATCCTGTTTGAGAAGATGTTCGGCACACGCCAGCCAGTCCACGAAGACGAGGCCCTGGTCGTGTGCGGCGTAGACTCCAGCCAGCCGGGGTCCGACGAAGGACTCGTCGGCCGCTCAAACTTGTCGCGCATAGCCAACACGGTATCGGTGAAGGGCAAGACCAAGGTTCTCGCGCTGCACCATCATCTCATCTCGGTACCGGGCCTCGGCTGCGGACGACAGGTTCCGGCCGATTCAAGCGATGTCCTGAGGCTGTGTGCCGAAGCAGAGATCGACCTCGTGCTATCCGGCCACAAGCACCTGCCGCTCTTCCGGACACTGGGAAACACCCACTTCATCACCGCCGGCACTGCCACGTCGCGCCGGCTCGAAGGTCAGTCGTTCCCGTCGTTCAACGTCATTACCATCGAGCGTGGTACTGTTTGGATGCAGCTCGTCGACGTCACCGGCGGCTGGGGAACGCAGACCATCGCAAAGGCGAAGACGCGGCCTGGCGTCGCCACCGGCACCAAGCTGCCGCGCGTCACCCCACCCTTTGCCTTCGAGGCCGAGGAGTTCGGCTCGCAGATCCCCGACGAGAACTGGCGACGCCGGCTCGGCGTACCACAGGTGCTCGACTTCCCGCCGCTTCGTGGCTAGCCTGCCGTCATAGCGCTGCGTGACGAAGCCGCTTTGCGTGAACCCGCGCGCCCGAAGGCGCTCTTCTTTCGGGCCATAGTCACGGAAGCCTCGGGACAAGGCCGGATAAATCCAGCGGTGCAATCGCGGTCTGTTCCGCGGTCTGTTCCGGCGTTGACAAACAAGGAGGGAGAGCTAGACTTCGGTTGACTGATGTTGGGTCGTATCTCGGTTCCGGCGTTACTGTGAGCTCCGAGTCTGCGTCCCAACACGGGAGCATCTAACTAAGCACAGGTGATGCAGCTACCGCTACTTGACGAAGCGACGGGCAGGCCGATGCGCCCGATGAAACCGAGAAAGGGCATCCGGGCTGCGTGTAACCCTATCGACCTCGGCGCCGACGTGAGGATTTGCTCGTCGGCACATCCCACTATCCATGGTGACTGAACTCAAGGACGCACCGGCGGAGTCCGGCAGGCGACCAGAACACGCTCCCCTCGACTTCATGGCCATGGTCTCTCACGACCTGCGCACGCCGCTGGCGGCAATAAAGGAAGCGCTGTCACTGCTGTCCGAGACCGCGTCTGGGCAACTCGACGAGCGTCAGCGCCGGTATCTGGACGTTGCCCGCGAGGAGATAGACCGGCTCAACCGGATGATCGGCAACATCGTTGAGGCCGCGCGGATCGACGCCGGCAAGGTTGTGTTGCACAGAGACGCGGTCGACCTGTCCGAACTGCTGACCATCACCGTCGACAGTCTGTCGCTGCTCATCAACAAGCGCAACCTCGCGGTGGAGCGCAACATCGCCTCGAGCCTGCCAACGGTGATTGGCGACCGGGACCGGCTGCTCCGTGTTTTCGGCAACCTGCTCGACAACGCCATCAAGTATTCGCCGCCGGGCGGGACGATTCGCGTCGGTATCGGACCGGTCGCCCCGGACTCCCGCGTGCTGGCCGAAACGGGAGTTGCGGCCGATACCGGGTATGTCGAGGTCACGGTTTCGGACGACGGTCCCGGAATCCCGGCGGAGTTCAACGACCGGGTATTCGGGAAGTTCGAGTGCGTTGACCCGCATGGCCCCGGCACCGGGCTGGGCCTGGCCATTGTCCGTACGGTAGTCGAGATGCACCAAGGCCGGGTCTGGGTGGAAAGCAGCCCGGGCAAAGGAACCAGGTTCCGCTTCATACTGCCAATCAAGGAGACCTCGTTGGCGCCGCCTCCCGCGGCCCACCCGGCGGCATGACGCAAAGCTTGATTTCCCCATCAGCCGTGCGGTATACTGCAACCTGTGCAAGCACGCCAGAACCCGGGCCTCACCGTGGTCTCCGGCGGAAAGAACCGCACCTCGGTCGAGCCCGGACTAGCATCAACTTCGGCGAGGCAGTCATGTACAATCCCATGCTGCCTATCAAGGAGGACGCGTGACTAACAAGAAGAAGATACTTGTAGTTGAGGACGATGCCGGCCTGCGAGAGATGGTCAAAAGCCGGATCGAGAAAGAGGGCTTCGAGGTAGTCACCGCGGCGGACGGATTCCAGGCCGTAGTCACTGCGCGGCAGGGCGACCTGGACCTCCTCATTCTCGATCTCATCCTCCCCAAAATGGACGGCTATTCGGTCTGCCAGCTCCTCAGGTCGAGCGGAGCCAAGACGCCAATCATCATCTTGAGCGCCCGAACATCACCCGAGGACGTCCGCCGCGGCCTCGACATGGGCGCGAACGCCTACGTGCCCAAGCCGTACGATGCTCAGGTTCTGGTCGGCAAGGTCCGCGAGCTGCTGTTCCCCGCGGAGAAGACAGAGGCTCCGGAAGCTGCTCCGAAGCCGGCGGCTGAGCCGAAACCGGCAGCCGCGCCGGTAGTAGAGCCTCCGCCCGCTCCGGAAAAACCCAAGGTGGATCGCGAGGCCGAAGAGAGGCGTGCCCGGGACCTGGCTGAAGCCAGCGCTCGCGCCGAAGCCGAGCGCCGTCGTCAGGAGGAGGCACGAAAACCCGCGGCGCCGGCCGGTGGTGTGACACTTGACGAACCGGCGCGCAAAGAACTCGAGGAAGAAGAGCGCAGGCTGGCCCAGAAGCGCGCACGGTTGGAGGCCGAGGGCAAAGCCAAGGCTGAGGCCGAACGCAGACGCAAAGAAGAAGAACAGAGAGTTGCCGCCCAGCGTGCCAGGGAAGAGGCGGAAGCCAAGGCCAAGGCCGAAGCCGAACGCAAGCGCAAGGAAGAAGAACAGAGAACCGCGGCTCAACGCGCCCGGGAAGAAGCTGAAGCCAAAGCCAAAGCCGAAGCCGAGCGCAAACGTAAGGAAGAAGAACAAAGAATCGCCGCGCAGCGCGCCAAGGAAGAAGCCGAAGCCAAGGCCAGGGCTGAGGCGGAGCGCAAGAAGCGCGAGGAAGAGGAAAGAAGGCTTGCCGCCCAACGCGCGAAGGAAGAGGCCGAGGCCAGGGCCCGCGCCGAGGCCGAACGGAAGCGGCGGGAAGAAGAGCAGCGAGCCGCAGCTCAACGTGCCAAAGAAGAAGCCGAAGCCAGAGCCAGGGCCGAGGCCGAGCGCCGCCGGAAGGAAGATGAACGAAGACTGGCCGAGCAGCGTGCTCGGGAAGAAGCCGAGGCCAGGGCCCGCGCCGAAACTGAGCGCAAGCGGAAAGAGGAAGAGGCTCGCCGGATAGCCGAGCAGCGCGCCCGGGAAGAAGCCGAGGCCAGGGTCAGGACCGAAGCCGAGATCAAGCGGCTCGAAGAGCAGGAGCGCAAACTCGCCCAGCAGCGGGAGAAGGACAGCGCCAAAGCCAGGGCTCGCATCGACGGCGAGCGCCGGAAACTCGAGGAAGAGGAACGCAGACTGGCCGACCGCCGGGCACGTCTGGAAGCCGAGGCCAAGGTCGTCGCCGCTGAGGAGAACAAGCGTAAAGAAGAGGAACGCAAGCTAGCCGAACGGCGTGGGCAGCTTGAGGCCCAGATCAAGACCTACACCGAAACGGAGCGCAAGCGCAAAGAGGAAGAAGCACGGCTCGCAGCACAGCGTGCCAAAGAAGAAGCCGATGCCAGAGCCAGGGCCGAGGCCGAGCGCCGGCGCAAAGAGGAAGAGGAACGCAAGCGACGCGAAGAGGAGCAGCGCGTCCGGGAAGAGGCTGAAGCAAAAGCCAGAGCTGAGGCCGAGCAGAAGCGGATTGAGGAAGAGGAACGGCAACTGGCCCAGAAGCGGGCCAAACTCCAGGCCGAGGCCCAGGCCCGTGCCGAAGCCGAACGGAAACTGGCCGAACAGCGCGCCAAAGAGGAAGCCGAAGCCAAGGCCAATGCCGAGGAGGCGCGCCGCAGACTCGAGGAAACCGAACGCAAGGTCGCAGAACGCCGGGCCAAGGCAGAAGCTGAGGCCAAGGCCCGCGCCGAAGCCGAACGGAAGCTGGCCGAGCTGCGTGCCAGGGAAGAAGCCGAGGCCAAGGCTCACGCCGAAGAGCAGCGGGGACTGGCCGAGCAGCGCGCCCTGGCCGAGGCCGCGGCCAAGGCCCGCGCCGAGGCTGAGCGGAAGCGCGCCCAACAGGAAGCCGAAGCCAGGGCCCGCCTCGAAGCCGAGCGCAAGGAAGTCGAAGAGGCCGAACGGAAGCTGGCCGAGCGGCGTGCCAGACTCGCGGCCGAGGCCAAGGCCCGCGCCGACAAACAGCGTAAGCCCTAGGAGTCCGGCCGAAAAGCCACCTACCGCCCGACCGTCAATCTTGCGGCCATTGATAATCAAGGACTTACGTAGTGCCATTTCACGGTCTGTACGCTACCAGAGGGGTTTCCGGCCGGGCCTCTAGGGCTGGTGCTCGCGCGGCGTTGAGCGCAGCCGCGAACATCCGATGACCACCGCACGGTTGATCAGGGCCGCGCTGGCCGAAGACATCGGCTCCGGCGATGTAACGTCACGTCTGACAATCCCGCGAGAATGCCGGACCCGCGCCTGTCTGGTCGCACGCACGAACGGAGTCCTTGCCGGCATCGACGTCTGCCGCCAGGTATTCCTCACCCTCGACTGTTCGATCCGGTTCACGTCAAGACTGAAGGACGGCGCGCGGTTCTACAAGGGCCAGGTCCTGGCCGAAGTCCGCGGCCGGGCCCGCTCCATCCTCACTGCCGAGCGTACTGCCCTTAACTTCATCCAGCGGCTGTCAGGCATTGCATCGACAACCAGTCGGTTCGTGGACGAGGTTCGAGGCACGAAGACCATCATCCTCGACACACGCAAGACGACCCCGGGCTGGCGAGCCCTTGAGAAGTACGCGGTCCGGTGCGGGGGCGGCACCAACCACCGTGCCGGTCTCTATGACATGATTCTGATAAAGGACAACCATATCGCTGCCGCCGGCTCAATCACGACCGCCGTTGAGCGCTGCCGCAGAGGCCCGCTGCCGCTGGAGGTCGAGACTCAGACGCTCGCTGATGTGAGGGAGGCGCTCGCCGCCGGTGCCACTCGCATACTGCTCGACAACATGACGGCGGCACAAATGAAGAAGGCAGTCGCCCTCGCGCGCGGCAAGGCGAAGCTCGAGGCCTCAGGCGGCGTCAGACTGCGGAATGTGCGGCGGGTGGCGCAGACCGGAGTGGACTACATCTCGGTCGGAGCCATCACTCATTCGGCCCCGGCCGCAGACATTGCGCTGGACTTCTACCGCAGGAGTTACTAATGAGAGCAGGAAATGTTTGTCACTCTGAGACGTTCGACGCCGAAGAATCTTCGAGTGCAAAGACCCTTCGC
>DDXO01000027.1 GCA_002347155.1 Caldifarciminota bacterium UBA2258
CACGGCGGCCACCTCTCCCACGGCCACCCCCTCAACTTCTCGGGCCGGTACTTCAAAGTCGTGCAGTACGTAGTTGACCCGAAGACCGAGATGCTCGACTACTCGGCCATCCGCGCTCTCGCGCTTGAGCACAAGCCGCGCGTCATCGTTTCCGGCGCGTCCGCCTACCCGCGCACCATCCACTTTGACAAGTTCCAGGAGATAGCAGACGAAGTCGGGGCGGCCCAGCTCGCCGACATCGCCCACATCGCCGGGCTCGTCGTGGCCGGGCTTCACATGTCACCGGTCCCCTGCGCCGATATCGTGACGACAACCACACACAAGACCCTGCGCGGCCCGCGCGGCGCCATCATCATGGGTAAGCAGAAGTACGCCGAAGATATCGACAAGACCGTCTTCCCCGGTACGCAGGGCGGCCCGCTCGAACACGTCATCGCGGCCAAGGCGGTCGCGTTCAAGGAGGCGCAGGCCGATGACTTCAAGGTCTACCAGCGGCAGGTGCTGGCCAACGCCAAGGCGCTGGCCGAGGCGATGACCGCGTGCGGGTTCCGCATCGTCTCCGGCGGCACCGACAACCACTTGATGATGGTCGACCTCAGACCCAAACAGATTACCGGCCGCGACGCCGAGCGCGTGCTCGGCAAGGTCCGCATCACCGTGAACCGGAACACGATTCCCTACGACCCGGAGAAGCCGTTCATCGCGTCCGGCATCCGGCTGGGCACGCCCGCGCTCACGACCCGCGGCATGAGGGAGCCGGAGATGAAGACAATCGCCGGACTCATCGACCGCGCGGTGGCTGCCCGGGATAACGAGGCCGAACTCGAAAAAGTCAAGGGCGAAGTCGCGGAGCTGGTCAAAGGGTTCCCGCTGTACGCCGAACGTCGGGCCGAGTACAAAGCGCTCAGCGGGGAGTAAGGCATGCCAGCACCACTCATTGCCGACCTTGAAGCCCGAGAGATTCTCGATTCACGCGGCAACCCGACTATCGAAGTCGACTGCATCCTCTCCGACGGTACGATGGGCCGCGCGTCAGTACCGTCCGGCGCCTCGACCGGCAAGTACGAAGCCTGCGAACTCCGCGACGGCGACCCGAAGCGGTTCCTCGGCCAGGGCGTCCTCAAAGCGGTCAAGAACGTAAACACCACGATTCGCCGTCGCCTCGTCGGGATGATCGCCACCAACCAGTACCGGATCGACCAGGCACTGATCGAACTCGACCCGACGGCGAACAAAGGCAAGCTTGGGGCTAATGCCATACTTGGGACCTCGCTCTCGGTATGCCGCGCGGCGTCAATCACCGCCGGTATCTGCGTGTACCGCTTCCTCGGCGGCGCCGGCACCATGGTGCTGCCCACCCCGCTGCTGAACGTCATCAACGGCGGCGCACACTCCTCCAACAATCTCGACGTCCAGGAATACATGGTTGTCCCGGCCGGGTTCCCTACCTTCCGTGAGGCGCTGCGCGCCGCGGCCGAGACCTATCGTCACTTGAAGAACCTCCTGCACGACACCGGAAAGCCGACGTCGGTCGGCGACGAGGGCGGTTTCGCCCCGATGTTCCGCGACCACGAGGAGCCGCTGGAATACATCGAGCGCGCGGTCACCAAGGCCGGGTACCGTCTCGGCGACCAGATATTCATCGCGCTCGACCCCGCGTCAAGCGAGTTCTACCGCAAGGGCCTGTACCACTTCCGCACTCCGAAACCTCACAGCATGTCCTCCGACGAACTCATCGACCTGTACGAAAGCTGGATCAAGAAGTTCCCGATCATATCCATCGAGGACGGGCTGGCCCAGAACGACCGGACCGGCTGGAAGAAGCTGACGGAGCGGCTCGGCAGCCGAGTTCAGCTCGTAGGCGACGACATCTTCGTGACCAATACGAATCGGCTAAAACAAGGCATCCGTGACGGTATCGCCAACGCCGTGCTTATCAAGCCGAACCAGGTCGGCACGGTCAGTGAGACCCTGGACTGCGTCAAAGTCGCAACCGACTCCGGGTACCGCACGGTCATCTCCCACCGGTCGGGCGAGACGAGCGACCACTTCATCGCCGACCTCGCGGTTGCGGCTAACTCCGGTCAGATCAAGACCGGAGCGCCCTGCCGCAGCGAACGGGTGACCAAGTACAACCGGCTCATCCGCATCGAGGAAGACGACGTCCTGCGCTTTGCCGGACTGCAGACCCTGAAACGATGAACTCCGGCCGGTCACCGCTCCAACGGCTGGTCAGATGGGCGGTGCTGGCGGTGTTCGTTGTGTTCGCCTTCTGGTTCCTGGCCGGGCCCAACGGGCTGGTAAGCATAGCCCGGCGCAAAGCGCGCGAACGGAGTATCCGGGCCGATATCAGCGAGTACCAGCGGCGGATTGCGGAGCAAAAGCAACGCCGCACCTGGCTCGCAAACCCGGACTCGGCGTCGCTCCTCGCACGCAAGCTGCTGGGCGACCGGCCCGACTCCGCTCCGTAGCCAGTAGCGTGTCGCAGAACCTCGGTTCGGCGACTGGCGACCACCAACCATTGCGGCCCTCTGGGGCCAATGTTAAGAAAACCGTCTCATCCGTCGCCAAGGTCGGTTCCTGACGGTCCGCGGCTGCGACCCTGAGGTGCTGGCCAAGACCCGCCAGGAAATATCTGTCATTCTGAGGCGTTCGACGNNCAGCATGACAACAAGCGAAGGGCTCAGGGTGACAGGGTAACCGACGTGTTCGACCATCGACGTTCCGAAGCCGTAGCGGCCGAAAAGAGATTGCCCGCAGCGATGCAGGCCGCCTGCGCAGGAACATGACCCGGGAAAACGGAGACCGTCCCGCGCCAGGTGGAGGCAAAACGGGGACTGTAGCGCACGTCCCGTTCGACTCGCCGCGCCTCCTGTCATTCCGAGCTTGTCGAGGAATCTCGCCATGGGGCGCGGCTCACTCAGGGCAGGCCTCGCGCTGGGCACACATCCGCGACGCGTTCCTCGCGTCGCTCCGTGGACGTGTCCCCTCTTTGGTACTGTCCCCGCTTTGCCGACGGCTCTGATCGTGTCCCGAGCTTCAGATCACTCGGTCAGAATCGCCTTCCTGCAGAAGCGCTGGTTCTCAGCCGTGAGCGTGCAGAAGTAGACGCCGCAGGCACAACTGCGGCCCTTGGCGTCCTGCCGGTTCCATGTCAGGTTGTAGTAGCCCGGCTTCTGCTCGCCGTTGGCGAGCGTCTTCACGAGCTTAAGCCGCGGCACGGCAATCGGCCAGATTGTCGGCGGCATGCCAGATGGTGCGTATCAGCAGACTGAACGAGTGCCCTTGACACGCTTCAGAGCAGAAATCCGGGAAGTGTCCCATGCGCTCCCTCCCGTTCCCCGCCGGTTAGAAGCAGGGGATCAAGCGAAGTTCCCCTCCGAAGCCCGATGCACGAAATGGCAGATGTACAAATCCCGTGCTTGGGTCATAACACACGTATTATCGCCAGGTTGTGACCTGGAGCAGGGCGGATGATTCAAGGGTGGGGGTCATGGGGGGAGCTGCGGCCCCCGGCGCAGCCCTCGTTCCCGGAATCGCAACAGCGCAGGGAACGACCGCCGCTCAACCCTCCGGAACAGCATCCGGTCCGGCTCTCGCTACAGCCGCCGCTCATGCAGTCGCTCCGGCACCGGCAACAGGCACGAGTCCTCCACCCTGAGCAGCCCTCGTTTCTGCGCCCGCTCCGGCCACCGTTCCAGCCTCCGCTGTGGCTACCGCAACGGCCACCGCAACAGCGCCCGCTCCAGCCCTCGCAACAGGCTACAGAACAGCCACCGCTCCAGCCCTCGCTCTCACGCCCGCAACAGCGGCCGCATTGAGGACAGGTCTCGCGCTGAACCGCTCGCCGAACCGGACAACGGCTGCGGTTCTCGGCTTGACATCGGCCCTGAACAGGACCGGCGTTCTGATCTGCGGGCGAGTTGACTCCGCGAGCGGCCGGATGATAATCGCCTATGCCCGTCACCAAGCCCAACCGCTGGCATCCGGTCATGCTGCCTGACGACTATCTCAGGAAGATGAAGCAGGGTCTGGAAGAGCTTGAGGCTCAGGTCGAGGCTGAGACCCGCTACGAACCCGACCCCGACTTCTCCCCTCCGCCCGACGACGCTACTGCCTGAGTCCGACGCGGACATCCACAGATTACACAGATTACGCAGATCACACAGACTCCGAGGTTAGTCACTGAGGCTCGAAACAGAAGAAGTGTCCCTCTTTTCCCAAGCCCCAAGCCGCAAGCCGTGAGCCGTAGGCCGTCGGCCGTCGCCCCCGCCGATTTGACATCCCCGCCCCATCCACAGGCATTTCAGATTGCAGATTGTCGATTGCAGATTGGCGGAAGCGACTGCGTCGCAGCTCAAGCACAAGCTCAAGCCACAAGCCTCCAGCTAGCCCAAGCGCAAGCTCAGGCCGGCGGACCGCTTCCGGCCCATACCTATTCCCAACTCCCCTCTCCCCGATTCCTCTCCCCGGTTGATTGCCGGTCTAATATCGGCCGCGGATTGACGGCGGCCGGCAGCATGGGACGTGTCCCGGGTTCTCCGGAAGCGGTGCTGGTCCGGCTCCAGCCGCGCCGGGCGGTTCAGCGCAGCGTGTCGCGGCGGAGGTAGAGCTGCAGGTCGCGGCGCACGGCTGAGCCGAACACGCCGACCCCGCCGGTCACGCGGTTAATAGTCGTACCGCCACCGCCCATCATCCCGCCGCCGCCGCTGACCCAGTAGAAGTAGTTCGAGTCCACCGCATAGACGCTGAGTTGCTGGCTCACGGCCGTGTCGCCGTAGAGGAAGATGAGCCGCGGGATGTTTACCTTCAGGGAGTCGTAGTCGTCGCCGAGCGAATCGTTCGCTATGACGAAGTCGAAGACGACCTCCTCGCCCTGCTGGTCGAACCGGCGCGACAGGTAGTAGCCTTTTGACCCGGGGCAGCGGGTCCAGCCGATCGAGTCGGACAGCGTCACCGTGTCGCCGTCCCCGGGATAGAGAAAAGCGAAGTCACAAGGCGTGATAGTCGTGGCCCGCACCGTGTCGAACCCGGCGCAGGTCACGCGCAGCCGGATGGTCTCATCCGGGCCGACCGCCGGTGCGGTGCCGGTCCAGTCGAACGAGTAGCGGTCGCGGTCGACCCAGGGCAGGCGAAATGAGTCCGCGGTGCGTAACAGCCATACCTCAGCGTCGGTGAAAGTGCTGTCGAATTGCTCGTCCAGGCCGTAGGTCCGGTTGACCTGCACCGTCGCCGCGGTCGCGCCGACACGCATCTGGGAGTGGACCGCGAGCTCGGGCACGAACTGCCCGTCCGGGCCCTGGTCGCACCCGACAAGCAGCGCCAGCACGAGCGCCAGCGCGGCCACCGCTCCGCTCAGTCCATGGAACACCTGGCGACCTGTCCCTTTCATCTAGAACCTCACTTTCACGCCGATCGTCGGCAATATCGGCAGGTTCCCGATCTGGCCCCGCTCCGGCAGCCCCTGTTCGTTCACTTCCCAGAAGTAGAGCAGCGGGTTCCTGGCGTTGTAGACGTTGATGACGTCGACAAAGGCGCTTATCTCGCCCCAGCGTTTGGCCCAGCTCCGGGAGAGACCGACGTCGAGCCGGTGGTAGAGCGGGTAGCGGAACCCGTCGCGCTTCGAGCGCAGGTACTCCCACTCGCGCTCCGACCAGTTGAACGGCCGCTCGATGTAGCGCGGGAAGTATCCAAGGTAGCCGGAGAAAGGCAGGCCGCTGCCGAGCGACCACTTGGCCGTTACGTCGATCTCCCGCCAGACCTTGGGGAAGCTCAGGACGACGTTGGCCGAGTGACGGCGGTCGTAGTGCGGCGCGTACGCATCGACCTCGCCCCGGATCTGGCGCCGGGTCCACATGTATGAGTAGGTTACCCAGCCGTTGACCCGGCCTTCGGTCCGGCGCAGCATCAGGTCGAGCCCGGTTGAGTACCCGTCGGCCGGCAGGAGCGATTCGGGTCGCGTGTACCCCTCCCCGTACCTGGTCTCGAGCAGGTTGTCGTACAGCTTGTAGTAGGTCTCGGCCGACAACACCAGGTCGGTTCCGAGCCACTGCTCGACGCCGGCGATCCCGTGCCAGGCGGTCGGCGTCGCCTGTAACTCCTGCACCGGCGCCCAGGCATCGAAAATCGAGAAAACCGCCTCAGTCGAGTTCGACGTCAGTATCTGCTGGGTGAACCGGCCCGCCGCAAAGTTCACCGCGGTGTTCTTGAAGGCCTGGTACTTGAGGCCGAGCCGCGGCTCCGGTTCGAACCTACGCAGGGCAAAGTCCCAGCCGAGCCGCAACCCCGGCTTCACGAACAGCTTCTTTTCGATCGCCTCCCACTTGCCGTCGGCATAGGCGTTCAGCGGCCAGAGCGTGTCCGACCGGGCGAGACTGATGCTCGAGAATTCGGTGCTGAACTTCGACAGTATGTAACGCCATTCGGTGCCGAAATCGAGCGTGAACCGGTCGGCCGCGTACCAGTTCGCGTCGGCCTTGACCGCGCAGTCGGTCACACCCGCTTCGAAACGGGCCGTGTCCGGTGTCCCGACCTGGGCGGCCAGGCCGGTGAAGAAGTTGCTGTAAGAACCGATGAACTCGGCATAGAGCAACGGCGATAACACCCGGCGCCAGGACCCGGAGAATCCCCGGTTGCCCCAGCGCAGCCGACCCGACAGGTCGCCGGAACCGCTGGCGTCGGAGAAGCTGAGCACGTCCTCGGCCAGGATGCCGGCAAGCGTGAACCACGACTCGTCCACAGGTTCGTAGTTCACCTTGCCCATCAGGTCGTAGAAGTAGTAGCCGAGCCCGTCTACCCCGAACGCCCGGAGCAGGGGATCGGCGAGGTACGTCCGGCGGCCGGCAACGAGGAATGAGCCTTTCGGGATCGGGCCTTCTACCAGGCACTGCGCGGCGATGATGGACGCCGACCCGCTGCCGGTGAGCTCCTTGCTGTTCCCCTCGCGGGTGGTGACGTCGAGCACCGAACTCATCCGGCCGCCGTACTTCGCCGGGAACCCGCCCGCCAGCAGGGTGACGTCCGACACCGCTTCGGAGACAAACGGCGAGAAGAGCCCGAACAGGTGCGACGGGTTGTAGACCGTGATGCCGTCGAGCAGAATCAGGTTCTGGTCCGGTGAGCCGCCGCGGATGTAGAGCTTGTTGGAGAAATCAGAGGTCGTAACTACACCGGGCAGGAGCTGGATCGTGCGGAAAAGGTCGGCCTCGCCGCCCACCCGGGGCACCACCTGGAGCTGGCGCGTGTCGAGCCGTGTCGCCGACACCTGCACTTCGCGCTCGAACCGCGCCCGTTCAGCCGTAACCTTCACTTCCTTCACCCGGATGGAAGTGGGCTTGAGTTCCAGCTCCACGTGAACAGGCTGGCCTTCCAGGACGGTAACCCGGCGCCGCTCATCCTCGTACCCAACAAAGGAAGCGACGAGCTCAAAATCGCCATTCGGCACGCCGGTGATAAAGAAGAGGCCGCGAACATTGGCCGCCGCACCTAACTCGGTACCCTCGAGGTAGACGTTGCAGTAGGCCAGCGGCTCACCGTTCTTCGCGTCTCGCACCTCGCCATTCACCACTCCATACTTGCCGGCAGCAACTGATACCAGGCACAGGGCCATCGCCAGCATACGCATCCTGGTTAGACGCAGTTTATGGACGGACAGACTCATCCGGCAACATCGACCTGAATCCCGGACCCGGACGGGCGGTCGAATTGACAGAGCCGATATGCGTTGTAGCCTTGTGCTGCTGCGGCTAGAGAGGACATAGAGGTAATTGCAGATGTCACGCGAGCTGGTTATTGAATTGGAGAGTCTAGGCCAGCGCCAAGCGAGCGGCCAGAAGGCCGCAAGCCTGGTTTTTCTGGCCCGGTCCGGGCAGCGCGTCCCGATTACCTATATCTGCTCTGCCGGTGTCTGCCGGGCCTGCAGCGATGACAACGTCAGGCAGAAGGTTTCGGCCGCGCTCGCACGCGTCATTCGCCCGGACAGGACCTACGCGGTTCGCTCATCGGCCAATCTCGAGGACCGGAGCGTCAGCTCGTACGCCGGCCAGTTCCGCACCGTGCTCGGCGTCCGCGGCAGGGATGCGGTGCTCGACGCGGTCCTCTCGGTCTGTCGGTCGGCCGACTCCGCCGAAATCGAGGGCTACCTGGCCCGGGCCGGCCATTCACGCTCCGACCTCGCGATGTCCGTCATTGTCCAGGAGATGGTCGAGCCCGTAGTCTCCGGCGTGGCGTTCAGCCGTAACCCGGTGACCGGGTTCGATGAGATCATCATCGAGGCCGTACGCGGCTCGGGCGAAGGGCTGGTCCAGGGCGGTGTGACTCCGGAGCGCTGGGTCTGGAAGTGGGGAGCGTGGCAGACCGCGCCGGCAGAACCCGCCCTGCCCGAACCGGTTGCCGCCGAAGTCGCCCGCGCCACCCGCTCCATCGCCCGGACCTTCCGCAAGCCGGCCGACCTCGAGTGGGTCTGGAACGGTATAGATGTCTACTGGGTCCAGCTCCGCGAGATCACGACGCTCGCCGGCATCAACGTGTACTCCAACGCGATTTCGCGCGAGATGCTACCCGGCCAGGTCAAGCCGCTGGTCTGGTCAATCAACATCCCGCTGGTCAACACTGCCTGGGTCGGGTTCTTCACCGAGCTCATCGGCCCGAATGACATCGACCCGCTGGACCTGGCCCGGGCATTCCACTACCGGGTCTACTTCAACATGGGCGTCATCGGCCGCATCTTCGACTCCCTGGGCATGCCGCCGGAGAGCCTCGAACTGATGATGGGCGTGAAGGCCGAGGGACCGGAGAAGCCACGGATGATGCCGTCGCTCAAGGCTCTGCGCCACGCGTTCCGGATGCTCGGCTTCGCCCTGGACAAGTACCGTTTCGCGCGCAAGGCCGAGCGTTTCCTGCCCCGAGCCCGCGCCTGGTACGACGGGTTCCGGAAGACCGACATTGCCGCGCTCGACGATGATGCCATCCTCCGCCTGGTCGACGGCCTCTTTGATTACACGCTGGCCACCGCCTACCACAACGTCGTTACTCCGCTACTGATGCTCTTCTACAACCGCCTGCTGCGCACGCAGCTGGAGAAGCTGGGCCGGGACTTCGCCCAGCTCGACATCGCCCGCGGCCTCGACGGCTTCGACGATGTCGACCCGAAGCTCCACATAGCCCGACTGCACGAAGAACTGGAGCGGCTCGACCCGGCCCTGCGGGAACAGGCCCGCACCGTGGCCGGGCTGGCGACGCCTGGGGTCGAGTCATTCCGCCGCGGGTTCGAGGGCTTCATCGGCAACTTCGGCCACCTCTCGGACTCCGGTGTTGACTTCTCCTATGTGCCGTGGCGCGAGCGGCCCGGCGATGTGCTCGGGATGATCGCGGACTTCGTCCCGCACGGCGACACGCGCCTGAAGTCGCTCGCTGAACTCGGCCTCGGGCCCCGCGACCGGCGCCGCGTGCGCTGGCTGACTGGCCGAGCGCGGCAGTTCCGGCTCCTGCGCGAGCGGGTATCGTCGCTCTACACCTATGGCTACGGCCTGTTCCGGCCGCTCTTCACCGAACTCGGACGGCGCTGGTCGGACCACGGACGCCTTGCCGCAGCCGACGACATCTTCTACCTCTACCTGGAAGAAGTCCGGGCGCTGGCCCGAGGCGAGCGGATCGATGCCCGTGAGCTCGCAGCCCGGCGCCGTTCCGAGATGGCCGCCTGCGCCAACGCCCGCCTGCCCGACGTCATCTTCGGCGACTCGCCGCCCCCGCTTGATGAAGCCGGGTCCAGCCGGCTGCGCGGCGTGGCGACATCGCGCGGATACTATCGTGGCCCGGTCCGCGTCATCCGCAGCACTGCCGAGTCAAACCGGCTCCAGACCGGCGACGTGCTCGTGATTCCTTTCTCCGATGTTGGCTGGACCCCGCTATTTGCCCGGGCCGGCGCGGTCGTCGCCGAGTCCGGCGGCATCCTGTCCCACAGCTCGATAGTTGCCCGCGAGTACAACATCCCGGCGGTCGTCTCGGTCACCGGCGCGCTCGGCCTGCCCGACGGCGTCGAAGTCACGGTGGACGGCTTCACCGGCGAGATATCAGTTCACCAAAACCCAAAGGAGGTCTGAACCATGAAGTTCATCCGCTGGCTGCTGGTTCCAGTGCTTGCGTTCCTCACCGGCTGGTTCCTGGTGCAGTACATGGTCGTCCACCCGGTAGTTATGGCGCGCCACCTGGCCCTCACGCTCCTGTCCGGCTTCGCCCTGCTCATCGTTGTAGTAATCTTCTTCCGCAAATGGCTCTATGCGATCGTCCTCCCGTTGGCATTCGTCATGTTCATGGGCGGCTACTGCGTCCAGACCGAGCAGTTCATGCGTACGCCCGACCGTCGCACCAGCCCGGAACTGACCCGTCAGCCGGGCGACCCGGGCAAGGGCTTCACCGCGGTAATCTACTTCACCCACGGCGAACCAGAGACCTATGACCCCATCGGCTGGGTCAACCAGTTCCGCGAATTCGACGAGCAGAAGATCCCGTTCGTGCCCTGGCTGGTCCGGCCGCTCTTCGCGGCCAAACTGCGCGAAGGCTACCTGCGCATCGGCCGGTCAAACCACGTCTTCGTACACAAGCAGATGATCAAGGCGCTCGAGCGCGCCTACCGGGACGAGGGCGACACCATCACCCGATTCTACCTTTCGTTCCTCGACGCATCACCCACCCCCCACGCCGCCACCATCCAGGCCCTCAACGACGGCGCGTCGCGCATCGTGGTCAGCGAGGTATTTCTGACCGTGTCCAACCACACCGCCGAGGGTGAGAACCAGGTCAAGGAACTGGAAATAGAAGAGAAGTTCGGCATCCCGGTCGCCTTCACCATGCCACTCTACCGGAGCGAGACCCTGAAGCGGATGTTCCTCGAACGAACCAACGCCCACGCGACCGACATCGACAAGTCCAAGGTCGGAATCCTCCTCGTCGGCCACGGCCAGCCGGACGAATGGGACAAGGAGTTCGGGACTGAAACCGAGCACGAGATGTCATTCCGCAACGGCGTGCTCGACCTGCTCGCGGCCAACGGCTACAAACGCGAGAACATTTCGCTCGCCTGGATGGAGTTCAAGGAACCCCACCCGGCACCCAAGGTCGAGGAGTTCGTGAAGAACGGCGTCGAACGCGTCCTCTACTTCTCGGCCGCCATCTCGGCTGACGCGATGCACAGCCAGTACGACGTACCCGGGCTCGTGAAGAAAGCCAAGGTGCCTTCCTCGGTCCAGCTCTGGAATATGGGCGCGTGGAATGACGACCCGCTTGTCATTCAGGCCATCAAAGAGGAGATTGACCCGCTGCTGCGCACCAGGCCTGCTGAGTGAGCATCCTCCAGACCTTCGCCGCAGCGGCTGTCGGCTACCTTTTCGGGTCGATATCGGTCAGCCGGCTCATCGCCCGGCGCGTCAACCCGAAGGCGGACATCAGCAAGATAGAGTATGAAGTCCCGGGCTCGACCGAGATGTTCGTCACCGACTCGGTCTCGGCTACCGCGGCTCGCCACCACCTCGGCGCGCGCTGGGGCTGCCTTACCGCCATCCTCGACATGGCCAAGGTCCTCGCGCCGACCCTGGCAGTCCGGCTGCTCTGGCCCGAAGCTCCCTACTACCTCGCCACCGCTGCCTTCGGACTGGTCGGCCACGACTGGCCGCTCTTTGCCCGGTTCAAGGGCGGCCGCGGTGAATCGCCGATCATCGGCGGGCTGCTCGCCATCGACCCGCTTGGCCTGCTAGTCACCACGGTCGCCTCGTCAGTCACCGGCATCGTCGTCGGCCACATCCTTGTCTTCCGCTGGGCCTGGCTGCTTCTCCTCATACCATGGTTCTGGTTCCGCCTCCACTCGTGGCCCCACGTTGTCTACATGGTCATCTGCAACATTATCTACTGGTACACGATGAGCCCGGAGCTCATCCAGTACGCCAGGATGGGCCCCAAGGGCATCAGCCCGACCCAGGAGGAAATCGCCGACTTCTTTGCCATGGGCAAGCCGCTGGGCCGGCTGATGGACCGCTACAGCATCCTCGCCTTCATCGGCCGGTTGAGGAAGAAGACCGGATGAACACTACCTTAGTAGTCGCCTGTATGCTCTCCCTGCTCCTCGCATCTGCGCCTGCACCGGCGCAGCCCGGACCGCTCCGCTTCCCGACAATCAGCACCGAGGCCCTGGACAGGTCCAAGGTTGTGCTGCCCGATTCGGCAACCGGCAGCGTCACCTTCCTCTGCCTGGCGTTCCGACGCCAGGACCAGAACCAGATATCAACCTGGCTCGAGCCGGTCGAGCGCGAGTTCGGCGGACGGCCTGGGTTCCGCTTCTACGAAATCCCGATGATGGGGACGAGCATCCGCGGCGCAACCCGCTGGTTCATCAATACCGCAATGGCCGCGGTCATACCCAAGGCCAAACGCCGCTGGTTTGCTCCCTACTACGGGGACTCCCAGCCAATCGCCGCCGAACTCGGCATCACCGACCGCACGCTCATCCACCTCTTCGTCCTCGACCGTAACGGTCTTGTCCGGCACCGGGTCTCCGGCCCGGCAACTGCGGCGTCGCTTGCCGCCCTCATCGCCGCGGCTGACTCCATCGCCCGCTAAACGCAGACAGCCCTCACCCACCTTCGGCGGGAGTTCCTGAGGAGCTTTGCCGGGAATCTCGGGGACAGGCTCGGAGTCAGGCCGCGCGCTCGCTGTCCTATCCTGCAACCGGGTTGACGATCGCGTCGGCCCGTTCCTTTATGTCCTGTCTCTTCAGGCAGGCGGGACTGGGGAAGTCGCGTGCCACGGCGGTCCGGATTGCGAAGCGAGCGACCGAGGGCAAGGCCAAGGTTGAGGCTAAGTCTGAGGTAGAGAGGCGGAGCAGGACCGCGTAGCAGCCCAAGCGCAAGCTCAAGCACAAGCCAGCGACGGCTGACGGCTCACGGCTAACCGCTACCCGCTGGCTGTTCGCCCGGGAGCATGACCTGGGGACGGCCGGTTTGCGGGTGGCGGGTGACAATCGAATCGACACCGTAGACGTTACGAATCAGCTCCGCAGTGATGACCCGCTCCGGCACATCGCAGGCCACTGCCTTGCCGCGGTCGAGCAGAAGGATGCGCGAGCAGTAGAGCGCGGCCAGGTTAAGGTCGTGCGACAGGAGGACAATCGTCTTCCCCTGCCGGTTGAGCTGCGAGAGGATACGCGCGATGAGCTGCTGGTGCGCGATGTCCAGGTGAGACGTTGCCTCGTCCAGCATCAGGATGCCCGGCTCCTGGGCAAGTGCGCGCGCCAGGACCACCCGCTGCCGCTCCCCGGCTGATATTGAGTTGATGCGCTTGTCCCGCAGGAAGGCGGCGTCCACAAACTCCAGCGCCGAGTTCACCGCGTCGCGGTCGCGCTTGCCCGGGCTCTGGAACCTACGCAGGTACGGATTCCGGCCCATCATCACGACATCCCGGACCGAGTAGTCGAAGGCAAACGGGTTCTCCTGCAGGACCACACCTACCTCGCGCGCCACCTCTCGCCTGGCGAGCGCGTGAAGGTCCCTCTTCCCGATTCGGACTGCGCCCTGCGAGGGCTTGAGCAGCCCGGCGACGAGCTTGAGCAGTGTGGACTTGCCTGCCCCGTTCGGCCCGATGATGCCAAGGAAATCGCCCGATGCCACATCAAGGTTGAATCCAGCGAAGAGCAGCTTCTCACCGTACCCGAACGAAAGGCCGGAGAGTTCTATGGCTGTCCTTGTGCCGGCTGGCAAGGGATCAAGGGATCGAGGGATCGAGGGATCAAGTGCAGGAATCCGCTGCTCCGCCACTCTATCCCTTTGTCCCTCTATCCCTTTGTCCCTTCCGTTCACAGCCGTCTCCTGAGCAGGTAGACGAAGAAGGGCACGCCCACGAGCGCGGTGACGAT
This sequence comes from Caldifarciminota bacterium UBA2258, assembly GCA_002347155.1. Taxonomy (GTDB): domain Bacteria; phylum Hydrothermota; class Tepidihabitantia; order Tepidihabitantales; family Tepidihabitantaceae; genus UBA2258. Next base: position 13,901 of record DDXO01000027.1, read on the forward strand.
AGAAAGCGGCAGCCCGCCCGGAACGATGTTTCTGGCCAGCACATCCGAGAGGAGCAGGATGCCCGCGCCTGCAACGAATGAACCCGGCAGAACCCTGCGATGCTCGGGCCCGAACAGCATCCTCACAAGGTGGGGAACCACCAGGCCGACGAAACTGATGGCGCCGGTGAATGAGACCACCATCCCCACCAGCACCGACGAGATGACGAACACCGTCTTGGTGACCTGCTGGGTATCGACCCCAAGCGTTTCCGCCGCTTCCTCGCCCGACGACATGATGTCGAGCGACCGTGACATCGAGAAGAGCCAGGCGCAGCCGGCGATGGAAACGACTGCGACTGCCACGAACAGCCACATGGTCCTGCCGGTGAAAACCGGCCCCAAATGCCCCATCATCATGTATATGGCCTCGCCCAGCGTGCGCCGGCCGAGTATCATAGCGAGCATCACCAGGCTCGAAAAAAGGAAGCTCATGATGACGCCGGCAAGCACCAGGCCCGTGACCGTAACCCGGCCGCGAACCCGGGCGAGCGCGTAGACGACAAGCATTGTCACCAAAGCCCCGGCAAATCCGCCGACCGGCGCGAACGTGCCCGCGGTCCTGCCCAGGACAAGCGTCAGGCTCGCGCCCAGCGCCGCGCCGCTCGCCACGCCCATCGTGAAGGGGTCAGCCAGCGGGTTCTGGAGCAGGCCCTGTAGCGACGCGCCCACGACCGCCAGCACGCCGCCGGCGATGACTCCCAGTGCCAGGCGCAGCAGCCGCAGATTCATCACTGAGCTCATCCCGGCTCCGGTGATGCCGCCGGGCCCGACCGCTATGGAAAGTGCCGATGCGGACAGGAACAACAGAACCAGACCGACCCATGCAGGCACGATTCGGCGCCGCATGTGCTATTGTCCCGGATGAAGCAGCTTCGCGAGCAGGACCACGCCGTCGACGATTCGCGGTCCAGGCCTGAAGAGGAGGTCATCGTCGAGATCGTCGTGGATTCGGCCATTCCTGACCGCGTTGATTCCGCCCCAGCCGATGCGCTGCTCTACATCCTTCACACTCATGTCCGGATGCAGCAGCAGTATCACCTGCGGGTCGGCCGTGACAATCGCTTCAGGGTCGACGATCGGATATTCCTGCACCGAGGCGGCGAAGACGTTCCTGCCGCCTGCCCGTGCCAGAAGCTCGTTGATGAACGTGCCGCCGGCGGCGGTCATCAAAGGCGTTCCGGATATCTCCACGTACACGCGCGGCGTATCGGGAAAGGCCGGAATCGAGTCCAGCCGCCGTCGCATACTTGCCACAAGGTTCTCCCCCACCGCTTCCCGTCCGAGCAGTTGAGCCACGGTGTCTATCTCCCTGAACACAGCTTCGATATCCGCCGGCCGGGAGACGTAGGTCGGCACCTTCAACTCGTTCAGCTTCTCCAGCAACTGCCGGTGCATGGGCAGGGTAAGAAAAACAAGGCTCGGCCGGAGCGCGACTATCCGCTCCAGGTCCGCGCTCACGAAATCCCCGACCTTGTACACGCTCTTCGCCGCCCCGGGGAAATCGCACTGATTCGTATTGCCGGCAAGAGCATTGCCCGCTCCCACAGCGTAGATTATCTCGGTAACGCTTGGCACCAGACACACCACTCTGGAGCCGCTCGTCTTTGCCGGCCGCTGTCCGCAGCCGGCGACGGCAAGCACTGTCGTCAGCGCGGACGCCAGACACCAGCCAAGGCCCAAGCTTGAGGCTTGAGCCTTGAGGCCTGAAGCCTCCTCTGGATGCCTAGACTTCATCCCGCGGCGAGTCCGGTACCGGTTCGGGCATCGCCACGTTCGCCAGACCCGGCTCGTTCACCTTGTTACCCACTACGGTGTAGACAGTATGCGCGACCATCCGGTCCGCCGGCCTGATTCCGCTCGTGCGCACGAGCATCTCCCGCTCAAGAGTCTCTTTCACGTGGATTCGGGTAAACCCCTGCATCTCCATGGCCGATACGGTTTTGCGCACCTGTTCCACGGTCGGACTTATCGAGACAAGCGAGTGGCCACCCTTGAGTGCCTTGTGTGCCGGTGCCACCAGGGTCCACGGCTCCGGCACATCCAGGAGCACCGCATCTACATCGAGCTGTTCGAACCCCTCGTGCTCGGGGTCGCGCACAAAGAACTCGCAGAAACTCAAGAGCCGATACCGCTCGACGTTTGCCCGGGCATTGGCGCTGAACTCGGGCCGCCTCTCGTAGGAATAGACCCTGCCGTCCGGCCGCACGAAGCTGGCGAGAATCGTGGTCAGAGCACCTGACCCGGAGCCGGTCTCGATGACCCGCGCACCGGGGAACACCCCTGCCGAGAGCAGCATCACACCGACGTCTTTGGGATAGACGATGGTCGTGGAGCGCTTCACCTTCATCGCCAGGTCGGCGAGCCCGGGCTTGAGCAGGTAAAACAGGAACCCGAGGTGAGTCCGAATCGCGTCGCCGTATTCCCGGCCGGCAATCCGGTCGAATGGAAGCTGGCCGCGGTGAGTAGAGAAGCTGCCCTTGGATTGGACGGTCACGAGGTAGTTCATCCGCTCGGAGTGATAGAGAATCACATGGTCGCCGGTCTGTATCATCATGCCCATTCTAGACTGGAGCCGGGGCAAGTCAAGCGGCCGACCCCCGCTTGGTACAGACCTGTGACCGGCTGCGCTTGACAGTAGGGCGCTTATGGCTACGCTATGGGCGTGTCAGTGAACTCCCTTTTCAGAGGAATCACCGAGCGCTTCACCAACGACATCGCGATCGACCTCGGCACCTCGTCCACCCTGATTTACGTCAAGGGTAAGGGTATCGAGCTGCGCGAGCCTTCGATCGTCACCATCGACGAGCTGACTCACGAAGTCGTTGCGGTCGGCACCGAAGCCAAGCGGATGCTCGGCCGGACGCCGGAGGGAATCCGCGTCATCCGGCCGATGAAAGACGGCGTCATCGCCGACTTCGGTATCGTCGAGATCATGCTCAAGACCTACATCGGCATGGTCCAGCGCAAGAAGCTCTTTGTCCGTCCCCGGATCATCGTCTGCGTGCCTTCCGGCATCACCGAGGTGGAGAAGCGCGCGGTGCGTGACTCGATTGAGGCGTCCGGCGCCCGCGAAATCTACCTCGTGTCCGAGCCCATCGCCGCGGCCATCGGCGTTGGCCTGCCGGTCGAGGCGCCGACGGGCAACATGATTATCGACATCGGCGGCGGCACGACTGAAATCGCGGTGGTCGCGCTTTCCGGGGTCGTGAACGCCGCCTCGGTCCGCGTCGCCGGCGACGAGATGGACGACGCCATCGTCAACTACATCAAGAAGAACTACAACCTCATCATCGGCGAGCAGACTTCCGAATCGGTGAAGATTTCCGTCGGCTCGGCCTACGCGACCGGCAAAGAGGAGACCATGGAGATCAAGGGCCGCGACCTTGTCTCCGGCATACCCAAAACCATTCGTATTACCAGCACCAAGGTACGCGAGTCGCTGGAGGAGCCGATTACGCTGATTGTAGATGCTGTCCGCCTCGCCCTGGAAAAGACTCCGCCCGAACTCGCGGCCGACATCGTCGACCGCGGCATCTACATGTGCGGCGGCGGCGCGCTCCTGCGCGGCCTCGACCTGCTCATCAAAGAAGAGACCAGCCTGCCGGTGTTCGTAGCCGAGAACCCGCTGGAGAGTGTTGTGCGCGGCGCCGGCCGCATCCTGGAGAATATCAGCGTCAACGAGAAACTCGTACTCCGCGCTAAGTAGCAGAGCCCTGAGGGTCCGGTGATCGTGTCCCGTCGCGCCCATAACGGCAGCCGCTCTGCGTGGCCGATTCGGTTTCGATGAGACCGACCGCTGCCACCGGTCAGGACCGCGCAGCCTGGCTGGTCATTTCCCTCGGTCTTGCTCTGCTTCTGGTTCCGCACCGGCTGCGCGTCACCGCGGCGCCGCCGTTCCAGACCGCGCTGCTCGCCCCGCTGCGCCTCGTGACATCGGTCGGCCGGTCGCTGCGCGAGGCCCGGGCCGAGAACGACCGGCTGTCGCTGCTCGCGGCGCGCCTCGCGGTCGAGAATGCACGACTCCAGGCGGCCATGCCGGCCGCGGTCGTGACGCCTCCGACCGACCTTCTGCTGACCGGCGCGCCGGTCATCGGCCGCGACCTCACCACCTTTGAGCACTGGCTCGTCATCAGCCGCGGCTCGCTCCACGGCATCAGGGTGGGTGCGCCGGTAATCACGCCGGAAGGGGTCTGCGGCAAGGTAGTTGCCTCTGGTCCCCACCAGGCTCTGGTCCAGACCCTGCTCGCCCCCGAATCGCGCATCTCGGTAATCAACCTGCGGTCGCGGGTCCCGGCCCTGGCCCGGCCCGACCGTTCCGGCCGCCTGGTCCTTGATTACGCACCTAAGGACTCGGACTTCAGGCCGGGCGACACCGTCGTGACCGCAGGCCTCGGCATGGTATTCCCGAAGGGGCTGCGGCTCGGCGAGGTCACGAGTACGCCGGACCAGCCGGACGCGCTGTTCAAGCCGGTGACGATCCGGCCGTTCACCGACGTCAGCCGGGTAGAACGGGTCTTCGTCATCTCGCTGCCCGAAGGTACTCAGCCCGACACCGGTGCGGCGTGGCTCGAGAACACGGCGCCCTCCGAAGTCACCATCCCGTACCAGTCATCCGGCCAGTGAGAACCTTTGTCGCGTTCGTCCTGCTCTACCTGCTCTTCATGATTCAAGCCAGCCTGAATCCCTGGTGGCCTGACCTGGTGCTGCTCGGGCTGATCGTGGTCTCGCTGCACGAGAGCCGGTTGGCTTCGACCTTGGCCGGGGCCTTTGCCGGGCTCTGCCTCGATGTGACCAGCCCTGCCTTCATGGGAGCGCATCTGGCAACGCTCGCGGCGACCGGCTATGGCGTGGCGGTGCTGCGCACCCTGTTCTATCGAGCGCGCTGGGCCACACTGCTGTTCACGGCAACGGCGCTGGTGCTCAAGTGGGCTGTGGTCGGGCTGATTGGCGCCGGACTGCCCGGACTGCCCGCGCTGTTCACGTCGTCCGCCCTGACACTGCTGCTCGCACCGCTGGCCGAATTCGGTCTGTCCGGGCTCCTCTATCACGGATGGCAGCCCGCCTGACCCGGCTGACGCAGGTCCTCATGGTCCTGCTCGGCATCCTCTCGGCCCGTCTGGTCCAGCTTCAGGTCGTCCAGGGCGCTCGCTACGCGCGACTTAGCGACCGCAATCGAATCCGTAAGCTTGTCCTGCCCGCTCCGCGCGGCCGCATTTTGGACCGGAACGGCGTACTGCTCGCCGACACTCGGCCGTCCTTCACGGTCGCGGTCGTTCCGACCGAACTCACCGACTCGGCTCTGTCCCTGCTCGCCTGGTTGCTCGGCATCCCAGAGACCGACTTGCGGCAGCAACTGGGGCCGGTCGCCATGTTCGCCTCTCCGGTCAACGTCAAACGCGACGCGTCTATTGACGAGGTCGCCCGGGTCCAGGAAAACAGCTTCCGCCTGCCCGGGGTCCACATACGCGTGGACCCGGTGCGCAACTACCCGGGCTCCAACAGCTACTGCCACGTAATCGGTCACATCGGCGAGGTGAGCAAAGAAGAACTGAAGCGCGACACTTCGCTCCGGCAACTCGACTTCATCGGCCGGGCCGGCATCGAGGCGCAGTACGAGACCCTGCTGCGCGGCCGCGACGGATCGGAATACGTCGAGGTCGATGCCCGCGGCCAGGAGGTCGGCCCGCTGCGGGAAAAGCGGCCCGAGCCTGATGTGCCGGGCCGGGACCTCACCATGACGATCGACGACCGCATCCAGCGGCTCGCCTGCAGGTTGCTCATGCCATATCCCCGGGCGGCAATCGTCGGTATGGAAACGAGGACCGGGGCCATTATCTGCCTTGTGTCCAAGCCCGACTTCAACCCCAACATCTTCATGGCGCCGATAGACGCTTCTACCTGGGACTCGCTCATCTCCAACCCCTCGAAGCCGTTCTACAACCGGACCGTTACAGCCGGCTACCCTCCGGGCAGCACCATGAAACCGGTAATCGCGCTGGGTGCGTTGCGCCAGGGCCAGCTCAACCGCCACACACGGTTTCAGCCCTGTACCGGCGGGTACAAGTACGGCAACCGCACCTTCAAGTGCAACGCTGCCCACGGCAGTCTTGACCTGGTCGGCGCAATCGCCCAGTCCTGCAACACCTACTTCTACCAGGCCGGACTCCGGCTCGGGCTCGACAGCCTGACCGCCTACGCCCGCGAGGTCGGGCTCGGCCGCCTGACCGGCATCGACATGCCCGGTGAGAGACCCGGCAACATCCCGTCCCGCGAGTGGCTCGACAAGCGCTACGGCAAGAACAAGTGGGGGGCCGGGTCGGTACTCAACTTCGCCATCGGCCAAGGCGAGGTCACCGCCACCCCCCTGCAGATGGCCGTGCTCTACGCAGCGATCGGCAGCGGTGGCCGGGCGGTTCGCCCCTATCTTGTGGCCCGGGTCGACTCCGCCGGCCAGACCATCCGCACGGCCGCGCCCGATGTCCGCCAGTTGCCGACGCGCCCGCAGGACCTCGCTGTCGTGAGACTCGGGCTCGAGCGCGTAGTGGAGTACGGAACCGGAACCGGTGCACGGATTGGTGAAATCAGAATCGCCGGCAAGACCGGAACTGCCCAGAACCCGCCCCGGCCCGACCATGCCTGGTTTGTCGGCTATGCGCCGGCCGACGAACCCGAGGTGGTGTTCGCGGTACTGGTCGAGAACGCGGGCCACGGCGGCGCGGTATCGGCCCCGATTGCCGGCCAGCTCATCCGCGCCTACTTCTCCCCGGCAGTCGAATCGCCGTCCGCGCCCGACACGACAGCATCACCTGCCGAAGCCGCCCCGGCGTCCGAACCGGGAACGCGCCCGTTGCGACAGACGCCGGCAACGGAGAATAGAGAATGGTGAGGATAGAAACCCGGGTTCAGCTTCCACTGTTCTCCATTCACTCTTCTCTCTTCCTCCCTCCCTTCATCCCTCGATCCCTTTATCCCTCGATTCCTTCCTCATGAGACGTTTCGACCCCGGTCTCATCATCGCGACCCTGCTGCTCGCGTCGTTCGGTCTGCTTGCCATCTACTCCTCGGGCGGCTCATACTACTTCCTCCGGCAGCTTATCTTCCTGCCGATAGCGGTCGGCGCCGCGGCCGCGGCTGTCCTCGTACCCCGCCGGATACTATATGGTTTGGCCGAGCCTATCTACGGCCTTGCGGTTCTGATGCTGCTCGCCGTCCTCATCGCCGGCACCGGACCCGGGTCTCATCGCTGGTTCGTGCTCGGCCCGGTCTACATCCAGCCTTCGGAGTTCGCCAAGCTGGCAACCGTCCTGCTTCTGGCCAAACACCTCAGCTATAAACGCACTATCGGGCTCAACTTCCGCGACCTAGCCGTGCCGGTGGCCATCGTTGCTGTCCCGGCTCTGCTCGTGATGGTCGAGCCCGACCTCTCCACTTCCCTCGTCTTCGCGGCCCTGCTCGCGGCCATGCTCTACGGGCAGGGAATGCGGCCGCTCCACATCCTGCTCCTCTTCTCGCCGGCGCTCTCGTTCGCGGCCGGGTTCTCGCTCTACACCTGGATACCGTTCTTCGTGGTGCTGGGAATCATCCTGCTCATCCGTTCCGGCGTAGAGAAGACGCTCATCGGCCTCGCGGTCAGTGCCGCGTTCGGCCTGCTCTCGCCGGTCGTGCTCTCCTCGCTCAAAGGCTACCAGCGTGCCCGCATCATTAGTTTTGTCGCGCCCTGGTTCGACCCGCACGGCATCAGTTGGAACGCCATCCAGTCGCAGATTGCCATCGGCTCCGGCCGGCTCATCGGCAAGGGCCTGCTCCAGGGCTCCCAGAAACGGCTCGGGTTCCTGCCCAACCGCCACACCGACTTCGTCTTCTCCGCGCTCGGCGAAGAGCTCGGGCTGGTCGGTTGCCTGATGCTGCTCGGCCTCTTCTACTGGCTCCTGCGCAGGATGCTCATGGCCGCGCGCCAGTCCGGTGATTCGACCGGCTCGCTCCTTTGCGTGGGATTTGCGGCCATCGTCGGTTACCAGATGTTCGTCAATATCGGCATGCTGCTCGGCATTCTGCCCATCACCGGCATCGCCCTGCCCTTCCTCAGCTACGGCGGCTCCTCTCTGCTCCTCAACTTCATCCTCGTCGGCCTGGTCCTCAATGTCGTGTCGAGACCCGAATGAGGGCAAACTCGAAGTCCGAAACCCGAATGACGACTGAAGTCCGAATTCGTCATTTGCCCGCATTCGAGCTTCAATCGGGTTTCGAGCTTCGTCATTCGTCATTGTGAAGTCTGACCTGCGCGCTCTCACGCCCTCCCAACTCCAAGCCTTGTGCTCGGATCTAGGCTGGCCCAGATACACATCTGCTCAGGTTTTCACCTGGCTCTGGCAGAAAGGCGTGGACGACATCTCGGCCATGACCAACCTGAGCAAGGAACGCCGCGCCCTGCTTGCCGAACGCTACACAGCCGGCCGGCTTGAACTGCTCCGGACTCTCAACGACGACGACGGCACGACCAAATTCACCTTCAAACTCGCCGACGGCAACGTCATCGAATCCGTGCTTATGCTTGAGAATCCCAATTCCGCCCGGCCTTCTTCCTCCCTCCTCCCTCCTTACTCCTCACCTGGCCGCCGCACCGTCTGCGTCTCAACGCAAGTCGGCTGCCGCCTCGGCTGCGACTTCTGCTTCACTGGCACACTCGGCTTCACGCGCGACCTCGTCTGGCACGAAATAGCCGCTCAGGTCCTGTCTGTGCGCCAGCACCTGGGAAGTGACAAGTCGCAAGGGGAAAGTCCCAAGTCCGAAGCCGCTCCTGACTTTGCCATTTCCCCTTTCCCCTTTCCCCTTATCACGAACGTGGTGTTCATGGGCATGGGCGAGCCGTTCCTCAACTTCGACGCCACCATCGAAGCGGCAAGGACCATCAACGCCGAGAACGGGCTCGGCATCGGCGCCCGCCGCATCACCATCTCGACGTCCGGCATCCCTGAAGGCATCCGAGCCTTCACCAAGGTGGAACAGCAGTTCCGCCTCGCCCTCTCGCTCAACGCCTCGGACGACGAGACCCGCTCCCGGCTGATGCCGGTCAACAAGCTTCACCCGCTCAAAGAAGTGATGGCCGCAATCCGCGAGTACGTCGCCGCCAGGGGCAAGCGTGTCACCTTCGAGTACGTGCTCGTGGACGGCATCAACAACCGCGACAAGGACGTGAAGCAGCTTGCCGCCATGCTCAGAGGCATCCCCTGCAAGGTGAACCTCATCCCGCTCAACCCCTTCCCGGGCTGTGAACTCAGAGCACCAACCGAGCAGTCGGTGGACTCCTTTGCCAAGAAACTCTGGCCGCTCGTCCCGGCGGTCACGGTCCGCCGCAGCAAAGGCGCGCGCATCCTCGCCGGCTGCGGCCAGCTCGCCGGCCTCACCGAGTAACAAACAGCAGAAGACCGAACGGGCATTGCCTCCGCGCAGGAAGCTGCCCCTGCCGGCTCAACCCCGAGCGGCTCCGGCCCGTGCCGCTGCGGCCAAGCCGGCTAGTGCTGGACTACAACCTTGGTGACGCTGGACGCGCCACCTTGCGCGCTCGACGCCTGACACAAAAAGTAGATGCCCGACGCCAGCATACTCACATCATTTGCGCCGGGCAGGAGCTCAAGCACCTTCCGGCCGTCCACAGAGAGAAGAAAGGAGGGAGAAGAGAAGAATACTGGCGGCAGGAACAATGCCCCGCGGACGATAGTCGCGCCGCGACTCGGGACTGACTCATCGGCTGTCACCGCTCGCCGCCTGGAAGGACGGGGATCCAACCTGCCCCAGATACGACTGCTATTGTAGTCCTTCCCGCCGATGTTGCCGGCCCAGCCCTGGTACACTAGCAGCATTCGGCCGCCACCGACGCTGAGTCGCGGCAGAGTCTGGTCCTGCTGCCGGCTGACCACCGGGCCGCTGTCAAAGACGACCCCCTGCCGCGACACCCGCGCACCGTGGATGTCGAAGTCGATGCCGTTGCGATAGTCCTCCCAGACGACGAGCCAGTTCGCGCCGTCAAAACCGAGAGCAGGCAGCAGTTGCTCGTCGGGTGCGGTCGAGATGGGAATCCCGGAGGGGTGGAGCACGTCACCCGCAGGCGTCACCCGCGTACCATAGATGTCGTAGTCGTTTGCGTGGCGGTTGTCCTGCCATACGACAAGGAAGTCAGCGCCATCAAAGACCGCCGCAGGAAAACGCTGGTGTCGTTCCTCCCGCGAGACAGCGATACCTGCAGGGTCGAGCAACGTTCCCTCCGGCGTCATCCGGGTGCCGTAGATGTCCCAGTCGGTGCCGCTGCGGGTATCCTGCCAGAGGACCAGGAGGTTCGTACCGTTTGAGGCAATGGCCGGTGCATACTGTACCCCCGGCACAGTGGTGATGGCAATGCCGGCCGGGTCGAGCACGGTGCCGCCAGGCGTCACCCGTGCACCGTAGATGTGGAACCGGATGCTGTCGCGAGAATCTGCCCAGACCACAAGCGAGTTCGTTCCGTCGAACGCAACCGCGGGCAGGTTCTGGTCTTTGACCGCCTGCGATATGACAAGCCCTGCCGGGTCGAGCACCTCGCCGCCAGGCGTCACCCGCGCTCCGTAGATGTCGCCGGCAGGGTCGCTGCGGAAGTCCTCCCATACGACAATGAAGTTCCTGCCGTCAAAGCCCGCCGCGGGCAGACGCTGGTCGCGCGCCGCCTGCGAGATGACGAAACCGGCCGGGTCGAGCACCTCGCCCTCAAGCGTCAACCGCGCTCCGTAGATGTCCCAGCCACCGCCCTGGCGGTCGTCTGCCCACACCACGAGAAAGTTCTCGCCGTCGAAGCCTGCCGCCGGATAGCCCTGGTCGTTCGCCGATTGCGAGACAAGAAAACCGGCAGAGTCGAGCACCCCGCCTTGAGGCATCAACCGCGCCCCGTAGATGTCGTAGCCGCTGCCGGCGCGGTCGTCTTGCCAGGCCAGAATGAAGTTGGCGCCGTCAAAGCTCATGGCCGGATAATACTGATCGCGCGCGGCCTGTGAGATGACGAAACCGGCCGGGTCGAACACGGTGCCCCCAGGCGTCACCCGCGCCCCGTAGATGTCGTAGCCGGAACCGCTGCGATAGTCTCCCCACACCACGACGAAGTTCTCACCGTCAAAGCCCACATCAGGGAAGCTCTGGTCGTTCGCCGCCTGCGAGATGACGAAACCGGCCGGGTCGAGCACGGTGCCGTCAGATGTCACCCTCGCACCGTAGATGTCGAAGCTGCTCACACTGCGAAAGTCTCCCCACGTTGCGAGGACGTTCTGACCGTCAAAGGCAAGGGCAGGAAACAACTGGACATTCGTTGCGGTCGAAACGGGGATGCCATCGAGGTCGAGCACCGTCCCCTGGGCCGTCACCCGCGCGCCGTAGATATCGCTGACGCCGGTACGATAGTCCTCCCACGCCACAAAGAAGCCCGCTCCGTCAAAGGCAACCGCGGGCGTCAACTGGTCATTCTCTGCGGTGGAAATCGGAATGCCCGCAGGGTCTAGCACCATCCCCTGCGGGGTCACCCGCGCACCGTAGATGTTGAAGAGAGTGTCGTCGCGGTCGTCCTCCCATACAACTAAGTGGTTCGCCCCGTCAAAGGCGATAGCCGTCGTCCATTGGTCGTCTTCCGCTGTTGAGATGGGGATGCCAGCGGGGTCGAGCACCGCTCCCTGCGGTGTAACGCGGGCGCCGATAACGTCCCAGTCGGTGCCGACGCGGTTCTCCTCCCAGACTACAAGAAAGTTGACGCCGTCAAAGCCTACGACCGGAGCGCCGCGCTCGCCCGGCGCCTGGGTGATGAGGATGCCCATCGGGTCCAGCACCACACCCTCGGGCGTGACCCGTGCCCCGGAAATGACGCCACCGCGGTCGTCCTGCCACACCACGAGGAGATTGGCTCCATCAAAGGCCACGTCAGGCAGCGTCTGGCTGTACTGCGCAGCCACGCGAGTGATACTTGTATCAACCAGGAACTCGCTGTCGGACTGCGCCAACGGACCGTAGCGCAAGGCTGACGGCCCGGGTCGGAAAGAACGGACATGCCTGGCCGCATCGCCGGGCCTGAAGTCAGGCCTCAGGGCCAGTCCGGAAGAGACGACAACACAGACCGCAGCCAACCCAGCGCGGAGCTTCATCTATCGTTCCTGACTAACGACAACGACCTTGCGCACTCGGCCTACGTCCCCCGACCCGTGTTCCTCGTCCTTGACGAAGTAGATCCCCGACTTCGGGCTCAGCACCCCCCCTGCCCATCGCGTTGAAGACGATGCAGGATGCAGGACGCCCGACGCTCCGGACAGAATCGTCGGCCCGCCATTCACCGTTCGCACTTCGGCGCTCGGCGTTTCCTCGACTCCCCCGCCGTAGAACTCAATGACCTGCAGTCCTGAGTAACCGTCTGCCACAAAGACATAGCTCCCTGCAACCGCCACGCCGACAACCCCAACTGGCGTGTATTCGTATCCGACCTCGACCGGATAACCCGGGTCCGCGACCGAGATGACTCGCAGCCCGACGGTGCCGGCCGCGACGTAGTCGAAGATCCTGGTGATAGCGACACCCCGGACGTGGTTCGGCGTGTCACAGTGCCCGACCAGCCGACAGTTGAGCGAATCCGCCTGCGCTATGCCGGCCAGTAGGGACAGGCAGAAGGCGGCAGATACGGATGCGTACTTCATCGCATTTCCAGGATGACTGATTATCGGCCACGACCGGTCTCTGTCAAGCCCCGTGGGAAACTGGTCCCCTTGCGAAGGCGGGCGGGAACCGGCAGCGGATTCCCGCCCGCAGTTCGCTCCCGGTTGCGGCCGTCAGCCGCAGACTGCAGACCGTGAGTCGTCGCCCTTCCCGTGCCCTTCGATTCGTGTCTCAAGTCGCTTCACCTCGACCTCGATCCGCCATCGCTCGACTCAAATCACACCGCAAAACACCGTCCATCGCTCCCCTCATCGGAACTCTCATCGCATCGTCCATTCCATACCGCATCGTACCTCCGACTGGATTCCGCGCTGTACCTCAACCTCAACCTCAACCTGAATCCTTCACTGCTCCCGTCACTGGACCGCGCATCGCTTGCGAAACTGCTCGGAGCATTGCTCGCCGCATTGGACCCTTCATTGCTCCGCTCATTGCACGTCTCAACGCACAGGTCATTGCTCGCTGGAATTGATGCTGCATGGCTCCCACAAGAGCAGCCCCCCAGGCGACCCCTACCCTACCCTTTCGTCGCCGGTGCTCGCTTCTAAACCACCAGGAACGCGCTGGTTAAGCCCATTTCCGGCCCTTCGGGAAAGCGCGTCGTCGTGTAATGGCCGGCAAGGACACACTCTCCTGTCCGCCCTCCGCCCGGTCGCGGCCGTATGTACTTAAGTCGTTGCCACTTACGTTTTGGCCATTGGCTTCTGACCTCTGGCTTCTGACTTCCTCTCTGCTCCTCCCTGTCCCTTCCTCAACTCTGCACTCTGACATCTTAACTCTGGCTTCTACCCTCGTCTGACTCTCTGAATTGACCGCTCCCCCAGCCCTGAACTCCAGTCCGAAAAACCTTAGGGGGGACAGTCTCGGCCATACTCGCGGCCATACTGGCGCACGTATTCGCAGCCGTACTGGCGACCGCACGCGCGACGAACCACCCCCCGAACCGGACAACGGTTACACCTCTCCACTTGACTGCGGCCCCGAACACGACAGACGACGAAGGACCAAGGACGAGGAACATGGTACGGGCCAACTGCGTCGCGCTTGACACCCGCGGCGAATCAGGTCTACAATAACTCTAAGGAGATAACATGATGAAGAACGTCGGCTATCTATCCGGCACAGACCCTGCGACGCTCAGCCAGCTCACGGCAGCCGGGGTCATCACGCTGCCGCTCAGCAACGGTTGGGACAACCACGGTAAGTACGTTGGCATGGTGACGGTCGCGGACAACATCGGCGCCGTCGTCGGGTACTTCCACAAGCTCATCGGCCCGCCGGAAACGGAGTCGCACCCGACCGAGTTGCTGCAGTGGACGCGCATCCACAAGATACCGGTAGTCGTGGTCTGTCCCGGCAACGTCATGCCCCGCGCCCGGGAGATGCTCGGCGAGTATGCCGGGCAGGTGCACTGGGCCATGCCGGAGCAGGCCTACGATGAGGTGATGATACAACTGGGCAAGTAGAAAGCGCGGCCACAGGCCGCGGGTCTCTAGTTCCTGGTTTGTGGTTCTTGGTCGCCGCCCCGGGCGTGAGGTGCAATTCAGGCGCAAGCAGGCGCGGCTTCGCAGCGAGTCTAAGGTAAGGACAAGGTCAAGGCTGAGGTCGAGGACGACAGACGACGGATGACGGACAACGGTTAGCGACTGACAGCCAACGGCTAACCGCTGGCAGCTCACGGTCGACGGCTGACCGCCGATCGCCAGTCTCTCTCTCTTCGGCATTGACTCCGTCGCCAACGGGTCTTAGAATCGCGTGATGGCGGAGAGCAGTACCGATACAACGCAGCCGCGGCTCTACACGGACATCGCGCCGTGGTGGCCCCTGCTTTCAAGCCCGGACGACTACGCCGAGGAGGCGGAGTTCTACCGTCAGTGCCTGTTCAAGGCCGGCCGGCCGCCGCTCCGAACCGTGCTCGAGCTCGGCTCGGGCGGCGGCAACAATGCGTCGCACCTGAAGACGCACTTCGAGCTGACCCTGGTTGACGTGGCTCCGGCCATGCTGCGAGTTAGCCGGAATCTGAACCCGGAGTGCGAGCACATCCATGGGGACATGCGTGAGGTACGGCTGGGCCGTGGGTTTGACGCCGTCTTCGTCCACGACGCAGTCGACTATATGACCACGGAAGCCGACCTTGGCCGGGCAATCGAGACCGCCTGGATGCATTGCCGGCCGGGCGGGGCCGCGCTCTTCTGCCCGACGTACGTCCGCGAGACGTTCCGGCCCGAGACCAGCCACGGCGGCCACGACCGTATGCTCCGAAGCATGCGGTATCTGGAGTGGACGCGCGACCCGGATCCGAACGACACGAGCATCGTCACCGACTTCGCTTACATCCTGAGCGACGCGGCCGGGATCCGGGTGGAGTACGACCGTCACGTTCTGGGACTGTTCCCACGGGCCACGTGGGTCGCCTTGCTCGCAAAGCAGGGGTTTCTGGTCACGCTCAAGCAGTTCAAGCCGTCCGGTGAAGCGCCGGCTCCGCCTGTCTGCGACACGTTTGTCTGCGCCAGGCCCGAGTCGGCCACGTAGCGCAAACTGCGTCCGACTGACCGAAGTCGGCCGGGACGACCCGGAGTCCTACCACCAAGTCACCAAGGGAATCTGGAGCCTCTGCATTCTGACGTCTGGCCTCTGACTTCTGGACTATCCGTCATCGCCGTGCCCCTTGGCGGCGATCTGTCCGCTTGACATCCGTCTCGACGGTTTCTAGAATGGCTTGCAGGCCTACGCAGAGTATACCGGGAGGTACACATTCTCAGACGATTCGGCACTACCGTCAGTGGCGACGGTTTCCCGGAAGACGTGGTCGAGGCGGTGTGGAGCAAGGGCCGGCCTGACCCTCCCCATCCCCTCGCCGCTCACCGGA
Source organism: Caldifarciminota bacterium UBA2258 (assembly GCA_002347155.1). GTDB lineage: Bacteria > Hydrothermota > Tepidihabitantia > Tepidihabitantales > Tepidihabitantaceae > UBA2258. The sequence goes on from DDXO01000027.1 coordinate 29,526, forward strand.
GGGACGTGTGCGGGGCGCCCATCCAGAGGTACTCGTACGGCACCGAGACGGTGCAGGGTTGGGAGATTGACCACATCCAGCCCGTAGCACAGGGCGGGCCCGACGACGTCACAAACCTCCAGCCCCTTCAGTGGGAGAACAATCGTCACAAAGCAGACAACTGGCCTCAGTGGCAGTGCAAAGGGGGTCCTGAGAACTGAATAGCTAGGAATCGCCCGCCGTCTCCTGGCCACCTGCCGGCCATCTGACCCGCCCGCGCTCTGACCTCGGTGCCGAACAGACCGTCCCGTTCGACTGGCCTCGGCGGCTCTGTCACCGGGGTTTTGGTTGACAGGCGTCTTTGCCTGCGTATAACTGATGTGATTTCAGGAAGGGCCCGCGGGGTGGACACGCGGGCACTGCAAGCTGGAGCCGGCGCAGCCGGCGCTGGTTGCTGCGCACGGTCGCGCCAGGCCTCCAAAGGAGGCTGAATGAGGCACCGATTCCTGCTCGCGGCCATGGCGGCCGCAGTTCCGCTGGTTGTTGCGACAGCCACGCCGAGTGTACGCCTGCAGGCCCCGCCGCCGGGGCGCTGGGGCATCGAGGACCTATGGAAGGCAGCCGTGACTTCGGACACTGCGTGCGATGCGTGGTTCGAAGGGTTCGTCTACGAAGAGAACCACGGCCAGGTCTTCTGGGCCAAGACCAAGCCGTTCATGCTGACGCGCGGTACGAAGCTCTATGGCTACGGCGGCGTGGTGATAGACAAGAGTCAGACCACGCCGGGTTACGAGGCCTTCGTCACGCGGCAGGGTACTCTGCCGCAGGGCAGGTACAGTTTCAAGCTCATCCTCGAGCCGTTCGGGGTCGGCGACTCGAACGGGTTCGAGGTGAAGCCGACCGGCCCGCCGCGGCTCATCGCACCGGCCGACGGCGCGAAGCTGCCCGTTCAGGAGAAGTACCCGATGTTCAATTGGACTCCACCCGCGCCGGCCCTGCCCGGTGTGAGGTACGTGTTGAGGGTCGCAGAGGTGCTCCCCGGCCAAACCGCAGAGGAGGCCATCGGCGCGAACCAGCTATGGTACGAAGGAAAAGAGCTGGCCGGGCAGTCGCTGCGCTATCCAGTGGCGGGCCGGGCATTTGCCGCCGGCAGGCAATACGCCTGGCAGGTGCGCATGCTGGATTCCGACGGCCGGACCATCTCCGAAAGTGAAATCTGGAAGTTCACCGCCGGCATCACGACCGGCCCGCGAGTGCCGTTGCCGGCCCCGCTGCGGGTTTCAAGAGCAGTCGAGCGCCACGGCAACTACTTCACGGCCACACTCACCATCGAGAACCGGTCCGGGCTCAACCTCAGCGAAGTCACGGTAAGCGAGCGCAGCCAGGGCTTCCAGTACATAAACAAGTGCCACCATGGTGTGGGTACATCCGGGCCGCTCGGTGGGACGGTTGCCTGCGAGCTGTCGATGCCGGACGCCTGGGCCAAGGCCAGCCGTGTTGACGTGGACATGGGCTCGCTACGCGACGGCCGGGCGCAGCGGGTCAAGTGCTATCTCGTCCCGGCGCTCTACCATGGCGTGGGTACGGTGACGCCGGTTATCGGCGCGGCGCTCTCGGTTTCTTATCGGGTGGGAGACAGGCGTTATTCGCACTCGTTCGACCGCCTGGCCGACACAATAGCCGCTCCTGTCGACTCGGCCCTGGCCGCAGCCGACTACCTGATTACCACAAACCCGAAGAAGCTCTACTTCGCCGAGGTGCCGCCGCGCAGCAATCTACCTGCTCTCTATTCCGCGATGGCCGAACTAGCCAGGGAGAAGAACGGCGTGCTCGGTTGTCTGCCGGACTGGGCCTGGTGCTGGACTCTGAAGAACCTGCTCGTGCCCGGCGGCGCGTGGCGAGCACGGATGGGGCATCTCGCTTACCTGCTGATAGTGGGAGAAGAGAACATCGTCTCCGCATGGGACGCGGGCGACGGCAGCAGTGTGATTCACATCACCGACTATCCCTACGCTGACCTTGAAGGCGACGAGCAGCCGGAGCTGAGGGTCGGGCGAGTCATCGGCGATGATGCCGTCGAGCTGCGGCGGCCGATACTGGCGGCACTTGAGGTGAATGCCGGTGACGCCGACTACGATGGCTCGCACGCCGAGCTCATCTCCGGGCCCGAGGATACGTGGGAGAAGTCGGTGATGTACATCGACAGCGGCCGCGTGACGCTGACGAGCAAGGGCATGCGCGTGGCCGTCGTCCATACCGATTACTACACGACCGAGTTGGTGCAGTTGGCTGAGGCGCTGCGCATCATCGGGCCGCCGCGCGGCGCCGAATGGGCTGACGCCGGGGACAATCACTATCTGGAACGGCGCTACAACGCGACCCAGCTCGCCGCATGGCTGCTCTGGGCCAGACGTCTGCTCGCGCCCGGCATCAACAAGGACTCGGTATTGCTGGACCGAACCTATGCCAGCACGGTCATCACGAGAGCAATGATCGAGTCGGCGCTGACCGAGGCCGAGACGGTCCAGGCGGAGAACGACAGCCGCGGCGGCCGGTACGGCCAGTCCTACGTGTACCTTGCTGACTCGCGCGCGGCCGAACAGCGGCGCTGCGAAGCGATAAAGGACAGCCTGCTGCCACACCGGGACCTCATCGTGTTCCTGGGACACGGCGACCCGGGTGGCTGGTGCGGGTCAATCGCCGAGTGGCCCGGCGTGGCCGGCCCGGTTGAACCGATCAGCTTCGGCCGGACCCGGCCGGTTATCATGGCCTGGTCGTGTCAGACCGGCGACTACCGCGAGACCGGCGGCGCGCCGAGCATTGCCAAGGCGTTCTTCCGAAACCGCGCCGGTGTGTACATCGGCGCGACCGAGCCGTCTTCAACCGGCTGCAACGAGCAGATGACCGGCCGCGAGATGTGGCGGGACTGGACAAGAGACTGCCGCATCGGCGACGCTCTCTTCGCGGCCAAGACAAGAAAGCTCCGCGAGGGCTGGCGGGGCTACGTGATGATGTACAACCTCTATGGCGACCCCAAGTTCGAAAGGAGGCTGCCATGAAGCATCTGAAGCTGGCGGTTCTCGCCACGGCAGCGGCTGTGCTTGCTGCCGACCCTCCGGTCATTGTCGACGTCACCATACCCGATTACCAGGTGACCCAACGAGGGGGCATCGACTACGTCTCCATCGACGGCAGCCAGATGCTCGTCATCGAGCAGGGCCGGCCGATGGTCCCCTACATCGTCAAGTCCGTCAACTATCCGCCTGGCTACATGGTGCAGTCGGTCAAACTAAGAAGCCGAGGCAGGAGCCGGACTCAGACCGGGCTCAGGCTGCCGGCAGTTGTCGTGGACGACAGCCTCCGGTCTCAGGTAGCAGTGAAGTCCGGCGCGTATCCGGCGCGCGACTTCGACTGGAGGCTCTGGCAGAGCCCGGAGGGCGGCAACGACCTGGTGCTGTCGGTCTATCCTTTCCGATATGACCCGGCAAGCAGTACCGCGACGTTCTGCCCTGACTATCAGTTCGAGGTGAAGTACGTCCGCTCGGACGTCGGCATCACCGGGCTGGAGACCGACAGCTTCGCATATCACCCCCGCAGCCGGATAACCGTCACGGCCAGGCTGAGGAACGCCGGCAGACCGAAGGAAGTATTCGTGAGCATGAACGTCGCACCCAAGGGAGTGCCGGGCCAGAACGCTACTATTCCTGCGCGGCGGCTGCTGTTGCCGGCCGGAGACACGTTGATTGGGATTGGCTGGCAGGCGGACGGGAATGCGGGCGACCAATGCGTCGGGGTATTCGTGCGCCACCGAGGCGGCAACCTGCTCGACCACAGACAGGTTGACTTCCGGCTGGGTGTGCCGGCAGGCGACATCTCGTCTTTCACCGCTACGCCCGAGCAGTTCCGCATCGGCGATAGTGTTCTACTCGGACTCGGATTCAGGAATGCCGGCTCGTGCGCGCTGGACGGCGAGTGTGAACTCAGAATCGTGAGAGATGGGGACAACATCCGCCAGACCCGCCGGCCGTTCACCGCCTTGGGACCGGGTCAGGCACTTGCAGCGTCCGACACCTGGAGCACGGTTCAGGCCGAGAAGGGCGCGGTGTATTATGCCATCGGCCACGTCAGCTACACGGGCGGCGCGACCCCGTGCCAGCAGGTACTACTCAGCACCAACCGGATGCCTGAGGCGGCGTTCACGTCGGCCACGGAGCAGCCGGTAACGGGCAAGGAGGTCGCGTTCGATGCGTCGGGCTCGACCGACTCCGACGGCAGGATTGCGGAGTATCGCTGGCAGTTCGGCGACGGCGCGGAGGCCCGGGGTGTGAAGGCAAGGCACCGGTTCGAACTTCCGGGCACGTACGAGGTCAGGTTGACCGTCACCGACAACGAAGGCGGAAGGGGAATCTTGACTCAGAGCCTGAAGGTTGCAGAATAGCCTGCGCACTGCCGGAGGAGCGCGGCCCGACCGCTGCGGTCTGCCGGCAGACAGACATGACGTACAGCAAGAATTGACTACTAGAGGTCAGCAGTCTGAAGAGCAGCGGAAGACAACTGGGCGGGCCAGACAAGGCCCGCAGGGAGCTAGGATGACACCACGCAGCCTGTTCGCGGTGACGGTACTGATCGCGATTCCGTTGGCGGTGGCAACGGCCACGCCGACCGTCCGTCTGCAGGTGCCGCCGCCAGGACGGTACGGCATCGAGGACCTCTGGAAGGCCACAGTCACCTCTGACACCGCGTGCGATGCATGGTTCGAGGGGACCGTGCTCGTCGAGGGACGAGGCGAGGTGTTCTGGGCCAGAACGAAGCCGTTTTCGCTGACCCGAGGAGTGAGGGTCTACGGCTACCGCAACGTGACGGCGGACCAGACCAGAACCGCGTCCGGCTACGAGGCCTTCGTCACGCGGACGGGAACGCTGCCGCAGGGCACGTACAGCTTCAGGCTCATCCTGCAACCGTTCGGAGTCGGTGACTCGAACGGCTTCGAAGTCAAACCGATGGGTCCGCCGCGGCTTCTGACTCCGCGGCAGGGCGACAGCATCACGCAGGAACCGGTGTTCTCGTGGACCCCGCCACGCAATCTGGCCGGTGGCGTGACCTACCGGCTGCGCATCGCGGAGGTGCTGGCCGGGCAGGGCGATGAGGAGGCCCTGCGTTCGAACCCGCCATGGTTCGAGAGGGGCAATATCCGCGGCACATCGCTGCGCTACCCGAGCTCGGGCCGGAAGCTGGAGGAGAGCAAGCGCTATGCCTGGGAGGTGATTGCCGAGTTCGGCGGCGGCATCGGTTCGATAGCCAGCGAGCACCGGCGGTTCTCCAAGTTCGGGTTGCGGCCGCAGATGGTGCTGCATTGCCCGCTCGAGGTGACGCGCACGGTCGGCCGTATCGGCTCCTTCTTTCTCGTGTCGACCAAGGTGCGCAACACGAGCGCAGCCGCGGTAAAGAACATCAAACTCGAGGTCCGCAACACCGGTTTCCAGTGGGTGCGCAGCGACACGTGGCAGAGCCTGATGACATCGAGCGAAGGCACGATATGCCTCTGGACCGTGAAGCGCAAGGAGCTGGCTGGCGGGGCGAGTTTCTTCGCGATAACCATGGCGGTGCCGGTGTTGGGCGGGCCGGCGTTGACGCAGAGGACGCTGTGGGAGTCGGTAAAAGTGTCGTGCGACATCGGTGCGAACCGGGTGGGCAAGTCGCCGAACCTGGCCTGGAGCGACGATGCGCAGGTTCGCGCCGCGCTGAGCTCGGCCGACTACCTGCTGGTCACGAAGCCGAGCACGCTGTTCGGCAAGTTCGTCGATGCCGAGGCGAACAGCGTGCTGTCGGCGATGGCCGAACTGGCATCGCGCAAGTCAGGAGTGCTCGGCTACGTGCCTTCGGCGTGGTGGCGGACCGACACCAGGCTGGCGCTCCGGCCGACAGGCGCGTGGGGGCGGGAGATGTGTTCGGACTGGGCCAGGGGCGGGGGCTACCTGCTCATCGTCGGCGGTTCGGACATTGTCGAGTCGTTCACGCCAAGCACGACCTGGTACGTCGAGCACAACGGCGGGCAGGTGCGCGCTTCCGACTTCTCGTACGCGAACCTGACCGGCGACCTGCGGCCCGAGCTGCGGGTCGGCCGGCTGCCCGGCAGCCCGGCTGACATCCTGCCCGCGCTCAAGACCGCGCTGGACAACGCCACCCCGGGGCAGAAGGCGTGGCTCGTGGGCGGGCCGGACGGTACCTGGGAGCCGAACGTCAAAGACATCGAAAAGGCGAGGGGTGTGCTGCAGGCCAAGGGCATCAGCACCGAGCGCACCCACGCCGAGTACGTCGAGACGAAGCAGAACCAGTTGCGCGAGGCCATTCACATCCGGCTGTACGAGAACGGTACGCCGGCCGATTCGGCGTTGAAGGCCTACCTGCTGAACCGGACCGAGTGGCAGTACGCGGTCGGCCTGCTCTGGCTGACCGGAAAGAAGTACAGGGACATTTCGCTCATCAACTCGCTCGAGGTGGCAATCGCGTGGGCGGTGATGTTCGAGGGCGTGAGCTCGAGCAAGGCCTCCGACATCGCCCAAGCCCTGACCGTGGCCGAGGGGATTCAGAAGGGACGCACTGCGCGGGGCGGCCACGGCTTCTCCTACACCTACGTGGCGGCGGGCGACCTATATGCCAAGCGCAACGCGATGGCAAAGGCCAAGACCGCGGGCCGGAACGTCATCGTGTGGGAAGGCCACGGCAACGTCGGGACGTGGGGCGGGGTGTGGAACGCGCCGGTGGACCCGGTCAACCTGAGCGGCCGGCCGGTCGTGGTCGGGTTCTCGTGCCTGACCGGCGTGTACCAGGGTGCGAAGAGGCTGCCCCAGAGTTTCCTGCGCCACGGCGCGGCCGCCTACCTGGGCGCGACCGAGGTGATGGCTTACTCGCGGATGACCGAGTGCATGACCGGCTTGTTCTGGAAGCACTGGAAGAAGTTCAGGTGCATCGGCGACGTGCTGTTTGACATGCAGGCCGAGGCGTTGAACTCGGGCATCAGCCACGAGGGCAACATCTACTTCGTGAACCAGTTCAATCTCTACGGCGACCCGAAGTTCCAGGTCTGGAGGTAGGCGATGAAGAAGCATCTAATGTTGCTGCTGCCCGCGTTGTTTGCCCTGGGCCAGGAGCCGGCGCGGGAGCTGAAGCTGTCGTTCCCTCCCCCGGTGACTGCCGAGCACGGCGGCGTTACCGAGGTGACGATACCGGGCGAGCTGCTGCTGCTCGAGGAAGAGGGCCGCCCCCAGGTTCCTTACGCGCGCCGGGAAATGGTCCTGCCGGCCGGGTTCCGCCTGCGCGAGATGAGGCTGGTGCAGGCGGCCGCGCCCGAGACCCTGGCCGGCATCGTGCCGCCAGTCGTGCGGCACGACGCGTACCGCGAGGACCCGGTGCCGATGACCCCGGGCTACTTCCCTGAGAAGCAGTTCCGCTGGGAGTTGCTGGAGAACGCGGACGGGGGCACGGTGCTCGTGGTGTCGGCGTTTCCCTTTCACTATGACCCGAAGGCGCGGGCCGGCGTGTTCCATCGCAGCTTCGAGTTCGCCATTGACGGTTTCGAGACCGGAGTCAGGGTCTCAAGCATCGGCGCAACCCGGCCCGACTTCGTCCCGGGCGAGGCCGCGGAAGTAAGGCTCGGCCTGGCCAACATCGGGGCAGCGCAGGCGGTGACGGTCGAGGCCGGCGTGTACGGGGGCGAGCGCCGGGTCGCGCGCCTCACCTCGAAGAAACTGACACTCGCGGCCGCGGATTCCCTGATCCTCACCTGGAACACAGACCGAAGCACGGTCGGCGATTTCGAGATGCGGGTTTCGGTCGTCGACGCCTCGGGTCGCGAGCTGGACCGGGACCGGGCATGGTTCCGGGTCGGCCGCCCGGCCGCGACAATCAGCGGGTTCCGGGCGGGGCCGGACCCGTTCCGGCCGGGTGCGGACATAGAAATGGAGTTCCGGGTCGAGAGTGTCGGCAACTGCGCGCTCGACGGCGCCGGCGTGTTCGTGGCCAGCCTGGGCGGGGACGTGATCGAGGAGCTGCACGAGACCTTCACCGGTCTGAAGCCGGGGCAGGCGCGCACGCTGCGCCGATCTTGGAGCACGCAAGGCGCCAAACCGGGCGCGGTGTATGAGGTAGCTGCGCTTGTCCGTTTCGAAGGCGGCGCGACCTTGGCCGAACGGACCGAGGTCAGCACCAACGCAAGGCCGTCAGCCGAGTTCACCGTATCCCCAGACACGACGGCCGCGGGTGAGCCGGTCCGGTTTGACGCCTCCGGCTCGACCGACCCGGACGGCCGAATCGTGCGGTTTCGCTGGGAGTTCGGCGACGGCGGCGAGGCAGAAGGTGTCAGTGTGAGCCACATGTACCCCGAGCCCGGTGAATTCGTTGTCTCGCTGACCGTCACCGACAATGGCGGGCGCACGGCAGCCGCGGAGAAGACAGTGGTGGTGGATGATTAGCGGGGCGCATGTGCGGCCGGCATGTCACAACAGGCTGTCGTCCATGGCCGACGACATCGGCCATGAGGTCAGGCTCCGGAGCGGAATGATCCTGCCATCCACGCCGTCGGCGGTGAGGAGGATTGGATGACCAGACGTAGTTACTCGGCGGTGGGGTTCTGCATCCTGCTGTCTCTGGCCGGTCCGGCCTTGGCGGGACCGGTGCAGTTCACGGGTTCGGCCCGCATGTACGGCGAGTATGGGTGGGTGACCGGGGACAGCCTGGTTGAGCCGCGGCCGGAGCTGCGGTTCAATATCAACCCAGTGCTGTCGCTTTTCGGTTTCCCTGTCGGTCTCGACATGCTCCTGAGCACGCACGAGAACCCAATCCGGCAGCAATTGGACAAGTACCGGCTGTTCCTGAAACCGAAGCAGTGGCTGGAGTCGCAGGCCGACTTGTCCGGGCTTGCCCTGTCGTTCAAGAGCCTCGAGCTCGGCTCGTGCAATCCGTCGTGGACGCCCTACACGTTGGCCGGCGCGCCGGTGCTGGGCGGCGCGGTGGAGTTGACGCCGTGGTACCTGTACGCGACCGCGGCCGCGGGCCGAAGCCAGCGCCGGGTGCCGGTCTCGGACTCGACTGCCGGCACGTACGCACGAATGCTCTACTCGGGCCGGTTCGGGTTTGGCAAGAAGGAGGGAACTCACTTCTACCTGACCGCGCTGTATGCGGGCGACGACACGACGCCGCCTGCGGGCAACTGGCGGCCGAATCCAAACGACACGACCGATACCTATGAGGTCGTGCGGCCCCAGGAGAACTACGTTATGGGTGCGGAGTTCAATCTGGACCTGGCCAAGGGAGCGTTCCGGCTGGAATCTGAGGTTGCCGGGTCGGAACTGACACGGGACAAGCGGCTGCCGGTCGAGGGGTGGGACTGGATGCCGGGCTGGGCAGCGAGCACGCTCAAGCCACGCATGTCCAGTTCCTTCGACTACGCATTCAAGGTGAAGCCGTCTCTGAACGTGCTGGAGACGAAGGTCCACGGCAAGATCGAGTTTGTCGGGCCGGGCTACCAGTCCTTGGGCGCGCCGGGTTTGCGCAACGACAACATGGCCATCGGCGCAGGCATCGAGCGGAGTTTCCTCGACAATGCCGTATCGGTGTCGGCCGCGTACACGAGTGAACGCGACAATCTGCTGACGCAGGGGGTGGAAGACAGCCTCGGCAGAGTGGTTCGTGTGCTCACGCTGAAGAGTACGACGACGCGGTTCTCGAACTGGGAGGCGAGCTTCGGGCTGACATTCCCGAATCTGCCGTACCTGCAGCTAGGCTACTACCCATACACCCAGAGCAGCGACAGCCTGGATTCGATGGCGAACGTGGCATCGACGAGGACGACGGCTGGCAACGTAGTCTCGGTCAGCGCGGGCCACAGCCTCCAGACCGGCAAGGTGTCGCATTCGCCCGGAATCTCGTTCAGCTACAATGACGTTCGCGGCCCGGTGTCGGACTCGGCTGACAACACGAGTTGGGACGCGAGCGTCAACTACGGACTCGGGTTCGAGTCCCCGCTTTCGCTATCGGCAACCTGCGGATACAGCCGGTCGACCGCCATGCTCGCGGAACCTGACAATCGGCTCTATGTCGACCTGTCGCCGTCCTACACCCTGTTCGAGAAGTGGACGCACAGCCTCGCAGTTGGCGGCACGTTCGGCACGGCCCGGAGGATTGACACCCGTTACACGTCGTCCTTCCCGGTCTGGAAGATATGCGACGGCAAAGTCGGCGTCAGCAACGCCATCTACTCAGGCGACGACGGCAAGTACAACGACCTCCGCCTGACCGCCGAACTCAGCAAGAGCTGGTAGACTCGCACGCGCCGCCACGAAGCCCGTAGTGCACTCCTGGCGTGAGTCATTTCCCCTTCCTCTTTGACTTGCCCATTGGTCTTGGCTATACTGACCGGCCATGCGAGGGTGGCGGAATTGGCATACGCGCTGGATTTAGGATCCAGTCCTTAACCGGATGGGGGTTCAACTCCCCCCTCTCGCATGCGATCAATGAGAAGGTTGAGGCTGAGGCAAAGGCAGAGGTCGAGGCCTGAGCTACAGCCTTGTGCAGACCGCAACCTGGACACTAACCTGAACCTCGACCTTGTGTAGGAGTACTATTTGGAGAAGACAGTGAGGTCACCGAAAGAGTGGCTGCGCGAGATTGACGTTACTATCGAGCCGGAGAGGCTGAGGACGAAGCTCGAGGATCTCCTTGTCGAGTATCAGACCAAGGCCGTGGTGCCGGGGTTCCGCGTGGGCAAGGTCCCGCGTGCAGTCCTCGAACGCCGCCTGGGCGACAAGCTCCAGAGTGCGGCGGCCGAGGAACTGATCGAAGACGCTATTCGAGAGGTGCTGGCCGACGACTCAGTAAAACCGGTCAATCAGCCCAGGTTCACCAACATGGAGATAACGCCGGACAAGACCATCAAGTTCCAGCTCTCCTATGAGGCGATTCCGGACTTTCAACTGAAGGAGTACGTCGGACTCGCGTTGAAGAGGCAGGTGCCAACCGGGTTCGAGGCCGAGTTCGAACGCCGGCTGCAGGAACTGCGCGAGAAATGCGCCACCTTCAAGCCGGTCAGCCGCCCGGCCCGGGAGCATGACTTCGTCGTCGTCGACTACAAGACCTATCTCGGCGATGCCGAGGCCGGCAAGCCGCGATCGAACGTGATGATGGAGCTCGGCGACCCGATGAACACGCCCGAGGCAAATACGGCGTTGGTCGGTACCCGGCCCGGCGACGAACGGACCGCGACAAGCACGTTCCCCCCTGACCATTCGGACAATGCACTCGCCGGCAAGACCTTCACCTGCGAGTTCACGGTCCGCGACGTCAAGGAACGCATCCTGCCTGAAATCAACGAGGAGTTCGCGACTGACCTCGGGTTCGAGAGCATGGACAAACTCCGCATCGAGATCAACGAGTCGATCCTTGTTGACCGGAAGCGCCTGGAGCGGAACGGCCTCAAGAACCAGGCATTCGACATCCTCACCGCCGAGCACCAGTTCGAACCGCCCGAGTCCTGGGTCGAATCCTCACTCGACCGGCTCCGCACCCAGTACGACCTGCCCGAGGACAACTCGACCCGCGAGAAGCTCGTGCCGGTCGCGCAGAAGTGGGCCAAGTTCGACTGCATCGTCGCCCGGATTGCCGAGAAGGAAGGCATCACGGTCACCGAAGAGGAGTTGAAGCAGCAGGCCGAAGAGGTGGCCGAGGAGTCGAAACGCCCGGTTGAGGAAGTGGGTTCGATGCTCGGCAGCACCGTCTACAAGAACCAGCTCCTGCGCGAGAAGATCCTCAAGCTGGTCGTAGACAAGGCCAATGTCGCCTGATAGAGAAGCCGCCGGGACCGTCAGGTCCGAACCGGAGTGCACTACCAGGACACAAAGACACCAAGATATCGGGCTGTCGCCAATCACCAATCGCCAATTGCCAATCGAAAATGAGACGGAGGTTCCCGTGTTGATTCCCATGGTCATCGAACAGACCGGCCGGGGCGAGCGTGCCTACGACATCTACTCCCGGCTGCTCAAAGAACGCATCATCTTCCTGGGCTCGCCGATCGACGACAACGTCGCTAACCTTGTGGTCGCCCAGTTGCTGTTCCTCGAAGCCGAAGATTCGGAGAAGGACATCAACCTGTACGTCAATTCGCCGGGCGGCGTGGTCTCGGCCGGACTCGCGATCTACGACACGATGCGCTACATCAAAGCCAGAGTCTCTACCACCTGCGTCGGCGAGGCCGCGTCGATTGCCGCGCTGCTCCTGGCGGCCGGCGAGAAGGGCAAGCGGTTCGCCCTGCCCAACGCGCGGGTGATGATCCACCAGCCTTCGGCCCACGGCATCTCCGGCCAGGCGACCGACATCGAGATCCACGCCCGCGAGATACTGAAGCTCAAGGAAGAGCTGTCGCGGATTCTTGCGAAGCATACCGGCCAGCCGCTTGAGCGCATCGTCGCGGATTCGGACCGCAACTTCTTCATGTCCGCGGAAGAAGCCAGAGGCTACGGCCTGATTGACGAGGTCATCGAGAAGCGCAAGTGACGGAAGGCCCGAAGCGGCGACGCACCGTGCGCAGCCGCTGCTCGTTCTGCGGCGCCGAGGCCGGCCCCGGGTTCAACCTGGTTCAGGGCCGGACCGGCCGCATCTGCGAACGGTGCGCCCGCACCGTTGCCGGTCTCTTCAGCCAAGGGCAGGGCCCGGCCGCACCGGAGCCGCCGCGTTCCGTGCCCAAACCGGCCGAGATCAAAGCCTTCCTGGACGAGTACGTCATCGGGCAGGAACATGCCAAGAAGGTAATCTCGGTGGCAGTCTACAACCACTACAAGCGGGTCTTCTCACCTCGCACCGACATCGAAGTGGAGAAGTCCAACATACTGCTCATTGGGCCGACCGGGGTGGGCAAGACCCTAATCGCCGAGACGCTGGCCCGGTTCCTTCACGTACCATTTTCGATCTCGGACGCCACGCCGCTGACCGAGGCCGGTTATGTCGGCGAGGACGTTGAGAACATCCTGCTCCGCCTGTTGCAGGCAGCCGGCGGCGACGTACGCCGGGCCGAAACCGGAATCATCTACCTAGACGAAATGGACAAGCTGGGCCGAAAGAGCGACTCTCCATCGATCACCCGCGACGTCTCCGGCGAGGGGGTCCAGCAGGCGCTGCTGAAGATCCTGGAAGGCACGGTCGCCAGCGTTCCGCCGCAAGGCGGAAGGAAGCACCCGGAGCAGCAGTACATCCCCATCGACACGCGCCACATCCTGTTCATCTGCGGCGGGACGTTTGACGGCCTTGAACGGGTGGTCGAACACCGCGTCCGCTCAAGCACGCTCGGGTTCGGCGCCGACATCGCTGAGCGGAGGCAGCGGACCTGCGACGAACTCCTGCCGCTGGTCGAACCCGACGACCTCGTGAAGTACGGGCTGATACCGGAGCTCGTTGGCCGGTTGCCGGTCATCGCCGGGCTGCAAAGCCTCTCCCGGGATGCGCTGGTCGACATACTGACCAAGCCCAGGAACGCGCTCACCCGCCAGTTCGCTTTCTATTTCGAACTGGAGGGTGTCAAACTGACGTTCACGCCGGAAGCACTGGGCGCGGTCGCGGAACTCGCCGCGGCGCGCAAAACCGGCGCCCGCGCCCTGCGCGCAGTCCTCGAAGAGACGATGCTGAACATCATGTTCGACCTGCCCTCACGCCCGGACGTTGAGGAGTGCATTATCACCGAACGCACTGTGAAGGCAAAACAACCGCCCGAGTACGTCCCGCGGCGGCTGCAGCGCAAAGCTCAGTAGCTCTCTTCTAGTTCCGCTTCCTCACTTCTGCGTCCTGACTTCTGGTTTCCTGATTCCGACCTTTCCGTCGCTCGTGCTACGCCTCCGCCGCGAACTGGTCCTTGCCTGCACCGCAGACCGGGCAGACCCAGTCAGCCGGCAGCTTCTCAAACGGCGTGCCGGCCGGGACGCCGTTGTCCGGGTCCCCTGCAGCAGGGTCATAGACATAGCCGCAAACCTCACAGACATATTTCTTCACAGTCTTGCTCCTTTCGGGAACCTGGATTTCCTTCGCCGCCGTACTCGCAGTATAGGACGGTGCGTTCTTGCCGGTCTTGCCGCCTTTAACCTGGTGGTAGTAGGCATAGGTCAACGGCTGACCCGGCCGGACCAGCTCGCTTGCCACAACGTCGGCGACGAACGTGGTGTGCGAGCCGCAGTCGACCGCGGTCCGGACCTTCGCCTCGATGACTGCCAGCGTGTGCTCGGTCAGGAGCGGGCAGCCGGTCACGCCCTCGCGATACCCGGCGTGCGCGAACTTCTCATAGTCGCGGCCGGTGCGGAAACCGAACGTGCCGATGAACGTCAGCGGCGTGTCCCGCTCCAGCACCGCGACCGCGAACCGGCCGGTTTCCATTATCATCTCATGGGTGAGGTTGGCCTTGCTTATGCTGACCGAAACCTGGCAAGGGGTCAGGGCAACCTGAACCAGGGTGTTGATGACGCATCCGTTCCGGCGCTCGCCGTCGCGCGCCGTCACCACATACAGACCATAGGTGACCGTATTGAGCGCGGCGAAGTCGACCTTGGACTGATCGACACTGCAGTGGTCGCTGGTGCCCACTTGCTCGATCATGCTTCGGTCCTTTCACGCAGTTTCCCTGCGATTGCTTTGCCCAACTCACGGCACTGGCCAAGCGCCCCCACGTCCGGCACGAACCTCAGCCTCAACGAAGGCGCGGCCAACTCAACGCCCATCTTCCGGAAGTACTCCTCGACTTGGGCGCAGGCCTCTCCGCTCCAGCCGTACGAACCGAAGGCGGCGCCGATGAGGTTCTTCGGCTTCAGCCCCCGGGCATAGGTCAGGACATCGGCGACGGTCGGAAAAACGCCGTTGTTGATCGTCGGCGACCCGACCAGGAACGCGCCCGCGCACAGCAACTCGGTCATCACATCGGCCCGGGAGCTGCCATGCAGAGGCAGCAGGCTCACATCGGCCCCTTCGCTCATAATCGCGTCAGCGATGGCCCGCGCCATCAGGGCCGTGCTCTGCCACATCGTGTCGAAGGCAATCACGGCGCGGTTCTCCGGCTTCTGCGTTGCCCACTTCGCGTACCATCCGAGCAGAGTACCCAGGTCTTTGCGCCATACCGGCCCGTGGTCCGGTGCAATCGTCTTGATGCCGATGCCCAGCGACTGGATGCGCTCCAGCAGCTTCAAGACAAGCGCGGAGTACGGCAGCAGGATATTCGCATAATACCTGCGGCCCTCGTACAGCAGCACTGCCGGGTCGCTTTCGTCCGCGAACAATTTCGGCGTCGCGAGGTGCATCCCGAACGCGTCCTGGGAGAAGACCAGCTCGTCCTCATGCAGGTACGATATCATCGAGTCCGGCCAGTGCAGCATCCGAGTCTCGAGAAAAGTAAACGACAGCCCGCCGAGGTTGAGCACCTCGGCGTCCTTCACGGCGGTAATGTCATGCCGGTCGTGTAACTGGTCGCGCAGGTTCTTCACGCCCATCTGGGAGGCATAGACCTTGTCCGGCTTGATGACGTCAATCACCTGCGGCAGGGCCCCGGAATGGTCCATCTCCGCATGTAGCGAGATGATAGCCTTGATATCGGTCGGGTTCACAACCGACGCGACTCGCGCCAGCATCTCGTCCCGGAACGGAGCTTTCACGGTGTCGATCAACACCGGGTAGTCGCCCATCACGAGGTAGGCGTTGTAGGTCGAGCCGCGCTGGGTCGAGTAACCGTGGAAGTTACGGATACCCCAGTCGATCGCACCTACCCACCAGACGTGCTCGCTGACCCTTACGGCCGAGAAACCCTGGTCGCTCATGATCCTTCTGGAAGTGACGGGCTATGCTCCTGCTGCCGCGCCCATTGCGTAGAGCGCGGACAACTCAGGCGCCAGCACGAACGTCCGCGTGCCCAACTCGCGGTCGAGCATCAGGATGCCCCGGCCATCGTTCCCGACCAGCTTCAGGTCCTGCACGACCTTGGACGAATTGGCCTCTTCTTCGACCTGCTCGTCCACAAACCACTGAAGCATCGTCGCAGACCCGTGGTCGCCTTCGGCCTGGGCCAGCTTGACCAGTCCGTCGATCTTGGCGGTGATGAACAGCTCGTGTTCGTACGCTGCCTCGAATGCGGCAAGCGGCGACTTCCAGTCCTGCGGTGGCATCGCCAGTGGGTGGAGCTTCACGTGCCCGCCACGCTCGACGATGTGCTTGTAGAACCGCATCGCGTGGGTCTGCTCTTCCTGCACCTGTGCCCGCATCCACGCGCCCATGCCGGCAAACCCCTCCGCGTCAAAGTAAGCGGCCATCGACAGGTAGATGTATGCAGATTCAAGCTCGTGCTTTATCTGCTCGCCAAAGGCCTCTTCGATCTTCTTGGGGATCATGCTCATGCTCCTTTCCAGAGCCCGTGGATGTTGCAGTACTCGCGAGCGAAGACAGTCTTCGCCTCCACCGAGAACGTCGCCTCCGGCGCCTGCCCCGGGCTCAGGAACTGCCGGTATGCTTTGTCATCGGCCACGAGCTCGATCCACTCGACGAAATGCTTCTCCTCCATCGGATGGGGCACGCTGCCGACCTTCACCATGTAGCCGCCGGCGACCTTCTCAATCACGGGGACGTGCTTCTCTTTTGCCGCATCGGTGGTGTTCTCGACCAGCAGCTTCATCGGCTTGCCGCAGCATACCAGTTGCCCGGCGCCGCCATCCAGGACTTCGACGATATTCCCGCACACCTCACACCGGTACACTTCCATACGCTTTGCCATATCAGCTTCCTCCTCAGTCAAACATGTCTGTCACTAACCGACAAGCCGGGTATCCATCCCGGCAAACCCGCACTCCGGTATGTAGCACGTCACGTCCGTGAACTGACAGTGCTCGTGGCACGACGGACATGTTTCCGGCGGCTGTCCCGCCTGGATGACATAGTGACACTTGCTGCACTGCCAGTGCGGAGCTGTGGCCGGGACCGACTTCACGGCGACCGGCTCCTGCCTGACCGTGCGCCGGGCCTCAGCCGCCCCCGCCGCTTCCTCTCCGGCCAGCATCATCGGCTTGCCGCAACATACCAGCCTTCCACCGCCTTGGTGAACCACGGCCACAATCTGCCCGCAGACGCTGCAGCTGTAAACCTGCTGCCTTGCCGTCATCGATTGTCCTTTCCCAGACCCGATGTCACTGCAGTCCCTTCACGGCCTCGAGCACCGGAGCGTAGTCCGGCTCGGTGCCGGTCTCTTTGACCAGCTGCGTGTAGCGGATTACGCCCTGCCGGTCGACAACAAAGACGGCACGGGCCAGCAACCGGACGTCTTTGATCAGCACCCCGTAGGCGGTCCCGAACGATGCGTCGCGGTGGTCGGATACCGTGATTACCCGGTCCACGCCGGCAGCACCGCACCACCGCTTCTGGGCAAACGGCAGGTCCATGCTCACCGTCAGTATTACGACGTCCGAACCCAGGTTCGCAGCTTCGGCGTTGAAGCGGCGCGTCTCCATGTCGCAGATCGGTGTGTCCAGCGACGGCACTGCCGAGATTGCGACTACCTTACCCCTGAAATCCGCCAGCCTCACCGGCTTCATGTCGTTGCCGACCGCCGTGAAGTCCGGGGCAGCATCTCCTGCCTTGAGTTCATTCCCCAGCAGTGTTGCCGGTCTGCCACCGAGAATCACTGCTCCAGCACGCTCTGTCATTGGCTTCTCCTTGTCCCGGGTTTGGCTAACCGGGCCGGCACTGCAAGCGAGCACCGCTGTCAGCGCCAGCCACGGCACTGCTCTCACCAGTTCTCGCCCAGCAGCTCGAAATAGGCCTGAGGGTGCGCGCACGCCGGGCACTGTTCCGGGGCTTCCGGACCTTCGTGCAGGTAGCCGCAATTCAAGCAGCGCCAGACCACCTTGTTTGCGCGCTTGAACACCCGGCCCGCCTCCAGGTTCGCAGCCAACTCCTTATAGCGCTTCTCATGCTGCTTCTCAGCCACGCCGATGTTGCGAAACACTGCCGCGACATCCGCGAATCCCTCCTGCTCAGCCGTCTTTGCGAAATCAGGGTACAGTGTCCCCCACTCATGCATCTCGCCCGCCGCTGCCGCCTTCAGATTCTCGACCGTGGTGCCGATCCTGCCCGCCGGAAAGGCGGCCTGAACCACTACGTCACCACCCTCCAGGAACTTGAAGAAACGCTTCGCGTGTTCCTTCTCCTGGTTGGCGGTCTCCTCGAATATGAGGGAAATCTGCACCAGGTCTTCCTTCTTCGCCTGGCCCGCAAAGTATGTGTAGCGGTTACGCGCCTGCGACTCGCCCGCGAAGGCCGCCAGCAGGTTCTTCTCGGTTTTGCTTCCTCTCAACGCCATTTGGATACTCTCCTTGGAGTTATGCTTTGCCTAAACTAGTGTTTTGCTCCGAGCAAGTATTAGACTTCTCCTATATTCCACCAGATTCGGGAGTTCGGCCCTTGAGCCGGACAATCTCATCCTGCAGTTCGAGTATCAACTCGACCGCGTCTAGCCCGATGTCGAAATCGGCCATCAGCCGACGGACCCGGCGCAGCCGGGCGATGTCCTCGTCCTCGAGCAACAGCCGGCCCGCCTCTGCCGTCGTGGCGTGAATCACTTCACGCTGTACGCACTCGACGATGACAAGCTCGTCGAGACCAGTTATCTCGACCAGCACATGGACCTCGTATCCCGGCATCACTTCTCCTCGGGCCGCATTCCGGCAAGTTCCTTGAGTAGCGCCCGCTCCTTCTCGGAGAGCCGAGTGGGTAGCCGAACATCAATCGCGACATAGAGGTTGCCCCGTATGCCGGTGTCGCCGTAGACCGGCATCCCCTGGCCCTTGAGCCGGAGTTCAGATCCCGGCTGTGTCTCCGCCGGTATCCGAAGCCGCGCCTTGCCCTCGAGTAGCGGGACGGTAACCTCACCGCCCAGCATGGCAGCATAGAGCAGAACCTGGACCCGTGTGTGCAGGTCATTGCCCTCGCGGACGAATCGTGGGTCAGCCTCGACACTAATCACAAGCCAGAGGTCACCGGGTTGTCCCCGCCTGCCGGTCATGCCTTGACCCTTCACTCGCATCCGTGACCCATTGTCGACTCCCGGCGGGATCTTCACCTCGATTGTCGGCCCGTCCGCGCGCTTGAGCCTGCGAACAGTGCCCTTGTATGCCTCGGCCAGGGTAACGGTCACGGGCTGCTCGATGTCACGTCCGCGCGCTGCGCGCGGTTGAGCCTGCGCGGCTTCGGCCCCGAAGAGGTGCGTGAAGAAGTCCGAGAAAGGCGCGCCCTCGCCAAACAGGTCCTGCAGGTCTTCGGTCGTGTATCTCGTGTATCCGCCCTGCTGTTGCCCGGCCTGGTACCTGCTCCAGTCGAAGTCACCGGTCTGACCCGACTGCTGGGCACGCTGCCAGTCGGCACCGAACTGGTCATACTTGGCCCGCTTGTCCTTGTCGGAGAGAACCTCGTAGGCTTCGTTGATCTCCTTGAACCTGCTTTCAGCCTCTGCCTTGTTTGTCGGGTTCACATCTGGGTGATGCTTACGTGCCAGCTTCCGGTAGGCCACCTTAATCGCCTTCTCGTCCGCGTCCTTGGGAACACCAAGGACCTCGTAGTAGTCCTTGAATTCTACAGCCACCTACTCAGCTCCTGGCTGCTCGATCTGCTGGCTCAATTCCACCAGCACGCCGCCCGTCGCCGCGGGATGGATGAACCCGACCATTGTGCCATGCGCGCCCGGGTGCGGCACTTTGTCTATCAGCCGCACGCCTTCCGAGTCCAGCCGCTTCAGTTCAGCGGCCACGTCATCCACCTCAAAGCAGATATGCTGTAGTCCCGGCCCGCGCGTCTCAAGAAACCTGGTGATGGGTGAATCCGGTGCCGCCGGCTGCACAAGTTCTATGCGCGTCTCCCCGACCGGGATGAAGCCAACCGTAACCCTCGACCCGGCAACGTCCTCCCGGCCGACGAGCTTAAGTCCGAGTTTCTCCTCGTAGAACCTGGCGGCTTCGTCCACATTCTGCACGGCAACGGCAATGTGTGAGACCTTCTTCACCATGGCACTCTCCTAGCGAAGGCGGTCATACTCTCCAAAGACGGTCCTGAGCGCGTCCGACACTTCGCCGACGGTTGCCCCTGCCCGTACCGCAGTCACAACCGGTGCCATCAGGTTGGCGGTTCCTTTGGCCGTGTCGCGCAGGTCCGAGATGGCGATGCTCAGCCTGGCTCCGTCCCTCTTCTGTCTGTAGGCCGCCAGTTCTGCTGCCCTTCGCTTGCCCAGCTCCGGGTCTACCTTCAGCAGCTTCCCCTCTATCCCTTCATCCCTTTGTCCCTCTATCCCTTGTTCGTATTTGTTTACGCCTACCACTATCCTCTGCTTCTTCTCTACCGCCTGCTGGTACTTGTACGCGCTGTCGGCAATCTCGCTCTGCATGAATCCCTGCTCGATGGCGGACACCACACCGCCCATCTGCTCGACCTTCTCAATCGACACCCGGGCCCGCTTCTCAATCTCATCGGTCAGGGACTCGACCGCATACGACCCGGCCAAAGGGTCAACCGTATCTGCGACCCCGGACTCGTGCGCGACAATCTGCTGGGTTCGTAGGGCAATCAGCACCGACTCCTCGCTCGGCAGGGACAGCGCCTCGTCCCGCGAGTTCGTATGCAGGCTCTGCGTTCCGCCCAGAGCCGCGGCCAGCGCCTGAAACGCGACCCGGACAACGTTGTTCTCCGGCTGCTGTGCGGTCAGGGTCACACCGCCGGTCTGAGTGTGGAGCCTGAGCTTGCACGACTCGTCCGAAGCGTTCCACCGCTCCCGCAGCAACCGCGCCCACAGCCTGCGCGCGGCTCTGAACTTCGCCACCTCCTCAAGGATGTTCGAGTGCGCCGCGAAAAAGAAAGAGAGCCTCGGCGCGAACTTGTCTATCTGCAGGCCCGCGCTCAACGCAGCCTTGATGTACTCAAGCCCGTCCGCGATTGTGAAGGCCACTTCCTGGACGGCGGTCGCGCCTGCCTCGCGCATATGATACCCGGACACGCTGACCGTGTTCCACTTCGGCACGTTCTCCGCGCACCACGCGATGATGTCGGTTACAAGCCGCAACGACGGCCTTGGCGGGTAGATGTACGTCCCGCGCGCCACGTACTCCTTCAGAATGTCATTCTGTATTGTGCCCTGCAGGCCCGCGATGCTCTTGCCCTGCTTCTCCGCGACCGCGCAATACATGGCAAGCAGGATACCGGCAGTGGCATTGATGGTCATCGAGGTCGAAACCTTGTCCAGCGGGATTCCGGCGAACAGCGTCTCCATATCCTCAAGCGACGAGATAGCGACGCCGACCTTGCCGACCTCGCCTTTGGCCATCGCCGAATCCGAGTCATAGCCCATCTGGGTCGGCAGGTCGAATGCAACCGACAACCCGGTCTGACCCTGGTTCAGCAGATAGTGGTAACGCTTGTTCGTGTCCTCGGCGGACCCGAACCCGGCATACTGGCGCATGGTCCAGAATCGGGAGCGATACATGGTCGGCTGAACGCCGCGCGTGAAAGGAAACTGGCCCGGCATCCCGAGTTGCTCGGGGTAGTTCGCTTCGCCCCAATCCTCGGGCGTGTACGCCCGCTTCAGCGGCAGACCAGAAACCGTCTCCGTCGCCTCCGCCCGCTCCGGCGCCTTCTTAAGTATCGGCGCTACGGCCTCTTGCTCCCACTTCTCAACAAGCCTTCCCAAGTCCGGATTCACGTGGCTCATTCCTGCTTCGTCATTCGCTCTCCGGGCCTCGTCACTTCTTCAGGGAATCCTCGTCTTTGAAGTACGGCCCGTATATCTCCTTCAGCGAGTCGTAGACCGGGCTCCCGGGATTCATCGAACTGGCGTGTCGTATGGCGAACTTGGTGGCTCTCATGTAGACGTCCAGAGGTTCGAGTCCGACTTCGGCACGACGCTCGTCCACGTGGAGGCTATCTTCAATCGGGTCCATCTCGACCACAGTATCCTTCCAACTGCACTGTGTTCCATAGAGCTGCTTCTGGCCGTCCGCCACGCGGATTCGGTCAGTGAGATAGGCCATGTCCGACTTGGATGCTTCCCCTTCTTCGGCTGCCTTCTGCAACAGCGGCAGACACTTCTTCTGAAACGGCGTATCCCGGTCGGCGTGCTGGACCAGCAAGAAGGCGGCCCCAGCACCGTCAGTTCCGACCAGCGTCTTGCCAGGCCAGCCGTACTTGTCGACGATGCCGCGCATGCGTTTGGTGTTCGTCTTGTCGACCGAGTTCATCCTCCATAATATCCAGAGCATCGGGATGGTCATTTGGTCGCCTGTCTTCTTGAACTGCGCTAGAGCCTGCATCCGGACCTTCTGGTCCGCCGCCTCCATCTTGAGCAATGTGGCCCGCAAGGATGGATTCGCCACATTTGGTCCGGGCGCAGTCTTCACCGAAGCGCATGCCACAGACAACAATGCAACAAGCAGGACATACGCTACGATTCTCACAGAGCCTCCTTTGATACTGCGCGACTGCACGCCAAGGTCATGATCCTCCCCTTAACGCCACCCTCTCCTCAAGGGGCGAAGGAATCTGGAGCCCTCAGACCGAATCTGCGTCATCTGCGTAATCTGCGGGTAGTCCTATCCGACCGCCTCGTCATTCGTCATTCGGGCTTCGGACTTCGTCATTTCCTACAGCGGGATATTCCCGTGTTTCCTCGGCGGATTCGACGCCTGCTTGTCTCTGAGTATCCGGAACGACTCTCCGACTCGCCGCCGCGTATCCTCGAACTCAATCACCTCATCCACAAACCCAAGCTCCGCCGCCTTGAACGGATTCCCGAACGTCTCTTCGTAGTCCTCGACCAGCCTCTTACGCGTAGCCTCCGGGTCGGCCGACTCGGCGATCTTTTTCCGATGGATGATGTTCACCGCGCCGTCTGAGCCCATCACCGCAATCTCTGCGGTCGGCCATGCGAAGTTGAAGTCCCCACGGATATGCTTGGACGACATGACGTCATACGCCCCGCCGTATGCCCGGCGCGTGATAATCGTCACCTTCGGCACGGTCGCTTCACAGAAGGCATATAGCAGCTTGGCCCCGTGCCGGATGATTCCGCCGTACTCCTGGTTGGTACCGGGCAGGAACCCCGGCACGTCCACGAAGGTCAGAATCGGGATGTTGAAGCAGTCGAGGAACCGCACGAATCTGCCTGCCTTGCACGATGCATCGATGTCGAGACAACCGGCAAGGAACTTCGGCTGGTTCGCCACGATGCCGATAACCTCGCCATTCATCCGCGCGAACCCGATGACGATGTTCCGCGCCCAGAACTTCTGCACCTCGAAGAAGCTGCCTTGGTCAACGACCTTGTGGATTATCTGGGTCATATCGTACGGCTTGCGGGTGTCGTCCGGTATGATCTCGGCTATGCCCTCGCACGACCGGCCCGGGAGGTCGCGCGTGGTCGCGGACGGCGGCTTCTCGCGGTTCGATTGTGGCAGATACGAGAGCAGCTTGCGGCACATCTCCAGCGCATCCTTGTCGTCAATCGCCTTGAAATGGGCCACGCCCGAAGTCTCGTTGTGCGTCTCGGCCCCGCCCAGCCTCTCTTTGCTCACCTCTTCCTTGGTCACGGACTTGATGACCTCGGGCCCGGTAATGAACATGTAGCTCGTCCGTTCGGACATGACAATGAAATCGGTGAGTGCCGGCGAGTAGACGGCCCCGCCCGCGCACGGCCCGAGCACGACGGATATCTGCGGGACGACGCCCGAGGCCAGTGTATTGCGCAGAAAGATATCGGCATACGCGCCGAGGCTATCCACTCCTTCCTGAATCCTCGCCCCGCCTGAGTCGTTGAGCCCGATGACTGGCATCCCGTTCCGTACCGCCATGTCCATCACCTTGCAGACCTTCTCCCCGAACACTCGCGACAGCGTGCCGCCGAACACCGTAAAATCCTGGGAGAATACCGCCACCGGCCGGCCATGAATGCGACCGTGTCCGGTCACCACGGCGTCGCCCGGAATTCGGCGCTTCTCCATGCCGAAGTCGCTGCAGTTGTGCACCCTGAGCCGGTCCAACTCCACGAAGCTGTCCTTGTCCAGCAGGATGTCGATGCGCTCGCGTGCCGTCAGCTTGCCGGCGGCGTGCTGCTTGGCGATGGGCTGCTCCCCACCGCCCATCTGCGCGGCCTTGTTCCGCTTCTCCAGCTCATCTCTGACGTGCTTGATGTACGACATATGGAGAGTCATCCTAGACGGTCGGTACTGCTTTGTCAAACCGCGGCAGAGTCGTCTTGTCGTGACAGCAGCCAGTGACCGTCGTCAGTCACGCAGGAGCTTCACTGAGCCGGGACAGGAGCAGAATCTGCAGCTTTGTGTCCGTGCCCGAAGTCGGCGCATCCACAGAGCCTGCCCAGGCAAGAAGCGGTGGCTGTGCCACCGCTAATGCCCGCTGCGGACTGAACCTATTTCGAGGTCTTCTCCTTCAGCTGCGCATCCTTGCCGCCGCTGTCCGGTTTCTGGGACTTGTCATCTCCAACGGACTGGTTCTGTTGACCTTGCTGGCTCGGCGGATGCTGCGGTTTCTGCTCTTCCCTCTGTTTCTGCTTCTCCTGAGGTCTCTGCTGCTCCTGCGGCCGAACCGAAGACTGCCGTTTGTGAACCCGGAAAGGGTACTCGAACGAACTCGGAACACTCCGGTTGTTCTTCACCGCGGCCTTGAAGCGCGACCGGCGCATCTGGCGCACCGCCAGGCTGTCGAGTCTGGCCGAACCGGAACTGCGGCTCACGACCGCACCCACCACCCGGCCGGCGCTGTCGGTCTTCACGCTGAGAAGCACGGTGCCGGTGTCGGTCACGTCGGCATCCGCCAGCGTCGGCGATTCCAGGAGGACCGGCCCGGACACGATGCGGCTCTTCTTGCCCGAGGCAACGCGGGGGCGTTGTCCTGCCTGCGGAGTTGACGCACGCTCGTCGCCTCGCTCCTCGGCCGCGACTCCCGTACTGCGCCCGACCGGACGCGACGGCCCTGCGGCAGGCTTGGCAGCGACTGCGGTGCCCTTCGCAGTGCCGGCGACCTTTTCCGCAGCCGGGGCGTGGGCCAGCTCATCCGACCTGCCCTCGGCCTCGTGCTGGACAGCCCGCTCTTTTGCATTGCGGGATGCCTGCTTCACGCCGGCATGAGTAGTGGCCTCTGGCCGTGCGGCTGTCTGGAGCCCCGCAGGAGCCTCGCCGCTCGGCCCGACGCGACGCTCCTGGCCCGGTCTCGTCAGCAGCGTCCGCCACCCGGCCAGGACCACGACCAACACAATGACGAAGCCGGCCGCAGCCGCTGCCAGCTTGGGCCACACAAACATGGGCCGGTACCGGGGTTCGGGCACGCGCTTCCGTTCACGGATTCCGCGCCAGACGCGCGAACTCTGCCAGTCCCAGTAGTCATCGGCAAGCCGTGGATGTTCGACGCTCTTAACGAGCCGGCTCAGCCCTCTGATCTGGTCGAGCTCGCGCCGACAGCCTGCACAGGTCTCAAGATGGCCGACGACCTGCTCGGCCTGGTCCGGCCCAAGTTCGCCGTCGGCAAAGGCGCCGAGCAACTCCCGAATCGAATCGCACTTCTGTTTCATGTTGCCGGCATGTACTCCTGCAGGAGCTCGCGCAACTTCTCGCGTGCCCGGTTCAAGCGGGACATAACCGTCCCGACCGGAATGCCAAGCGCTTGGCTGATTTCAGCATAGCTCATCTCCTCGTCTACCCGTAAGACGAAGACCGCCCGCTGGTCGGCCGGCAGCTTTGTAAGTGCCTGGTCCAGGTCCCGGCGCAGTCCGGAATCCGCCGCCGGCGGCTGCGGGTCGGCGATGTCGACAGACTCCGCCTCGCCATCCCCCATAGGCAGGGGTACGAAACGGAACTTCTTCGCCCGTTTGAGGTGGTTGAAACAGAGGTTCACGGCAATACGGCGTACCCATGTGTAGAACTGGTAGTGCTCGTCAAACCGGGAAATCGCCCGGTATGCCCGGATGAACGTCTCCTGGGACAGGTCGTCGGCATCCGCGTGGTTACGCGTGAGCGAATAAGTGACCTTATAAACACTGGCTGAATACCTCTTCATCAGTTCGTCAAAAGCCTCGGTGTCGCCCGATTGGACGCGGTGGATAAGGTCGACGTCGCTCGCCCGCGCCTCGGGCTCACCCATTCAATCTACCGTTGTCGAGCGGGGGGTATTCCGGGGGATTATCCGAACCTGCGGCCCTGGAACTTTCCACCCTTGACCAGGCCTTCATAGTGCCGCATTACCAGGTGTGCTTCGATCTGCTGGAGGGTGTCGAGCGCGACCCCGACGATGATCATGAGCGTCGTGCCGCCGAAGTAGAAGGGCACGCGCAGCGAGTTCATCAGGAACGCGGGCAGCAGCGCGATTATCACCAGCGTCACCGCGCCGGGCAGAGTAATCAGGCTCAGGCTGCGGTCGATATACTCGGCCGTCTTGTCCCCGGCCTGCTTGCCCGGGACGGCACCGCCGTATTTCCTCAGGTTGTCGGCTATGTCCCGCGCGTTGAAAACGACCGAAGTGTAGAAGTACGTGAAGAAGACAATCAGAGCCGCGTAGAGCAGGTCGTACAGCCAGCCGCCGGCGCTGAGGATGCGCTGCATCGACTGGAGCCAGGGAGCTTTGATGAACTGAGCAAAGGTCGAAGGAAAAACCACGAGCGACTGCGCAAAGATGATGGGGATCACGCCCGCAGTCCAGACTCTGATCGGCAGGTGCGTACGGTGCTCGCGGTACATCTGACGACCTACGACCCTGCCCTGGTAGACAACCGGTATCTTGAGCACGGCCATCGTCAGCAGGACAACTCCGGCATAGACGGCAAAGATAACCGCGGCCAGCAGCACGAGCGCCAGCCACGAGATCTCGCCGGCCCGCACCATTGCGATCGTCCGTCCGATATCCTGGGGCGTGCTGTCCAGACAGCCGACGAAGATCAGAAACGAAATGCCGTTGCCGATGCCCCGGTCAGTGATCTGCTCGCCCAGCCACATCGCGAGAATTGTACCGGCGGTCAGGGTCATGATGGTCATGACCCGGAAGAAGAAGCCGGACTGCATGACGATCGGACCGAACTGGGTTGCCGGCTGGCTCTCAAGATAGATGGCGATGGTCGACGACTGGATGATGGCGAGGGCCACGGTCGCATAACGGGTGTACTGGTTGACCTTCTTCCGGCCCTCCTCCTCGCGCTGCAGCCGCTCAAGGTAGGGGAAGACCGACCCGAGCAACTGAAACACGATGGATGCGGAGATGTAGGGCATGATCCCGAGCGCGAAGACCGACGCCCGGGAGAGCGCGCCGCCGACGAATATGTCGTACAG
The DNA here is from genome assembly GCA_002347155.1 of Caldifarciminota bacterium UBA2258. Taxonomy (GTDB): domain Bacteria; phylum Hydrothermota; class Tepidihabitantia; order Tepidihabitantales; family Tepidihabitantaceae; genus UBA2258. The sequence goes on from DDXO01000027.1 coordinate 56,876, forward strand.
CCCAAACACCGTTCCGCGCATCTGGCCGAGCATGTAGGCGAGTGCGTGGGCGTTGATGCCCGGGGTGGGAATGTGACTGCCGAGGCGGTAGACCACGACCATCGCCAGCGTGAAGATTATCTTCCGGCGCAGGTCCGGAATCTTGAATATGCTGCCGAACGAACTGGTCATGGACGCTCTATGCTGGACGCACTACGCTCCGCGCCCTTCGCTTCCGGCGTCAGGCGTCTTGCGTGATGCGTTCTGTGTCACTGCCTTGCCTCCAGCCTTCTCGATCTTCTCGCGGGCCGTCTTAGAGAAAGCGTGGGCCGTGACCGATAATGCCCGGCCGAGTTCACCGCCGCCAAGGATTTTCACAGATTCGCTCCTGCCGACCAGACCACGTTCGCGCAGCAGCTCGATCGTCACGACCGCGGCATCCAGCTCTGCCAGGTCGCCGATATTGACCGCAGCATACTCCTTGCGGGTCGGGTTCACGAAACCGCGCTTCGGAATGCGCCGGTAGAAAGGCATCTGACCACCCTCGAACCGCGCGTCGTGCCTGGGCGCCGAATGCTGGCCGGCGCCGGTGTGGCCGCGGCCGGAAGTCTTGCCGTGGCCGGAACCGGGACCGCGCCCGATCCGCTTCTTCCGCTTGGTCGAGCCCGGTTCGGGCTTGAGACCTGCGAGCTTCACAGCTCCTCCACTTTCAGAAGGTGCTTGACCTGGAATATCATTCCCCTGATTACCGGGGTATCATCGTGAACCCTCGTAGCTCCAATCCGACGCAGGCCGAGGGCGCGCGCCGTCCGCTTCAACGGCTGCTTCTGATCTATCAGACTCTTAGCCAGCGTGACTTTCAGCTGTTTCATGCTCTGCCTGCTTCCTGGCCATGTGGCTGACCGGCTTGTTCCTGGCCGCCGCCACCTGCTCGATTGTCCGCAACTGCTGCAGCGCAACAATCGTCGCCCGGGCCGTGTTGTACGCATTGCGTGAGCCGAGCGACTTCGACAGCCCGTCGGAGAGTCCGGCCGCTTCCAGCACAGCCCGCACCTGCGGACAGGCGATCAGACCGGTGCCGCGCGCCGCCGGCTTCACCAGTACCCGGCTGGCCCCGAATTTGCCGTTGGTCTCGTGTGGAATCGTATGGCCGGCTATGGAGACCCGGACCATGTCCTTGCGCGCCCGGGTCGTGGCCTTGCGTACGGCGACCGCCACTTCGGCGGCCTTGCCGTGGCCCAGACCGACCATGCCCTTGCCGTCGCCGACAACGACCGAAGCGGAGAGCCTCATCCGCTTGCCCCCTTTCATGACCTTGGACACGCGCTTGATGCTGATGACACGTTCAATCAGTTCGGGCTCGAGCGTGGCGCTCCGTGCTTGTTGCTGCATCAAAACTCCAGACCTCCCTCGCGCGCGCCGTCAGCCAGTGCCTTGACGCGGCCGTGATAGCGATAGCCGGCCCGGTCGAAGACAACCTGCTTGATTCCCAGTTCCTTGGACTTGCCGGCAATCTGCTTGCCGACCTCCTTGGCCGCCTCGGTTCGCTTCAACTTCTTCTCCCGGACCGCGGCCGTCTGCGACGATATCCCGGTCAGGACGCGGTTCCGGCTGTCATCGATCAGCATCGCATAGATGTAGCGATTGCTGCGCTTCACGCACAACCGAGGACGTTCCGGGGTCCCGGCGATCCGCCGCCGGATGCTCATGTGCCTGCGCTGGCGCGTTTCGCGAATCATTCCGTGAATACTAGTGAGAAACGCCCTGAAGTCAAGTGCATCATCCGCCTGACCTACGTCAGCGCGTCGGCGAGAATCCGGAATATCATCTCATCGTAGGATATCCCGGCATGCTCGGCCTCTGCCGGGAAATCCGATATGTCGGTCAACCCGGGCAGCGTGTTTATCTCCAGGAAATAAGGCAACTTGCCCTGCTTCACGACCAGGTCGATGCGCGAGAAACCGGAGCAGCCCATCAGCTTGTGCGCCTTCAGCGCCAGCTCCTTTATCTTGTCGGCGACCTTGGGGTCGAGCCGCGCCGGCAGCACGAACTCGGTCTCTCCGCGCGTGTACTTCGCCTCATAGTCGTAGAATGCCCGCTGTCTCGGTACGAGTTCGAGAATCGGCAGCGGTTCCTCCACCAGTACCCCGACCGTGGCAATCATCCCCGGGATGAACTGCTCAAGCAGGATGTCGCCGAATCCCCGACGTACCCGCTCACACCGCTCCGCCGCGCCACGCCGGCCCTCAAGCAGCTCGATGCCCACGCTCGACCCTTCGGCCCGGGGCTTGGCGATCATAGGATAGCCGAGGTGCTTCTCGGCTTCGGCAACGACCGCCGCCACGTCCGCACCCGCCTCGATGACGAAGTAGGGGGGCGTTGGTATGCCGACCCGCTCGAACAGCATCTTGGTAGTCACCTTGTCGATGCAGACCGCCGATGCCGTCACGCCGGAACCTGTGTAAGGCACGCCGAGCAGGTCCAGGTAGCCCTGGATGGTGCCGTCCTCGCCGGGCCGGCCGTGCAGGATGACAAACGCAAGGTCAATCTTGGCGCGCTTTATCTGGTCAGAGAAGTTGCGGCTGATGTCGATGCCAACCGCTTGGAAACCCTGGCCCTTCAGCGAGTTCAGTACCCGCTGGCCGGACAGGAGTGATATCTCGCGCTCACTGGACCAACCGCCCATCAATACGCCGATCTTGCGCTTGCGCAACCGCCTTACGATGTCGCTTCTACTCATTCTTCATACCTCGCTTTCAGCTTCTTCCGAAGCCTCGCGCCTCGGTTTCTGCCCTGCAATCGTCACTCGTCACTGCCTTCACCACTCACCGGTCTTCAGATACTCATCTATCGAATTGGCTGCCAGTCTCCCCGCGCCCATCGCCAGAATCACTGTCGCCGCTCCGGTCACGATGTCGCCGCCCGCAAACACGCCCTTCTTCGAGGTTCGGCCGGTCTTCGGGTCGGCCACGACATTGCCGTGTTTCGCCACCTCGAGCCCGGGTGTGGTCTGCGGAATCAACGGGTTCGGGCTGTTGCCTATGGCCACGACCACCGTGTCCACAGGAATCCGGTACTCGCTGCCCTTCACCGGTACCGGCCGCCGCCTGCCGCTGGCATCCGGCTCACCCAACTCCATCCGCAGGCACTCGACCTCCTTGACCCAGCCCCGCTCGTCCGCGATATACCGGACCGGGTTCGTCAGGAGCGTCAACTTCACGCCCTCCTGCTCGGCATGGTGGATCTCAGCCTGTCGGGCCGGCATCTCTTCGCGGGACCGGCGGTAGATGAGGATCGACTCTTCGGCCCCGAGCCGGAGCGCGGTGCGGGCCGAGTCCATCGCCACGTTCCCACCGCCCACGGTCGCGACCCGCTTGCCGCGGACTATCGGTGTGTCGTACTTCGGGAACAGGTACGCCTTCATCAGATTGGAACGAGTCAGATACTCGTTAGCCGAATAGACCCCGAGGTGATTCTCGCCCGGGATGCCCATGAAGGTCGGCAGACCCGCCCCGGTCCCCACGAACACCGCGTCGAACTCGGAAAGCAGCTCGTCCACGGCCTTCAGCTTGCCCACGACGTAGCTGAGATGGAGCCTCACACCCATAGACTGGACGAAGTTGACCTCACGCTCGACAATCGCCTTGGGCAGCCGGAACTCGGGAATACCGTAGACCAGAACGCCGCCCGGCTTGTGCAGCGCCTCGAAGATGGTAACCGAATGGCCCATCTTCGCGCAGTCGCTCGCCACGGTCAGGCCGGCCGGGCCCGCGCNNCTCCCAGTCGGCGATGAACCGCTCAAGGTTGCCGATGGCGACCGGCTCGTTCTTCCTGCCGACCACGCACTGCCCCTCGCACTGCGTCTCCTGGGGACAAACCCGGCCGCAGATTGCCGGCAGTGTGTTCGTCTGCTTCATGACCTTCATCGCTTCCCAGAAGTTCCCGAGTGCAATCTGGCCGATGAAACCCGGAATGTCGATATTAACCGGACACCCCAGAACGCAGCCCGGCTTCCTGCACTTAAGGCAGCGCTTTGCCTCTTCCACGGCCTCCTCCGGAGTGTAACCGAAGGGCACCTCGTCGAAGTTGCGGGCCCTGACCTGGGGCTCCTGCTCGCGCATCGGCGTCTTCTTCGGACTCACCTTAGCCACAGCACGTCCCCTTTCCGCAGCATCCGCCGGACTTATGTGCGGCCTCAAACTCATCCAGTGACCGCTTCTCCTCCGGCAGATAGGTGCGCAACCGCGCCATCAGCATATCGAAATCCACCTTGTGCCCATCGAACTCCGGGCCGTCCACGCAGGCGAACTTCGTCACGCCGCCGACGTCGACCCGGCACACGCCGCACATCCCGGTCGCGTCAAGCATAATCGGGTTCAGCGATACGACCGTAGGAATCTTGTACGGCTCGGTCAGCTTCGAGACCATCTTCATCATAATCACCGGCCCGACCGCGAAAACATGGTCCACCCTCTCCCCGCGGTCGATAATCCGCTTCAGCATATCGGTGACGAATCCCCTGTTGCCGTTCGAACCATCGTCGGTCGCGACGATGAACTCGTCGGAGACCGACCTCATCTCGTCGGCCATCAGAATCAGGTCCTTGTTCCGGAATCCGATGATGGAAATCACCTTATTCCCCGCCTGCTTCAGAGCCCTTGCGACCGGAAATATCTCCGGCGTGCCGACGCCGCCGCCGACGCAGACCACGGTGCCGAACTTCTCGATGTGCGACGGCTGGCCCAGCGGGCCAATCAGGTCCATGATGGCATCGCCCTCATCCAATGTACCGAGGAGCCGGGTGGACTTGCCCACCTCCTGGAACACGATGACGAGAATGCCCTTGTCCGGAATCGTATCGGCCACGGTCAGCGGAATCCGTTCGCCCTCTTCGTTGACCCGAAGGACAACGAACTGGCCGGGCATAGCCTTGCGGGCGATCTCCGCGGCATCCAGCTCGAACCGCTTGATACCCGGACAAAGGACCTGCTTCCTCAAAACACTGGTCGTAAAGCCTCCTCAGAAAGCATTGTCGGCGAGAAAAGGGCGGCTGGCCGCAAGCACGTCGTTCGCGGTATCCGGACTTCCGACTTCCAAAGTGGTCCGGAAAACGGGCTTTCCTCCAGCCGCGGCGGGTGCAAGTATAGTGATAACCGCACAAAAGTCAAGGCACTGGGACATGAACCCGAGCCTTGCCGTTTCGCCCTCGCCCCGTTCACGATTCTCTCATCCAGACGCTAACTCCTTGCCCGGCGGCCACTTCCTGTTCACGCCAGACATACACACAACCGCCGAGCCACCCAACACAGCGGGGCGGGCTTGCGCCCGCCCCATTCCTGTATTCTGTCTACTGCCTTCTGTCTACCTCGCTCTCACCTCGTCACCACGACCTTCACGACGCTCGATGCTTCACGCCCGATGCTCGACGCCTGACGGATGAAGTAGATGCCCGGCGCGAGCGTACGCACGTCGTTTGCGCCCGGCTGCAAGACCATGACCTGCCTGCCGCCGATGTCCAGCAGACTTGCGGCTTGAGGCTTGCGGCTTGTGGCTTCGGGCATGAAGAGCACTTTGCGGATCAACGTGGCGGACGGCTGGGCGCTGATTGATGGCTGCAGCAGCTCCTCGGCAATGGCGGCCGGGGCGTTGGTCGAGAACCATATCTCACCATCGCCGCTGCCGTGCTGCCAGACCACGAAGGCGTGTCCTTCGATGTCGGCGCCGATGTCCGGATACCAGTTGCTTCGGGCGCTGTCTATGTAGACGGGCTCGATGTCGGACCAGGAGACGCCATGGTCCGAGGAGGACGCGTAGTATATGTCGTAGCCGAGTGCAGTGTCGTCGACCATCAGCGCAGTGTGGAC
>DDXO01000032.1 GCA_002347155.1 Caldifarciminota bacterium UBA2258
TTCGGCCTGCACCGGGCCATGGACTCGCTGGGCGCTGCGGCCGGTGTCATCGCCGCCATCTTTCTGGTCGAAGCCGCAGGCAGGGGCATGGCCCGAGCCGACTACCAGCGCATCTTTCTCTTTTCGCTCATCCCCGCGGCCCTGGGCGTGGCCGCGCTCTTCCTTATCCGCGAGCCCAGGTGCGGGCATGCGGTCCGGCAGCAGTTGCGCCTCTCCTTCCGCGGTCTGCCGCGCAGGCTGCGCTGGTTCCTCTTGGTCGTGACTCTTTTTGCTCTGGGCAACTCCTCGAACCAGTTCCTGCTCCTGCGCGCGAAGAACCTCGGCCTTTCAGTGGCAGCCGTGCTCGGGGCGTACCTTGTGTACAACGTTGTCTATGGCCTGCTTTCGTGGCCGGCCGGACACCTGTCCGACCGCATCGGCCGCAAGCCCCTGCTCATCGCGAGCTACGTCGTCTACGGCCTGGTCTACTTCGGATTTGCCGCAGCTCCGCAATCCGTCGTCCGTCATCCGTCACTCGTCACCATCTTTGGGCTGTTCGCCCTGTACGGCGTGTTCAGCGCCCTGAACGACGGCCAGGAAAAGGCCCTGGTCGCCGACATCGCGCCCCCGGACCAGCGCGGCACGTTTGTCGGTCTTCACTCGACCCTCACCGGCATCGGATTGCTGCCCGCTTCTTTGCTTGCCGGCGGGCTCTGGAGTTTGTTCGGCGCATCTGCACCCTTCTGGTTCGGCGGAGCCCTCGGGCTGCTGGCCGCAGTCGGCCTCGCCATGGTGCTTTGACGCTCCGTGTCAGGGCGCAAGTCCGAATTCCGAAGTCCGAATGACGANNCGAACTTCGAAGTTCGGCATTCGGTATTCCCGAGGCGACTCCCAGGGACTGTACCCGTTTACCCTGATCGTCATGGTCTCAACGGCTGTCGGGCAGTGCGTGGCCGTCAAACTCGAATCCAGGAAAAGTCACGCGGGCTTTGACTCAGGCGCGCTGCGCTGCTATAATTGCGTCCGTCCCGAACAAGAACAACCATGAGAAACGGCACAACTTCCCTCCGTAAGCTGGCATTCATCGGCAACTACGTGCCCCGGCGATGCGGCATCGCCACATTCACGACCGATGTCTGCGAGTCGGTTGCCCGCGAGGCACCGGACGTCGATTGCGTGGCCGCGGCGATGAACGACACGGCCGAAGGGTACCACTATCCTGACCGCGTCCGCTTCGAAGTCGCTCAGAACGACCTCGACGAGTATCGTCAGCTCGCCGACTTCCTGAACCTCGGCCGCGTCGACCTGGTGTGCATCCAGCATGAATACGGCATCTTCGGCGGTCCGGCCGGCAGCCACCTGCTGCTGACCCAGCGCCGCCTGCGCATGCCCGTCGTCACCACGCTCCACACCGTACTCAGAGAACCGAACGACCTGCAGCGCCAGGTGCTTGTCGAGCTCTGCGGCCTTTCCGACCGCGTCATCGTGATGAGCGAGCGCTCGCGCCGGTATCTCGGCGATATCTACAACGTCCCGGCCGCGAAGGTGGACCTCATTCACCACGGCATCCCGGATATGCCTTTCGTTGACCCCAACTTCTACAAGGACCTCTTCGGTGTGGAAGGACGGCGCGTCATCCTCACATTCGGGCTGCTGTCGCCCAACAAGGGCATCGAGAACGTCATCCGGGCGTTGCCGGCCGTCATCGAGCGATTCCCGGATGCGGTCTACATCGCGCTCGGTGTAACTCACCCCCACGTCAAGCGTGAGAAGGGCGAGGAATACCGCATCTCCCTGCAGCGCCTCGCGCGCGAACTGCACGTGAGCGACCACGTCGTGTTCCACAACCGCTACGTGGACATCAACGAACTGTGCCAGTTCCTCGGAGCGGCCGACATCTACGTCACGCCCTACTTGAACGCAGCCCAGGCCGTATCCGGCACTCTGGCATACGCCGCCGGCACCGGCAAAGCCGTCGTGTCCACGCCTTACTGGTATGCCGAGGAGCTGCTCGCCGAGGGGCGCGGCCGGCTGGTGCCGTTCAGCGAGCACACCGCCATGGCTGAAACACTGGTCGGGCTCTTTACCAACGAGGCCGAACGCCATACCATGCGCAAACAGGCCTATGCGTTCGGCCGGCAGATGATCTGGAAGGAAGTCGCCCGCAGCTATCTCGACACTTTCAAGCGCGCCGCCGACGAGCGGATGCGCAGCCCGGTCTTCGTCGACCGCGCCGCCGACGAAGACCAGATGGACATGGACCTGCCCGAGATCAAACTTGAGCACCTGCTCACGCTGACTGACGATACCGGCATTATCCAGCACGCCCGCAGCACTGTGCCCAATCTCAGCGAGGGCTACTCCACCGACGACAACAGCCGCGCCCTGATCGTATCCCTGCGGGCACTCGAGCACGAGGAAGACCCGGTGGTGCTCCACCGGCTCGCCAGCCGCTACCTCGCCTTCATCGATTTCGCCTTCAACCCCAAGAACCGGCGCTTCCGCAATTTCCTCGGTTATGACCGCCGCTGGCTGGAAGAATCGGGGTCAGAAGACTCTCACGCCCGCGCCCTTTGGAGCCTGGGTACCGTGGTCGGGGCTGCGCACAACGACGCCTTCGTCGCCCTGGCCATGAACCTCTTCGACATGGCCTTACACGCGGTTGAGTTGTTCTCGAGCCCGAGGGCGTGGGCCTACACGCTGCTCGGTGTCTGCTCCTACATCCGGCGCTTTCCCGGGGCCAGCAACGCCCGGCGGGTTCGTGAAGGACTCGCACGGCGCCTGCTCGACCTGCACAAGGCTGTCGCCACCGATGACTGGCCCTGGTTCGAGCAATCGCTCAGCTATGCCAATGCCCGGCTCAGCCAGGCGCTTATCCGCGCGGGGAACGAAATGGGCGACCAGCAGATGGTGGACGTCGGCCTGCGTACGCTCGACTGGCTGATCCGAATCCAGACCGGCGAGTCCGGCAGCTTCTCTCCCATCGCCAACTCCGGCTGGCGCCGCGGTGCCCCGCGCGCGCGGTTCGACCAGCAGCCGCTGGAAGCGCAGTCCACGATCGAAGCCTGTTTCCGGGCCTGGCGCGTCACGGGCGACCAGCGCTGGCGCCGGGCGATGACGACGACCTTCGAGTGGTTTCTGGGCCGCAACGACCTCGGCCTGCCGGTCTACGACTACGCGACCGGCGGGTGCCACGACGGCCTGCATGCCGAAGGTGTCAATATCAATGAAGGCGCCGAATCCACGCTGGCGTTCCTCGGGTCGCTGCTCACCCTCCGCTACGCCAAGACCGTCGGCGGCGAGGAGGACCGTTGACCGCGCACGACTACCTCCTTCGGCGCTGCCCCGGCAACCCCATCCTGACTGCCGCGCACTGGCCGCACACCGTAAACGCCGTATTCAACCCCGGTGCAGCGCGGCTTCCCGACGGCACGACCCTGCTGCTCTGCCGCGTCGAGGACCGCCGCGGTATCTCCAGCCTCTGGGCCGCGCGTTCGGCCAACGGCGTTGACAACTGGCGAATCGACCCGAAGCCGTGGCTGCCGCTGGACTCTAACCACCATTCTGAGGAAGCCTGGGGTGTGGAAGACCCGCGCATCGTCTGGCTGGAGGAACTGAGGAAGTACGCCGTCACCTACACCGCCTTTTCGTCGACCGGACCCGCGGTTTCGCTCGCCCTGACGCCCGACTTTCAAAGCTGCGAGCGGATTGGCGTCGTGATGCCGCCCGAAGACAAGGACGCCGCCCTTCTGCCCCGGAGGTTCAACGGCCGCTGGCTCATGCTCCACCGGCCCCGTACCGGGCACGGCTCCGATATCTGGCTGGCGGAATCACCGGACCTCATTCACTGGGGCCGGCACCGGCTCGTGCTCCCCGCCCGGCGTGGGGCTTGGTGGGACGCCAACAAGATCGGGCTCGGCCCGCCGCTCATCGAGACCAACCGCGGCTGGCTGATGCTCTACCACGGCGTCAGGATGACCGCAGCCGGCTGCCTCTACCGTTTGGGCATGGCTCTGCTCGACGCCGTCGACCCCGGCCGCGTGTTGCTGCGCGGCGATGAATGGGTCCTCGGCCCGCGCGAGAGCTATGAGCGCCAGGGCGACGTCGGCGACGTCGTTTTCCCTTGTGGTATCACCCTCGACCCGGACGGCGACGGTATGAACCTCTACTACGGCGCCGCTGATACCAGCATCGCCCTCGCCATGACCCGCGTCTCCGCGCTCCTCTCCTGGCTCGAACGCCACCCATCGCCGCCGGAACGCGTACCCTCCTGATTCCCGCGCGGGCCTGCGTCCGAACAACGCCGTTCGCGCCGGGACCGCTAGACATAGGCCGTCGGCGGCTACTTGGCAATCGGCCGGCATAGCCGATAATGACGGCCGAATTCCATGGCCGCCGGCAAATAGACCCCGCCAACGACATGCGCAGGCTACTACCCAAGCATTGTGCTTGTTTGGACTTGACCGCCCCGCGCGGACGCAACCGCCTGCCCGTTCGCCCGGGCGCGAACGGGACATGGATCACGCCTCATTAACAGGACATGGGTTGCTGTTTCCGTCGCCGGGCCGCGGCATTACTGCCGCCGGGCAACGCCTGGTCCTGCCATTCCTCAACTCTAACGCACCAACTACCAGGTCGCAGAACCATACCTGCCGGCGGTTCTGACTCACTCACTGAAACCCGACGTCCATCCTGCCCAGTCCCTCACTGAAGCTTACACGTTGGCCGCGGAAACGTATACCCCATCCTCCTGCACCCGCCGATTCTCAAAGCCGGCCGGATAGGCGTGCGCTTTCACGTCTGACAAGTGAAGCGGTGACCAGTGGTAGACATCGGCAGGCGATTAGGTGGCCAGTCCCTCATGTGGCCGATCCCCCTCGAGATCCATCCGCCATCTTTCGAGCCGTACCGGCAGCGGCGTCAGCACCTGAGCCGGCGCCTGTTGGATAAGACGGTCTATCACCGTCGGTATCTCGCGCCTGAGCACCG
>DDXO01000110.1 GCA_002347155.1 Caldifarciminota bacterium UBA2258
CGAACGCCTCAGAATGACAAACATCTCCTGCTCTCATTAGTAATATGAATGAGGAAACGGAGACAGCAGACTCGAGGCATGATTCGCGCTGCCCGGAATTCGATTCGCGCGTCCAGTTGACCGTGGGTAGCCCCAATACTCCCGCAACACCGGGCATGAACCGGGCACAGCCGCCTGCCGCTGCGCCTGACCCGTATCTCTCGTCACTCGCTGCGAACCCGGTGGCCTCAACGGCCCCTGACGGGCAGTGCGTAGTTGTTGTCGAGGACGACGAAGGCCTGTGCCGAGTCGTCTGTAAGCGGCTCGAACGGCACGGTCTGACAGCACTCGGGGTCAATTCCGGTGCGGACGCTATTGCCGCCGTGCAGGAGTCTCCGGGTTGTCTGCTCCTGCTTGATTACTTCCTGCCCGACATGGACGGACGCCAGTTCCTTGTGAGACTGAAAGCTCTGCGCGTAGACGTACCGTTTGTCGTGATGACCGGGCACGGCGACGAGCGCATCGCGGTCGAGATGATGAAGCTTGGCGCACGCGACTACATCGTGAAGGAGGCAAACTTCACCGACCTGCTCGTACCCGTGGTCGAACGGGTTCTCGCCCAGGTCGCGACCGAGCGGCGCCTGAGCCAGGCCGAACAGGCGCTGCGGGACTCGGAAGTGAAGTACCGCGTACTGATGGATGATGCCCCGGACGCCATCCTGCTCGCGGACGAAAGAGGGCAGATTGTCGAGGCCAACCGGCAGGCGGAGCAGTTGCTCGGCCGGTCGCGTGCGGACATCGCCGGACTGCACGTCAGCGCCCTGTACCCTGAGACTGCCCTGGCGGAGGTCTCACCGCGTCTCGCAAACCTGACGCTGAGCGGCAGATGCTCGGTGTCGGATACGCTGGTTGTCCGAGACGACGGCACGGAGATTACCGTGGACATGACCGCATCGCTCGTCACCTTCGGCGGCCGCAGGGTATCTCAGTTCGTATTGCACGACACCACCGAGCGCCGGCGGGCCGAGGAAGAACTGCGTACCGCGTTCGCCGAAATCAAGGTACTCAAGGAGCAGCTCGAAGCCGAAAACGTGTACCTGCGCGAGGAGATGAAGCTCAGCCACGTCCACGGCGACATCGTGGGCGAGAGCCCGGCCATCAAGCAGACGCTGGCACTGGTCGAGCAGGTTGCCCCGACCGACTCCACCGTCCTCATCTACGGTGAGACCGGCACCGGCAAGGAACTGCTCGCCCGCTCCATCCACAACCTGAGTCGGCGCAAAGAACGGCCTCTCATCACCGTCAACTGCGCCGCGATGCCGTCCACGCTGATCGAAGCCGAGCTGTTCGGACGCGAGAAGGGCGCCTATACCGGCGCCCTTTCCCGCCAGGCCGGCCGGTTCGAGGTCGCGGACAAGGGAACACTCTTCCTTGACGAAGTCGGCGAGTTGTCCCATGAGGCACAGGCCAAGCTGCTTCGGGTGCTGCAGGAAGGCAGGTTCGAACGGCTCGGCAGTTCGAGCACCATGGCCGTCGACGTGCGCGTCATTGCCGCCACCAACCGGGACCTCGCCCAGGCGGTCGAAGCCGGCAGGTTCCGCGAGGACCTGTTCTACCGACTCAACGTCTTCCCGATCACCGTCCCGCCCCTCCGCGAACGGCGCGAAGACATCCCGCTCCTGATCTGGGCCTTTGTTCACGAGTTCAGCGAGAAGATGGGCAAGCGCATCGAGACCATTCCGAGAGCGACGATCGAGGCGCTGTCCGCAAACCCCTGGCCGGGCAACGTTCGGGCGCTGCGCAACGCGGTTGAACGGGCCATGATTCTGTCGACCGGCACCACGCTCAACGTCGACCTGGCGGACACAAACTGCGGTGCGAAGACGCTGACCGGTTGCGACGACGCCGAGCGTGCCCGCATCATACGCTCGCTCGATGCGGCCGGCTGGCGCATCCGGGGCAAAGGCGGAGCTGCGGAGCTCCTGGGCCTGAAGCCGACGACGCTTGAGTATCGGATAAAGCGACTCGGCATCAAACGACGACCCGAGGACACGACCGGAGAGACGTGCGAACAGTGAAGGACGGAGAGGTGCCTTCCCTCCCGATTCTCTTTCCTTTAGTCTCTTTCAGGATGTGCGGCGCGCCGGGTTGCGTCCGTCCGCGCCAGGATTCATAGCATGTCGGTCAGGAAGCCGCAGGAATGGACCACGGTTCAGATGCAGCTCACACTCGTGCTGGCCGCAACGGCCATACTGATCGGGGCTGCGCTTGTCTGGTCGCAGTCAGTCGAGATTCACCGAATCGACATCCACCTGACTGCCGACGCCGCCGAACGCGGAGGGCTGCTAAACCGCGTGCTGGAACTGAAAGGCAACTCGCTTGAGACGTTCGCCTACGACTACTCTTACTGGGACGAGATGGTGCGCCTCGTCCAGACCGGAGACCGCGTCTGGGCGCGCCAGAACATCGATGCCGCGCTGCGCACATACCGGGCCAACGCTGCCTGGGTCTTTGACGCTGCCGGGTCGCCGGTGTACACGGTGCGGGACTCCACACTTCAAACCGGCCCCGGGCCGGTTCCGTCCGGCCTTTCGATCAGGCGGGTGTTCGCGCAGAACCATTTCTGCCACTTCTTCCTCACCGGGCCCGACGGTCCAATTGAGGTCCGCGGTGCGACAGTCCAACCTTCCTCCGACCCGGGACGCAGGACGCACGCGCGCGGCTACTTCCTCGTCGCGCGGTCCTGGAATCAGCCGTATCTCGCCGAGCTGATGCGGCTGACCGGCACGACCATGCGGATTGTGCCGGTCGGGCCCGGCGCGAAGCCGTCAACGGAAGTCGTCCGGCAGACCGGCACGATCACGTTCAATCGGCCGTTGCCGGGTGTCGAAGGCGAACCGAAAGAGATGCTGGTCGCGTCGCTCCATCCCGGTTGGACCGCGGCGGCCCTGCAATCCATGCGCCGCAATCTCCTGGTTCAGGTTGGGCTGGCCCTGCTGACGATATTGGGGCTGTCGCTGGTGCTCCGGTCCTGGGTGACACGGCCGCTGTGGCTACTGAGATACAGCCTTGCTTCCGGTTCCGCCAAGGCGTTGAAGCCGCTTGAACGCAACCGCACCGAGTTCGGACAACTGGCGCTGCTGGTGGGGCAGTCCTTCGGCCATAGCGCGGCACTGGTCAAAGAGGTTGCCGAGCGCAAGCGGACCGAGCAGTCGCTGCGCGAGAGTGAAGAAAAGTATCGGCTCGTGGTCAACAACGTCAGCGAAGCCATCGTCGTAGCCCAGGACTGGAAAATCGTCTTTGCCAACCCGAGCGCGGGCAGGATTTTCGGCTACAGCCAGTTGCTCGGGACAGACTTCAATCAGTTCGTCCATCCGGCTGACCGCTGGTTTGTCGCCGACGGTTATCGCCGACGTCTCGCCGGCGAGGACATTCGGGACCGGTTCCGGTTCCGCATCGTCCGCCAACTGGGCGAGACCCGCCACCTGGAAGCCAGCGCCGCCTACTTCGAGTGGATGGGCCGGCCCGCGACCCTCAGCTTCCTCGACGACATCACCGAACGCCTGGTTGCCGAGAACGCCCTGCGCGAGAGCGAGGAACGCTTTCGCGCGACGTTCGAGCAGGCCGCGGTCGGCGTCGCCCACGTCTCGCTGGAAGGACGCTTCATCCGCATCAACCAGCGGTTCTGCGACATCGCCGGTCGGACCCGCGACGAGATGCTGGCAAGCACCTTCCAGGAGATTACCCACCCGGATGACCTCGACGCCGACCTCACCAACATCCGCGAGGTACTGGATGGCAGTATCACGACCTACTCGATGGAGAAGCGGTACATCCGCAAGGACGGTTCGTTTGTCTGGGTCAACCTGACAGTGTCGCTGATGCGCGAACCCGACGGCCGGCCGCGGCACTTCATCTCGGTCGTCGAGGACATCTCCTCCCGCAAGGAGGCCGAGCTGAAAGAGCAGCGGCTGGCGCGCGAGGTCGAGCGCCGCAAAATCGAGCTGGAACAGGTCATCTACGCTGCCTCCCACGACTTGCGCGCGCCGCTGATCAGTGTACAGGGCTTTGTCGGCGAACTCAGGCTCTCGCTCAAGGACCTGCTGGCCGAACTGGAACGGACGGATGTGCCGCCCGAATTCAGAAGCCGCATAGCAGAGCTGACTCGCTCCGACATACCGGAGTCACTCCGGTTCATCGACGCCGGGACCACCCGCATGTCGGAGCTGTTGTCCGGGCTGCTCCGCCTGTCGCGACTGGGTCGGACCGAGTTCCGGGCCGAGCCGCTCGACATGAACCGTGTAGTCGGCCAAGTGGTGCGGAGCGTGGAGTTCACGGCCAGGGCGGCGGGTGCCGAGATCGCGGTCACCGACCTGCCAGCGTGTGTTGGCGACTCTATGCAGGTGGGGCAGGTCTTCGCGAACCTGGTTGAGAACGCGCTCAAGTACAGAAGCCCGGAACGGGCACCGGTCATTCGGGTCACCGGCCGGCGCGAGGGCAATTCCGCAGTCTACTACGTGGAAGACAACGGCAGAGGCATTGCGTCGGACATGCAGCAACGCGTGTTCACCCCGTTCTACCGGGTTGACCCGAAGGCGGGCATCGGTGAAGGTCTCGGGCTGGCCATCGTCAGTCGAATAGTCGATCGGCTCGGCGGCCGTGTCTGGCTGGAATCGGAGCCAGGCAAGGGAAGCCGCTTCTTCGTCGCCTTGCCGACCGGATAGGAGTCACGAATTGCGGTTCACGAATTCCGGACAGCGGGGCTGGGGTCTGGCGTTCAGAGCAGACCCTCGGCGGTCCGGGTCGCGCGGGTGGGACGTGCTCGTCCCGACCGGGCAGGTTTCGAGTTGCCGGTGGCGAACCGCGAGTTGCGAGTCACCGAACAGATAGGAGGGTGCTATTATGGAAGAAGTAGTAATCCTGATTGCCGAGGACGATGAGGCGCACGCCGCGCTGATCCAGAGGAATCTGAAGCGCGCGGGCATCACGGGCCAGCAACTGCGATTCAGCGACGGGCAGCAGACGCTCGACTTCCTGCAGCGGCGCGGGGAATCGCAGCGTACGCCCGGCACAGCGTACCTGCTGCTGCTCGACATCAAGATGCCGAAAGTCGACGGCGTCGAGGTGCTGCGCCGGGTCAAGGAGGACCCGGAATTGAAGAAGCTGCCCGTCATCATGGTGACCACGACGGACGACCCGCAGGAGGTTGAGCGCTGCCACGAACTGGGCTGCAGCAGCTACATGTCCAAGCCGGTTGAGTACGAGCAGTTCGCCGAAGCGGTTCGCCGGCTCGGGTTGTTCCTGAACGTAGTCGAGATGCCGTCGGTCGGCCGGGCTGTGTAGTCGCGCGTCGCGGGTTGCGGACGGCGGGTCGGGCCGGACAGGCAACGGCTTCGCCGCAGCAGTGACTGACTAACCCAGGCTCAGGCCCAGGCCGGCGCGGCCGGGAGTCATCCGGGAAAACGGGGCCGCAGGGCCCCGTTTGCACGTAAGGAGGTGAGTGACTCTTAGTGCAGCGCCTGCTGGCGCCGGAAGTCGAGGCGGGGCGACGGGCCGTCACCGCTATCGAAGTTCGAGCCGGGGAACAGGTCAAGGTGGACCACGGCGTTCTTGAACACCAGGGCCGAGCCCAAGGCGTTTCCGGCCAACAGCCGCTGGAGCCTGCCGGCTCCGACCGTAGGCTGGTCCGCAACCTGAGCCCGGGCCGCGCTCTTGATGAACTGCCGGACCCGCTCCTGCCCGATCTTACCGGAAGGCCGGCTCTGCGTCGCGTCAATCACGTAGGACCTGAGCAGCTTCGGCCACATCTTGCGGAAGAGCGCCGCTGAGCCAAACGCATCCACGCAGAGAATCCGGTTTCCGACTGCGACCACAACACCGAGTGCACCCGGACAGAAGTCAGGAAGCCGGTCGAGCTCGTCGATGTAAGGCCTGGCTTGGTCCTGCGCACCTTTGTCTTCGTAGACTCTGGCAAACGCACGACTGGCGGCAGTAACGCCCAGTCCCTGATGGGCCGCTTCAACCTCTTCCCAGACCGCTTCCTGGCTTTGGGTCCTGGCCGCTCGCTCGCGCACCCTACCCGATACAACGTGACCTTTGGTGCCGAAGTTCTCCGAGGTGCCGGACCAGCGGCCGTGCTCGGTGCAGAAGACCGGCACGTCGAGCCAGCCCGAGCCGGGCGGGAGCAGCACGTCGTTCTCGAGCATCCGGTCCTGTCTGGCGCCGGATACGATTTCGCCGGCAATGCCGAAGACGTAGGTCTTGCCCGCGTTCTTGACGCGGACCGTGTTGACCTGACCGCCGTCCTTTTCCTGGACTCTGACCTGGCCTGAGCGGATGGCCTCGTCGAGCAGGGTGTAGCCTGAATGGGTTGACACGCGGCCGACCAGCGGAAACAGAGTCAGATTCCCGTATCCGGACGGGCTCTTCACTGTAACTCCGGCAAGCAGCCTGGTTGCTGCCGGGCCGGGCTTCGGCTGTGCCGCGGCAATGCCGGCGGTCGCCAGGAAGGCGACCGCGGCCGTGTATGAGTACCTCATGCCGCTACCCTATTGCAGCCGGAAGTGGAAGGGCAGAATCACGTTGCGCACGATGACTGCCCGGTCCCGCTGATATCCGGGGGTGAAGCCGCATTTGCAGGCGGCGTCGATCGCGGCCTGGTCAAGCAGAGTGTTGCCCGAGGCAGCGTAGACCTCGGCTCTGGACACGTTGCCGAGTGTGTCTACAACCAAAGAGACAACGACTTTGCCCTCGATGCCTGCGGCACGGGCCATCTCCGGGTATTCGGGCTGCACCGAGTGCACGAGCCTCGGTTTACGCTCCACCTTTATGAACGGGAGCTCGGCCGGCAGGCTGGTTACGGTCACATCCGGCTTCAGTTCATGGAAATCAGTGTTCGGGTCGATGGTCACGGCTTCAGGGCTGTCGCTCGGGAGCGGCACGCTGCTGCGAGTCGGTTCGACCGGCCTTGTTGGCACGTTGATAGTCGGGGTGGGTTCGATGGAAACGAAGTCCATGACTACCGGCCGGCGCAACTGGTACGGCTCGACGCCGGGCTGGGGCGCGAACAGGAACGCCAGGGTAACCAACACCAGCGCCGCGGCGCCCGCGATACGGATGTCTCGACCGTATTCAAGGTCGTGGTCATATACGGCAATTCTGGTCTTCATAATGACCTCCTGCAACTGTATATACCACGGCGTTGGCGAGCCGATTCCGGCAGCCGGAGTCAATAGTGTTTCTTGAATACGTCAACCCCGTGTGGCGCGACGCGATTCTACGGCAGCGCCGATAGGCGCACGTTGCAGCAGTGTCGCAATATCCGTCGCTCCACGGCCATACAAGACGTCCCGGAGGATACACCTGGAAGTCGGGCTTCGTCAAACCCTGGCGCAGCCGTAAGCCCATAGCGGTACAAGCCAACTAGCCTGAGCAGCTTGCAGCACGCGCCGGTGACCGCCTCGTGCAGCACGCGAATTGGCACGAACCCTGCACCGGCGCGTATCGGTGTTTCCGGAACCGATTGCGGCCACAGGCATACCTGGAGCTCTGGACGACCGATAGAGAGAGGCCTGCGTCGCCCTCGATGTTGACCCTTGGGAGTTGAGATACAGACGCTAGGTCTGGGTCTGTTTGCCCCCAACGCCAGGACCTGATATGAAGCCGGCCTGACGGTGTGGCCGCGACAGAACCACAACAACTGACCAAGGAGGTCATGTACATATGATACGCGGGTTGCTGAAGGACGAGAGCGGTCAGACGATGCTCGAACACATCGTGGTCGTGGTCTTCGTGGTTATCGCCGCGGTCATCGGGTTCCGGCTGGTCAGAGGTATAGTCGGCCGCAGCACTAACAAGGCGTCGTACTCCATCGAACAGTAATCGGCGCCCGTTGAGTCCTGTCACTGGAATGCCAGGACCGCTGGAGTGCGCACAAACAGGCTGTTCATCGCACCCACGGTCTTGGCATTCCGCTTCGCTGGCTGGTTTCCCGGCCTGAGCACGCGCGCAATGCTCCGGCCATGCTCCAGAATCGCACGTGTCTCCGGGCCGAGCTGACCCCGCAGGTCCATTCCCGATTGAACTGCGCGGATGGCAGATTGGCCGCTCCTGAGGAACGAATACTCAGCTCCCAGTCTGCGGTGCGGGACTGAACCCCTGCCCTATTTCATCGCCTCGGCTTTGCCGAAGCTGCGGGAGAGGAAGAACTCGTCGAGCGGTATGGAAGCGCGCCCGTCAACCATCTGCTCGGCCATCAGCCTGCCCAGGGCCGGCCCGAACATGAATCCATGCCCGCTCATGCCGCTTGAGACGTAGAACCCGCGTACGGACGTTTCGCCGCATAGCGGGTTTCCGTCCGGGCTCATCTCGTACGAGCCCGCCCATTGCCGGAGCACTTTGACGCCGGCGAGCTTCGGTACGAGCCGCACCATCCGGCGCGGCATCTCGGTGATGAACTCTTCGGTCACCTCAACGTCGTGCCCGGGCACGAGCGGGACCGGCGTGTAGCAGCCGATAAAGTGGCCGGTGCCCGAGTGCTGTACGAAGTAGCAGCCGTCTGAACGGTAGTCGACAAGCATAGGGTTGAAGACGCGCTCGACCGCTTCGGTGACGAGCGACTCATGCCGGTCAGCCGTAACCGGGACCTTGACCCCGGCCATCGCCCCGACTTCGTCGGCCCAGCATCCGGCCGCATTGAGCACCATGTTGCATGCGTAATCGTGGCCCTTGGCATCGGTCACCGAGACAACCTTGTCCCCGACCCTGTTGACCTGCTTCACCTCGCATCCGGCCACGAGCCCGCCGCCCATGCGCTTGATACCTTCAAGATAGCCGTAGGTGACTTTGAACGGGTTTGCCTGCCCGTCCGTCGGGCAGTACGCGCCGCCGATGAGCCCGGTCGGGTCGAGCCCGGGCGCTATCTTCTCGCACTCGTCCGGCAGTACAAAGCGCACGTCCAGTCCGTACCGCATCTGGATGGCAATGGCATCAGAGAAGGCCTGCTTCCGCTTCTCGTCGAACGCAAGGAACAAGTAGCCGCCTGAGTACCACTCCACATCCTCACCGAGTTCATCGCTCAGGCCCCGGAACATCCTGACGCTCTCCATCATGACCCGAATGGTCAGGTCATGCGAGAACTGGGCCCGGATTCCGCCGATGCACCGGCCGGTCGAGCCCGAGCACGGGAAGTCGCGCTCGAGCACCAGCACCTTGAGGCCTCTCTTCGCGAGGTAGTACCCGGTCGCGGCGCCGATGACTCCGGCGCCGATGACAACAACATCGGCAGTGCTACGCACGTGCCGACTCCAAGTCCGAAGTCCGAAGTCCGAATGACGAATCAAGCCCGAATGACCCCAGTAAGAACCAGACGCGCGTGCGGTAGCTCATCCTTGAATCTTTGTTCCTTCAGCCATTGATTCGGACTTGGTCTTTCGAACTTCGTTCTTCATCTTCGAAGGCTCCCAGCAGGCCAAGCGGAAGCGGCTTGAGCGGCGGCCTTGGCCTGGGCAGCTTCTGCTCTGATGCCGGAATCCCTGTCTCTTCCTGTATCAGTCGGGCGATAAGCCTCAGGCAGCCACGGCCCTGGCAATGCCCCATCCCGGTCCTGAGGACCCGCTTCACCGCCTCAAGCGAATGGTAACCCATCCGGATGACGCGGCGCACGTCGGCCTCGCTGACTTCCTCACAGCGGCAGACGGTAACTGAGGAAAGTGCCCCAGTGTTCGAGTGGCCTGGTGATCCAGTGGCGGAACGCTTGACTCGGTTCTTCACTCGACCACTGGGCCTCTTGACCACTCGGCCACTTCCCCGCTTCACTGCAGTACCTTCCTCACTTGTTCCTGGGCGAAGTCACTGACGATAGACCCGAAACCGGTCTTGGGGGCAGGCAGCACGACGTAGTCGCAGTCCTTCAGCTTCGCAACCTGCTTCGCGTACTCGACGGCGTCGAAGAAGCCGCCCAGCGAGTCGACGATGCCGATCCGCTTCGCGTCCAGACCCGACCAGATCCTGCCCTGGCCGACCGAGTCCACGTGCTCGAACGTGAGCTTCCTGCCTTCTGCGACCTTCTGTACGAACTGGCGGTAGAAGTAGTCAACCTGCGCCTGCATCATCGAATCTTCTTCCGGAGTCATCGTCCGCAGGTCCGACATCGCGTCCGCGTGCTCGCCGCGCTTCACCACCTGGCGCCGCGCCCCAAGCTTGTTGAACAGCCCTTCGGTCACCAGCTTGAAGTTGAACACTCCTATTGAGCCGGTCAGCGTTGTCGGCAGGGCAAAGACCCGGGTCGCGTTGCAGGCGATGTAGTACCCACCTGAGCCGGCCACGCCGGCCATCGAGGCGACGACCGGCTTCTTCTGCCGGCAGAGCTCCAGCTCCCGCCAGATCATGTCGGAGGCGAACCCGTCCCCGCCGGGCGAGTCGATCCTGAGCACGACCGCTTTGACGCGACTGTCTTTGCGGGCCTGGCGGATGGCCTTGACCATTGTCTGCGCACCCATGGTCACCGAGCCGGTCAGGAAGTCGGTCCGCGACTCGCCGGTTGCAATGCTCCCGGTCGCGTAGACAATCGCGATTGCCGGCTTTCTTCCCCACTCCTCATACCCGGCGACCTCGGGTCGGTACTTCTTCTCGCTGACCCTGTTAATGCCCTTCAGTTCTCTCTTGAGCAGGCTGTCGAGTTCATCGTGGTAGCACACGCCATCCACGAGCCCGGCCCGCATCGCCTCCTCGGCATTGAAGGAACCGATGTTGACCAGCGCCTCCATGCTGTCGCGGCCGACACGACGTCCCTGCGCCGCAGCTTCGAGGAACTCGCCGTACGGTGCATCCAGGTACGCCTCAAGCTGCTCCCGGTTCGCCGGGGTCAACGAATCCTCGGTGAACGTCTCGATTGCCGACTTGTACTTGCCGTGCCGCGTGCCGTCGAACTGCAGGCCGAGCTTTTCGAGCGTGCCCTTGAGGAATATCGTGCCCATGCTCATGCCCGGTACCGTAACGTCTCCCAGCGGATGAGTCCAGACCCGGTCCGCGACCGAGGCGATGTAGTAGCTGCCCATGCCCAGGCTGGGGGCGTACACGACGATCTTCTTGCCCTGCGCACGGAACCGGGCAAGGGCCTGGCGCAGCTCCTGGAGCTGGGCGAAGCTCGCGCTCATGCCGCCAATACTGAGCAGCAGCGCCCTGACGTTCCCGTCCCTTTCGGCGCGGGAAACCAGGTCAAGCAGCTCCCACGACGTCCGCACGCTGCGCGAACTCAGGCTCAAACCCGGCTTCCGGTCGAGAATCTCCTCGTTCAGCTCTATCTCGACGCAGAGCCCGCGCGCGGGCGCAAACGTCCGTCTGGCCACGCTGCCGCCGCGCAGGAAGGCGCCGACGACGCGCGGTTCACCGAGGGCAGAAGCCCCGACGCCGGCCCGGCCCAGACCAAACGACAGCCCAGCCACGAACCGCACGTCCTCCGGGTGCTCAGTCAAGAAGGCCTTCAATCCGAGCTTGAGTCCATCAACCGGCTCCGCCTCAAGCCCGACCATCGGCCGCAGTGGAGTCACCAGGTAGGTCTCGCCGAACAGAGTGAGTCGGTTACCGACGGGCCGCACAGCAGCCCCGAGCGCCAGCCGTCCCCACCCGCAGTTCAGCTCGTCCCAGGTGGCGCCGACCGAGAGCTGCTTCAGCGGCCGCGCCAGCACGGCTACGTCCCAGCGGCTCAGGGAATCGCGCCTGAACCGGATGCCGGAGTAGAAGGCGCCGGAGCCCGCGCCCAGCGCTACTCCGTAGTGTGAAGGCCGCGGCTCCCAGTACGCGGCAAGCGGCCCGGCTTTGGCAAGGAACGTCGTGTTTGAGAAGAACTCCGGCCAGAGCACGTGCCTGAAGTTGTAGATGGCGAAGAACTCGGCACCGGGACGAACGCCGAGGCCGGCCGGATTCGCCAGCACGGCCAGCGCGTCGTCAGTCCCGGCCAACGACAGCGGCATCGGCGGCGTGGCCGCCAGCGCCAGAATGAGAGTCAGTCCTGTTATCACCCTCTCCCCCTTTAACCTACTCGAATATTGCGCACTGTGTTCCAATAACGTTTCGGCACTGCGACGGTTACGACCGCGCACCGGTTGAGTGCCTTGGTGTCGAGCACCTTGACCACTTTGCCCCTGCACACATCCCGGCCGGCCCGGTCAAGGCACGCAACGCGGGCACCGGCCGCGGGCCGCGGCAGGAGCTCATAGGGAATGGTCACCGTAGCTTCGGTCTTTGAGAAGTCCCGGTGGACGACGAATATCGCCAGCCCCGGGCACCTGGCGATGCAGAGCGTGCAGCCGTTGCACTTGGCGAAATCAACCTGAGGGATATCGGTCAGTCCGCCCGCGATTGCTATCGCCTTCCGCGGACAGGCATAGGCGCAGGGGTTGCAGGGGATGTTCTCAATGCACTCGACCAATACTACTGGCCCGGCGGCCAGCCGCGCCTCGGTCGGAATCGCACCGCGCGCGGCGAGTTCCCGGGACGAGAGCACGCCGGTCCGCTGGTGCGGCGCCGGCGTCGGCCTGGTCGGTCCCGCGGTCTTTGGCATGGAGGGCGATTATAGACGCACCGTCCCGTCAGTCAAGCGGCCTCGGGCGGCCACAAACGCGAACGGCGGGCCGCACCAGGCCCGCCGCTCATTCTGCGAATCGGTCAGTCCTTCTTCGTGTACAGAATCGTGAGGGATGTCAGGTTGGTATCCTTTTCCCGGGATACGGTTAGGGTAACAAACTCCTTCTCATCCTCGCTGCCGTAGACGAGGATGGTCGATCCCTCAGACTCCATGATGGACGAGTTCTTCCACCCGGCCAGTGCCTTCTTGTAGAAATCGACTATAGCGGCAGCCGGGTCTTTGGTCTCGAATGTGTAAACGGTGCCGGTCCCTTCCTTGCCGCTCATTGACCAGCGGGCCTTGGCGGTCGCACCGGGATAGCGCAGGAACGCGGGCAGACCGGACAGGTCGACATTGCTGCCTACATCTATGTTCGCCTTGCCGCCGGTCGCCTTCTCGACCGCACCCTCCACGGCCTTCTCGGCAATCTTCTTGGAAACGTTCTCGCCGCACTTCATGCAGCCGAGGCCTGCCGCCATGACAAAACCCAGCGCCAGGCAGAGTACAAGCAGTCTCGACACATTACCTCCTTGCATGCTAGACGGTCATCGGGGTCTTCGCTGACGCACGGTTATGCCGGCGCCAGTTCACGCGCAGGACCCGGCCTACTGCGACTTCCTGGCCGTGAATTCGCCCGAGCCCTCGGTCGGCACTACCACAAACGTGAAGCTGCCGCCTCCGAACAGCTCGAGTTCGTTGCTGTCGTACAGGTCCTGTTCCTGCACGATCTTGCCCGCCGAGCTCAGAACCTGAACGAGGAAGGTCGCTTCTCTGGGCCAGTCGAACGTCCATGTCTCCTTCTGGTCGTCGGAAGCGTATGCGACACGTGCGTGGCGCTTCGCGTCTATCGAGGTCCCGAAACCGAGCAGGATCGGACCGCCGAGCGCATCCTTGCACGTCCACTGCCCCTCGCCGGAGTCGCGGGTGACGGTAATCTGATACATTGAGGGAAACGGCAGGCTCACGGTCGCAGGCATGTTCAACCGCACGGTCACGGCCGCACCGGTGTCCGGCTTCGCCACCACGGTAATCCCGGAATGCGGGGGCAGCGTGAACCAGAGCTTGGTTCCCACCTCACCCGTCCGCACCACAAGCGAGCTCTTGTCCCAGGCTTCGCTCATGTTGCCCTGAACCTGGAAACCGACCGCCGCCGCGATGGCGGCGCAGGCCGCGACGGCTGCCGCGATTCGCCTCACGGGCTGCCCCTTTCGAGGTCTTCGTCGTCAAACGCGGGCAGCAGGTTTTCAAACTGCATCACCGACCAGGCGGCAATGAACGGCGGGCACCCCAGCTCGACCAACCCGGCCGGCAGCGGCGGTGGCGGCATGTCACGGTACACGAGCGGCGGAAACTCATACTGCGGCAGGTCCAGACCCTTGATGGTCGCCCCTGCCGCGTAGCCGATTACGCGGCGCATCCGGTCTGAGACGATCTGGTTGCTGTAGAATCCCCGGTGCTCGCCGCGGATGTCGTAGACGGTCGCACCGACGACGAACCCCCTGGGCCTGCCTTTGAAATCGTACAATACGGCTTCGCGTACTCGGAAAACGGCCTTGCCCCACTTATTGTACAGAACGTGCTCTCTCGACGGCACCTTCTGTTTCCGCGGGGCGTCATCTCGCATGTAGTCAGAAAGATCGTAGTGCAACTTGTATCAGTATGGCGAGGAAGGCGTGCTTGTCAACTCGGACGCGATCCCCGGCGGACCCCGGGCGTATTCGCGGTCACGCACCGGCAGTGCTCTCGGTTCAGGTCCGCGCCGCAGGAAGGACACAGCCCCCGGCAGTCGGGCCGGCATCGGGGTGCAATCGGGACCGCCAGGTGGATTGCATCCCGCACCATCGGCAGAAGGTCGAGCCAGTTGCCACGTAGCCCGCCCCGTTCCTCGCAATCGGTCTTTCCCCCCGACTCCTCCGCCTCATCGTCGCAGCTCAGGAACTCGGCGGCCAGCGGCTCATCGAAGTCATACTCGTACTCGCACGCGCACATGGCGCACTCGAGCCTCGCCCGGTAGGACACCGAGCCGGTCACCATCAGCCGCAGCCCGCTGCGGATTATCCTGAGCGCGACGTTCATCGGCCCGACGAAGAACTCGAACGACGGGTTCTCCGCCACCTCGCGCGGCTGCAAGTCGAGGGCGTGCGGCTGCAGCTCGAAGTTCAGCTTGTTCTCGCCCTGTTTGAGCGAAGCCAGCGGTATGTTCAAAAGGCTGTTCATAGCTCCTCCACCAGCCGCCGGACAATAGCATCCGGCTTCACGTTCTCGGCCTCGGCCGCGAAGTTTGTAACGATGCGGTGCCGCATCACTGGTCGGGCAACCGCCCTTACGTCGTCAACCGACGGCGTGTAGCGCCCGTCCAGCATTGCCCGGGTCTTGGCCCCGAGAATCAGGTACTGGGACGCACGGGGCCCTGCGCCCCAGCTCACCCAGTCACGGACGAACTGAGGACTCGTCTCGCTGCTCGGCCGGGTCGCGCCGGCGAGGCGCACCGCGTAAGCGATGACTTCGTCCGCCACCGGCACCCGGCGCACCAGCCCCTGCAGCTCGGCAATCTCCCCGGCGCTCAGTACACGGGTCAGGTCCGGCACGTACGCCGATGTCGTGCTCTTGACGATCTCCATCTCCTCATCCGGGCTCGGGTAGTCAACAAACACCGAGAACATGAACCGGTCGAGCTGGGCCTCGGGCAACGGGTAGGTCCCTTCGAGCTCGATCGGGTTCTGCGTCGCCAGTACAAAGAAGGGTGTGGGCAGCGCATAGGTCCGTCCCGCCACGGTCACATGGTACTCCTGCATCGCCTGGAGCAGCGCGGCTTGGGTCTTGGGCGGGGTCCGGTTGATCTCGTCGGCCAGCACCACGTTGGCAAACACCGGCCCCTCGACGAACCGGAAACCCCGTCGCCGGGTCGTCGCGTCCTCCTCGATTATCTCAGTACCGGTGATGTCCGAAGGCATCAGGTCGGGCGTGAACTGGACCCGGTTGAAAGAGAGGTCGAGCACCCGGGCCAGCGTGTTGACGAGCATCGTCTTGGCCAGGCCGGGTACGCCGATGAGCAGCGCGTGGCCGTGCGCCAGCAGACAGATGAGCACCTGCTCGACGACTTCCTTCTGCCCGATTATCACCTTGGCCACTTCCTGCTCGATCCGGGCCCGGGCATCCCCGAGCCTGCCGACGGCCTCGACATCGCCGGACGACCGCACGCTACTCATGGCCGCTACCTTCTATCGAAGTGAAATGGCAGGGGTACTCCGGGTGGAGCGTCACAGAATCTCCTTTCGGACGCGATGCACCAACCATCCGATAGGGACGACGCAAACAAACCGGCGGTTGCATCACTGTCCAGACCTGACTGTCGGGCTCGGCCCGACCCGCTACTTCTTCTGCTTCCCGACCAGCTTGTCGAGCACCAGCGGCAGGGTCGTGTACTCCATGTCCTTCAGACCCAGCCGGTGCGGCTCGAACGGCCCGTGCCGGCGCAGCATCTCCCCAATCTCATTGGCCTGCTGTCGGGCGAGGTCGAACGACGGGTCGTCGAACATGTCGCGCGGCCCCACCAGTGTGCCTTCATTCACCTGGAAACCGAGCGCGATGACCCGCGGCGGCCCGTCGAACCGTGACGGCGTCGCCTGCGGCACCGATACCGGCATCAACGGCCCGTAGTGCGAGCCGCGCATCCAACCCGACACGATGTGCGGGAACGAGAACGGCTCGAGAATCTCGCCGATCGCGGGCAGCCCGGACTGACCGCGCACGATGCAGACCGGGTCATCCTTGCCCACGTACCTGCCGGCAATCAAGGCCAGCTTCTGGGTCGAACTGGCGGCGGCAATCTCGCCCTTCTTCGTGAAGACGTTCTTGATGATGTAGTTCTCGGGCGAACCGATCAGGCACAGCAGGTCGTACATCTCCTCCGGGCATGACATGAAGACGTCTCGCCCCTGGTGGATGTCGTGCACCTCGAACTTGAATCCGTCGTGCATGCTCGGGTCGATAACGAGGCCGATAGTGTTGAACGGGTCGGCGAACATCTTGTACAACGGGTAGTTCCAGGCTCCGGGCGCGCACTTGTCACCGCAGAAGACGACGATGGGCTCGCTCTTCCGCTCCACGAACGTCATCTCGGCCACGCCCGGCCCCATGCCCTTCACATTGCCCGAGAAAGCATCGGCGAGCATATCCTGCCCGGCGCCGTAGAGCTTCAGCTTCTTCGCCAGCTCGGTGCCCTCGGTGAAAACGTCCCACGCCAGACCGTGGATGACCTTGGAATCGTTCCCCATCCAGTGGGTCATGACGAGTTCAAGGTCGTCGCCGCAGGCGGAAACGTGGAAGTCGGTAAGGGTCCCGGACGCCTTCGCTTTGCCGAGAAGCTTGTTGGCAAGGTGCAGGATATCCGGATGCGACGCGGAATGGCCCACATAGCCGCCGATGTCGGCCTTGATCACCGACAGCGTCACGGGCCTCTGCTTGTTGACTGCTGGTGCTTTCTTAGGCAAGTATCCTCCTTAGATAAGGAGCTAAGCTTAGGCTGGAACCGCCCGTAAGTCAAATCAGTCCGCGCCGCTCTGAACAGCGTGAACGCGAATGCGGAACCAGACGGTCGCAGTCGGATTCAGTGCAGCGAAAGCCGGTATCCGAGGTTCAGCAGTGCGTGGATATACCAGTATCGCTTGCGCACGGCAAGGCGGCCGAGGACCGACCGCAGCGAGTAGCATTCACGCCACGCCCGGCGGCAGCCGGCGTCGAGCGCTTCCCGAGACATCAGCCGCGGGGTGAAGACAGCGCCGCCGTACCGGCTCCAGTCCCGGGTAAGCAGCCGGCCCTCGCTCTCCAGCCGGCTGAAGGTCGGGGTCCCGGGAAACGGCGTGAGAGTGGAGAACGAGGCCGAATCGAGCTTGTTTCTGCGTACGAAGTCAATGGTCCGGTCGAAGATGCCCTCGTCGTCGTGGTCAAAACCGAAAATGAACGCCCCGTGAATGGAAATGCCGCGGTCGCGTATGCGCTTGATGTCCTCCTCATAGTGCTTGACCACGTTCTGCGTCTTGCCGGCCTCGGCCAGGCTCTCCGGCGAGAGTGATTCGAAACCCATGAAAAGGCCGACGCATCCGCTCCGAACGGCCAGGTCGAGCAGTTCCGGGTCTCGAGCGAGGTTGAGCGAGGCCTGGCCAATCCACCGCTTGTTATAGGGAGCAAGCGCCCGGAACAGCTCCATCGTATGCGCCGGCGAACCAATGACATTGTCGTCGACGATGAACATCAACTTCCCCCGCAACGTCGCGACCTCGGAGACTACCTCATCGACCGGCCGAAAACGGTACTTTCTGCCGTAGAAAGTCGTAACCGAACAGAAGTTGCAGGCGAACGGGCAGCCCCGGCCGGTCTCGATGGTATTGGGAAGCCGGTAGGCGCCGCGCCGCAGCAGGTCCCTTCTCGGGACCGGCAGACCTTTCAGATCCGGGAACGTCTCCCGCTTGTAGAATCTCTGGAGTCTGCCCGCGGCGAAGTCCTCAAGGAGCCGGGGCCATATCCCCTCGGCCTCGCCGATGACAACTGAGTCGCAGTGCCTGATGGCCTCCTCCGGCATGAGTGAGGGATGGAACCCGCCGAGGACCGTGGTCTTTTCCCGCTCGCGGAACGCTTTGGAGATCTCGTAGGCCCGAAGCGCCGAAGGGGTCATGGCGGTGATGCCCACCAGGTCGCAATCCCGGTCGAAGTCGAGCCGCTCCACGTTCTCGTCGCATACTGCCACATCGATGTGGTCAGGAATCAGAGCCGCAAGCGTCACGATTCCGAGATTCGGGCACAACCGGGCCCCGCCGCCCGAGATGCGAGGAACTACAAGCAGAACCCGCATCACGCCTCCTCACGTCTTGTCCGCGAAGACGTGCATGAAGATACAGGCCCGCGAGCACTGGGCGTTGCCGCTCGTATCCAAGGTTGCCCCGCCTGCCGAATCAGGCATCAACATCAGGCTAACCTGTCCCGTCTGCGTGTCAAGGTTGGACATCTCCCCGGAATCCGCCATAGAAGGCGACGAAGACGGACGTTCCGCCACTCTATCCCTTCATCCCTCTATCCCTCTATCCCTTCATCCCTCTATCCCTTTGTCCCTTCATCCCTCTCCCCCTTGCGGCTCTCGTCCGAAACCGATTGACGCCGCCTCGGCCGGACATAGAATAGTCTGTGGATGTGCCAAACGCCGGCCGGAGCAGTCGGCAGTTCTCCCGGAGAATGCGTGGCCGATGACGAGTTGCTTCGCGTTCGCCGTACTGCCCGCTCTGCTCTCGGCCGCCGCGCCGTCGGCGCCGGATGGTGCAGGTCCCCGGATGGAGGCACGCGTCTACTTCGACGACGTCCGGACTCTGAGACGGCTCGGCGACCTGGCCGGCCGGCTCGATGTCTGCACCTGGGTTAAGGACGAACTCGGCGGCTATCTCGTTATCAACGCCAGCGAGTCCCAGCTCGAGCAGGTCCGCGCCGCCGGCCTGCTCGTCGACGTCACGTACCCGGACATCCAACAGAAGTTCTACGAGATGACCGGCGTCAGGCCCGGAAACCTCGACGAGGGCCGCGACTTCGGCTGCTTTCTGACCTATGACGAAGTGCAGGACACTCTGGCCAAGCTCGCGGCCGCCTATCCGGGAATCTGCACGACGTTCAGCCTCGGGCCCTCTTTCCAGGGGCGCCCGCTCTGGTGCCTCAAGATATCGGACAACGCCGCCGCGACCGAGGACGAACCGGCCTGTTTCTTCAACGGCGCCACCCATGCGCGCGAACCGCTCAGCACCCACTGCTGCGTGGCATTTGCCACCAGGCTCCTCTCCGGGTACAATCAGGACTCGGTCTCGACGTGGCTGGTGAACAACCGTGAGACCTACATCGTACCGGTCATGAATCCCGACGGCTATGTCTACAACTCGGACTCAGGCGGAGCCGCGTCCAACTGGCGCAAGAACCGCCGCAGCCCGGTTCCGCCCGACATCGGAGTCGACTTGAACCGCAACTACGGGTACAAGTGGGGCTACGACTACTGGGGGTCGTCGGGCCGGCCCTGGGACGAAACCTACCGCGGGCCCTCGCCGTTCAGCGAACCCGAGACCCAGGCAGTCCGCGACTTCCTGGCGACCTTTCGTCCCCGCACCTGCCTCGACCTCCACACCTTCGGCCGGTACAACATGTATCCCTGGGGCTTCTCGCGGGCCGAGCCGCCCGACCAGCCCGTACTCAGGCAGGTGGTCGACACCTTCCAGGCGAACAACCGCTACCCCCTGCCGCATACCGGCCAGGTCTACTGGGCCATCTACCCATGCAACGGCATGTCGGTTGACTGGGAATACTCCGACACCGCGGGCAAGTTCGTGACCTACGCCTTCACCTGCGAACTCGGGACGACCGACTTCTGGTACGGCTGGCTCGACTCGGCCTACATCAACCGTGAATGCAGCCTGAACGTACCGAACCTCTACTACCTTGCCCGGGTTGCCGGAGTTTTCTTCGAAGGACTTTCGGCCCGGCTCGACGACACCCTGGCGGGCAACGGCGACGGCCGGTTCGACCCGGACGAGCTCGCGGGCGTCTGGTTCACAATCCGAAACCAGGCCATTCACCCGCTGGACTCCGCGTACCGGATAACGGCCCGGCTCCTGTCCGTGACTGCCGACGTGGAGGTGCTTGACTCGGTTGTGCCGTTCCCGAATGCCGGGCGCGGTGGAACGGTCGACAACCGCACGGCGCAGTTCCGCATCCGCACCTCCGCGAACGTCACCCCGGGAGCACACATACCTCTGCGTCTGGAGCTCTCCTTCACCGACGCCGGTCACACCTACACCCAGACCCTGGACTTCCTGGCGCCGACCTGGCGTCAGCCTGTATCCGCAGCGACATCGCCGTCCGGTCCCTTGCGGCTTGCTGCGACTCCCAACCCGGCCAACGACCGGGTCAGGTTCAGCACGACGCCGGTCACTGCTGCGGGCCGCATCGACATCTTCTCCCCTGCCGGAACACGTGTAGCATCGCGCGCCGCTTCCGGCACCTACACCTGGGACTGCAGCCGCGTCCCGGCGGGCATCTACTTCTGCCGGCTCACTGCCGGAGACGAAAGCTCCTCAACCCGCGTATGCGTCGTTCACTGAACAGAGGCGTGCCGGACCCGCCGCGGCGTCCGGCCGCCGACACCAGAGCCTGCCATGACCGCACCCGAAACCATACCCGCTGACGACCTGAGAGTCCGCCCGCTGCGCCAGGCCGACGCCCGCGGCGTAGCCGTGCTGGTTGCGGACTACTTCACCGAACTCGGCACCATCGGCGGGATGTCGGTCGAACAGACCGAACAGCTCTTCGCCACGTCCTGGCTCGAAGGCGGTTGCGGACTGGTACTGGAGAACGGAAGCGAAATCACCGGCTATGGATTCGTCCGGCCCAGCCGGTGGAAAGGCTCGGACACGGTCCAATTCGGCCTGACCCTCAAGCAGGGCTACCGCGACCGCCAGGTCCATCGCATCCTCACCGACCCGCTGCTGACGGCTGCCATCGAGGTCGCCCGCGAACACCGCATCAACAACATCTGCATGCACCTGCGCGTATGCGACACCTGCCATCCGCCGGTCATGCTCGAACTCGGATTCCAGGAAGACCCGGTATCCATGCTTGGTTTCAGCCACGACCTCAAGGCTATCCCCAACCGGCCCCTGCCCCAGGGACTCCGCTTCCGCCCGGCCAGACTCCCGGAAGAGAGCCCGGCCCTAATGGACATGATGGCTTCGGTCTTCGACGACCGTGACCGGCAGGGCGAACCGCTGGCAGAGAGCTACCTCGCTCTCATAGCCGCAAAGCCGGGATTCGACCCGGAACAGATGCTCGTGGTCGAAGACTCAAACGGTATGGTGGCGGGAAGCATTATCGATGCCACGGCCCCGGGCGGCAACTCAAGCATCCTGCAGGTTGGAGTACGGCGCGACCACCGCCGCCGCGGCATCGGCTCCGCGCTCGTCAGCCGTCAGCTCAACTGGCTGAAGGCGCGCGGAGCCGGCGCCGCCCTCGCCGGCATGTTCAGCACCAACATCGCGGCGACGCTGTTCTGGCGCCTCGGATTTCGGCCCGACCCCCAGAGGACCTTTCGCTTCTTCCTGCGCGACACCGCCCCGGCAGCAAACCAAAACCATGGAGGTACAGACGATGCTCTATCGTGACGCCGGCGTCGACATCAACGCCATGGACGCGGTCAAACGCCGCATCGCGCGTATCGCCCGCTCCACCTACGGACCGCAGGTACTCTCCGAAGTCGGGCTGTTCGGCTCCCTCTGCCGGGTGCCGAAACAGAGCGACCCGGTCCTCGTGGCAAGCTGCGACGGCGTCGGCACCAAACTGGTGGTGGCCCGGCTCTGCGGCCGCTACGACACGGTCGGCATCGACATCGTCAACCACTCGGTCAACGACATCCTCACCCTCGGAGCGCGGCCGCTCTTCTTCCTCGACTACATTGCCCACTCCGACCTTGCGCCCGAGGCGCTGCTCGCCATCGTGCGGGGCCTGGGCCGGGCCTGCCGCGACAACAACTGCTCGCTCGTCGGCGGCGAAACCGCCATGATGCCCGACATCTACCGCCCCCGTGACTTCGACCTCGCCGGCTTCATCGTCGGCACGGTCGAGCGGAAGAAAATCGTCGACGCCTCCCGGATAGCTCCGGGCGACTCACTCATCGGCATACCGTCATCGGGCCTGCACACCAACGGCTACTCCCTTGCGCGCCGGGTCCTGCTCGACAAAGCCGGCCTCGCGGTCTCCTCCCGGGTCAAAGACCTTTCCCGGCCGCTCGGCGAAGAACTCCTCCGACCGCACCGCTCCTACCTGAAACCGGTCTACCCGCTCCTCTCCCGAGTTCACGCGCTCGCCCATATCACCGGCGGCGGCTTCTACGACAACATCGCGAGGCTCCTGCCTCATGAAGTCTCGGTCGTCATCCACAAATCAAGCTGGCGCCCGCTGCCCATCTTCCGGCTCATCCAGCGGCTAGGCGACGTGCCGGACGAAGAAATGTACCGCACCTTCAACATGGGCATGGGCATGGTCCTCATGGCCGCGCCCGCACAGCGAGAACGCATCCTCGGCTCGATCCCGGGCAGCCGCGTCATCGGCAAAGCCGTCCGCGGCACCTTCGGCGTCTCGGTCATCTAGCCCGGCCCTCGGCAATCGGACTACAGCCGGCAGAGCAGCCGAGCAGACAACGGCCGGAGCAACGCGGACAGCAATCTGCACCGCAGTCCCCGAGACTGAGGACAGAACAACGCGGGAGGCAACCCGGACGGCAGAATGGTCAGCGATCCTGACCGCTGCTGCTCAGATGATTCACCGGACAACCGCCAGAGCTGCGAAGCAGACAACCCGGACCGCAACTCGGCAGGCAATCCAGCCCGCAACCTGCCGCACAGTTCGGAAGATTCCGGTCGGGACGATTCGGAGAACAGCCTGCAGGGCACTCTGGGACACAACTCAAGGAACTACCCGGGGGACGACGGAGGGGACCTTCCAGAATCCGGCTCAACCATCCAGGAATCAGGCAGTTAGGGGCATCTGCTCTCGACTGAAGGTGTATCCAATAGCTGAACTCGCGCCTCTGGCAGCAGGCCGCAAAGCTCTGCTCCTGAGTCCAGACGGGCAGCGCAACCCTCACTCGTGCGAGAAATTCTCTGGCGGCCTTGCTAAGTCCATTCGTTCTGAGACTTAAGGTAACTCCAGTCTTCTTCTTCGAGCTCGTTCTTGCTCCCTCTTGGCTCGAAACTCCCCGAATTCACTACCGAACCTCACCCTACAATCCCTTTCGCGGCCTTCAGCCCGCAAGATTCCACCCGAAATCGCTACTTTGACCGCCAGGGAGGCCGTCCCCTGAGCCGTTCTTGAAGGTCTACTCGGGTGTCTTCTGGAGTGTCTTCTTGAAGGTCTTTTCGGGTGTCTTGTTCAAGGTCTTTTCCGGCGTCTTCTCGGGTGTCTTCTCGGACGTCTTCTGCCGCGTCTTCTGGGCTGTCCTCGTCGCTGTCTCCTGCGACGTCTCGTCCGGCGTCCTCTTCGCTGTCTTCTGCCTTGTCTCCTTCCTTGTCCTCTTCGACGTCTCCTGCGACGTCTTCTCGATTGTCTTCCCGGATGTCCTCCGGAGTGTCTTCTCCGCTGTCTTCTGCGGCAACAACGTCGCTCAGTTTGAGGACGAACCTGACTCTGAGTTCGCCAACCGGTTCGCCGCTGAGTCCGTCGTCAGAACCGGCGCAGTGAAGTTGACATTCGTCTGACTGGGGGTATCCTATGGCCGTGAAACACCGGCCCCTGCTCTACATCGAGACCTCGGTCTTCGGGTTCTACTACGACGAGGAACCGAGGAACGCGCTGCGGCGCGAGGCCGTTCGGGAGCTGTTCAGACAGATAGACCTCGGCATACTCGATGCGGCCACCTCACCAGTCACATCTACCGAGCTCACGGCAGCAGCGGAACCGCTCAGAACGAACGTGCTCACACTCCTGGCCGGGGTTGCGCCCCTTCGCGCGGACGAAGCTGAGGTCACGCGTCTTGCCGAGGTCTACGTCAAAGAGGGAGTCATTCCTCGGTCAGAGGGACTCGAGGCGCGTCACGCGGCCTACGCTACCGTCGGTAGAGCCGAGGTTATTGTGTCTCTGAACCTCAAACATCTTGCCAACGAATGGACCGCGCGACGGCTGAACGCCGTCAACCTGCGCGAAGGCTACCCTCTGGTGAGCATCAGAACACCCGAACAGGTGGTGATGTATGAAGACTGATGGTCTGGACTGGATTGATTGGCTGCACAAGGTGCGGCACGAGGTCGAAGCGAAGCGGATTCGAGATGGCCTCAGCGTCGAGGAATGGCTGCGCCTGGCGGCCACGCGCGACGATGAAGTGCGCGCCGGTCTTCCCGCACGTGAAGAGCCGCCCAGCGCCCGCGACAAACCGCAGTCAGGCAAGTGAAATGCCCGCCCCGGTCTTGACTGATGTTGGTAATACGGGAGGTATCCCTCTTTTCCCCATATGCCACTCCTTTCCAGCGCGCGGGCGGGAACCGGCAGCGGATTCCCGCCCGCTTCTGCAGACCGAGCCCTCACGGAAAACGGGAAAGTGTGGACTGTCCTGCGCCACGAAGAGCAGTCGCCGGGGACACATCCACGACGCGTTCCTCGCGTCGCTCCGTGGACGTGTCCCCTTCCCGGGACTGCCCCAAGTTTCCGGGAGTGCCCCAGCGTCGCACAGAGCTCGCGGGCAAACGGCATGTACCGCTCGCGGTCCTCTGCCGGTACGACTGCCGCCACCACCTCGCGCACAATCTTGCCCGAACGCCGGTGCGGAGGATACTTGGGAATCCGCCTAGCCATTCCCGCCCCCGGCTTCGCCTCAACCTCAACCTCAACCTTGATCTTGATCTGGTCCGGCGTCATCTCGGCGATGTGGTCGTAGCACTTGTACAAGAGCGACTGCAGCAACTCCGGGTCCAGCCGGTACCCCACCCACTTGCGCAGGCAGATTTCAAGCTCAAGGGCAAGGTCCCAGCCGGTCCTGGTCCTGAGCAGCTTGGATAACTCTCGCAGATACCACCGATAGGCGTTCTGCTCCACCAGCGGCAATCGCATGCGCTCCAACGGCGTCCGGCCGATCTCCCATACTGCGGCTTCGGCCAGGTCAGAGGGCATGTCGTAGAGTGACAGCACCTTGGACTTGTGCCGCACCCGCTCCAGCAGGTCGCGGGACTGCTGGTTCAACTCGATCTGGTTCATACTCTTCTCCTTTGCACGGCTCTTTCTATTGCCGTCATATAGTAGTTGCGGGTTTTTGGCGATTTTGGTCAAATCGACTTCGCGTAAGTCACGCTTTTCACGTCCAGGGGTCGTTGGGGTGGACTCTGCCCGTGAGTCTCTCCCTGCATCTCCGGGGGCATCCCTCCCGGAATCTGGGAGGGAATCTGGGTGGGCATCTCCCCGGGAATCCGGGAGGGAATCTGGGAGGGCCTGACCTTTCCGCCGCCCGCCGAACCGGACAACTGCTGCGCCTCTCAGCTTGACTACAACCGAATGTGACCTATCCTTGACGAGTGGAAACTGAGTCTCTACCGTTAGTCACTGAGGCTCGGAATATGGTGGCTGTACCTCTTCTCTGCAATCGAGTCGTGCTCGGGTCGTTCTCAATATCCTATCCCGCCCGATGGACAAGGAGGTAGATATGTCCGACATACGACAGTCTGTCCGCGCGAGTCTGCCCGCCGCCGCGTGCGCGGTACTCGTCTTCGCCGCCTGCGTGCCGCCGATTGCCTGGCACGATGGTCTGCCCGCCTGGTCACCGGAACCGAAGGACATCGAGTGGCGGGTCGGCTATCAACGGTTGTCGGCATTCGATGCCGACACGTTCGAGCTCTTCGGCGAGGAGTTCGCTCGACCTGACTTCAACATCAGTTACCTCACCCCCGGCGTACGCTGGGGCCTGAGTCAGAAACCTTTGGCCGCGGACGTCGGGCTCGCCTCGGTCCTCATTGTCGGCGACGGTCTCGGAATCCAGGTCGGGCCAGCGTTCGGGATAGGCCGCTGCGACACGAACTTCAGCGTGATGTTCCGTCCGAGCCTCTACATGCTCAACCTGAAAATCGGCGGCGAGGGCGGTCTGCAGTTGACGCCCTGGTACCAGTTGGAGCTGCTGCTGGGTAACGGCTACCGGGCAAGAGGCTTGAGCTTCGCGGCGGGCGGGCGCGCCAGTCCCTTTGCCGTGGGGCCGGTCGGGATTGCCGACGTTAACCTCCACCCGATTGACCTTCGGGCCGAAGTCTCGTACATGTGGCCCGCAGCGTCCGTCGCCACGGGGACGGCGCTGACCATCGGCCTGACGGTCGCCGCACCGACCAGGCGCGAATCGGGCTCCAAGACGGGTAGCCAGTAGCG
The DNA here is from genome assembly GCA_002347155.1 of Caldifarciminota bacterium UBA2258. Taxonomy (GTDB): domain Bacteria; phylum Hydrothermota; class Tepidihabitantia; order Tepidihabitantales; family Tepidihabitantaceae; genus UBA2258. Next base: position 26,522 of record DDXO01000110.1, read on the forward strand.
CGGCGGGCGGTGCCCTGGAATTCGACCGTGGCCGGGTGTTCCAACGGGCGGGCATATGTAGTTGAAGAACGACGAACTGCCAATGGCTGATGACTAACGAGGAATGGGAGGTCTTATGAAGAAGCCGTTATTGCTCGCGCTGGTGGCAGCGGTTGTACTCGCGCCAGGCTGCAAGAAGAAGAAACCGCTCTATGCAGAGACTCCGTGGGGGACGGCATCCGGCCGCGCCGGCGCGCTGCTCTTCTTCCAGGGTTCGGCGACTCACCCGAATGGCGACGATGTGGCCCTCAGGTTCGACTGGGGCGACGGCGACACTTCCGGCTGGTCGGACTGGCTGGCCAGCGGCGAGACTCTACTGCTCTCACATCGGTGGTCGACGGCAGACACGTACTCGGTGCGAGCGCAGGCAAGGGACACTACCAACACACTTTCCGACTGGTCCGATGCCTTCGAGGTCAGCATCGTGAACACCTGGACCCAGACCTTCGGCGGCGCGGCCGATGACCAGGGCTACGCAGTTGTGCAGTCCGCTGACGGTGGCTACTTCGTAGCAGGAACAACACTCTCGTTCGGGTCAGGTGCGGGCGACATCTATTTGGTCAAGACGGATGCATCCGGCGCACAGGACTGGGCCAGGACCATCGGCGGCTCCGACTACGACGCCGCCAACTCGGTTCTGCCGACCTCAAATGGAGGCTGTGTTCTTGCGGGAACGACCTACTTGGACGCGCTGAAGCGGAGTGATGCCTATCTGGCGAAGATCGACTCATCCGGCAGCGTGGTCTTCGCCAGGAACTTCGGCTGGATTGGCGCGGACATGGGCCACTCGGTGGCGCAGACCAGCGACGGTGGATATATAGTGGCGGGTCAAACCGGTTCCTTCGGCGCGGGCGGGTATGACGTGTATCTCATCAAGACCGACGCCGCGGGCAACAAGCTCTGGGACCAGGTCTTGGGCGGAGCGTACAATGACATCGGCTATTCGGTGCAGCAGACCGGTGACGGTGGTTACATCATCGCGGGCAGTACCGACCTCAGTGGTAGCGGCATACCCGACATCTACCTCATCAAGACCGACACTGGTGGCAGGCAGGTCTGGGCCAAGACCTTTGACCTCGGAGGCCATGACTATGGCTACTCGGTCCAGAATACCACTGACGGAGGATACGTCATCGCCGGCCAGACCGAAGGCGGCGGTGGCGGCAGCTATGCTTACCTGCTCAAGACCGATGCCGACGGCAACAAGGTCTGGGACAAGAGTTACGGCGCGAACGGCCGGGATTTCGCCCGCTCGATACAGCGGACCAGTGACGGCGGCTATGTGGTCGCGGGAGCGACCGCGTCAGTCGGAGCCGGGGCGTACGATGTCTACCTGCTGAAAACCGACGCCAGCGGCGATACCCTCTGGACCAGGACCTTCGGTGGCCCCGAGAGTGACATCGGCTACTCGGTCCAGGCCGCTGCGGACGGCGGGTACATAATCTCAGGCAGTACGCTTTCGTATGGCGCGGGCGGACTGGACGTCTGGCTCATCAGAACCGATGCGCAGGGCAACACAGCGCCGTGAGTCAAAGGAACGCAGGCGCGGCAGGAATTGCTCGACGCAATGGCAGCATACCAGGATAGGTCGAGATGACGCTCAAACCCAACCGCTGGCGGCCGGTCATGCTGCCTGACGACTACCTGCGGAAGATGAAGCAGGGTCTGGAAGAGGTTGAGGCTGAGGTCGAGGCTGAGACGCGCTACGAACCCGACGCCGACTTCTCCCCTCCGCCCGACGACGCGTCGGCTTGACATCCATGCCTGAGAACCTAGAATCCCGTTTCATGAAGGCGCGTGAGTCAAACCCGTTCTTGACAACCGCCTGAAACATGGGAAGTGTCCCTCTTCTCCCCATTGACTTGACACAGACCGTAGCCGCAATATCATCAATCGCGATGGACACTGGATTCCAGCTACGGCAGACGCAGGCCGTGGAAGTGAGAAAGGTGGGCTTCCTCTGATGGACTGGCTGACATTCGTATCGAGCCTGCTCAGATCGCTCGCATGGCCGATCGCCGTTGTAGTGATAGCGTTGATCTTCCGTAGGCCCCTCAGTGGACTACTACCGCTGCTGCAGCACCTAAAGTACAAGGATATCGAACTCGACTTCGGCAGGGGTGTTCAGGAGGTACAAGATGACCTTGAACAAACGTTGACTCAAGAGGAAATCGTCACGTCGGGCCAGTCCGTGGCCGAGCGCCTGGCGGACGTATCTCCACGAGCAGCTGTCATGGAGGCGTGGCGAGAGGTTGAGGCCTCGGCTACTGATGCAGTCCGTGCCCTCAGTGATGGAGAGGTCCATATGAAATGGTTGACACTCAAGAAGCTTCGCTACCTTGAAGAATCCAAGCTCCTGGACACGAAGATGGTGGCTATTCTGTCCGACTTCCGTGGGCTGCGGAACCAAGCTGCACACGCCCCCGACTTTGCGTTGTCCAGGGAATCGGCAATGGAGTACGTGAGAACGGCCTCGATGCTGGCTTCCCATCTCAGAAACCTGTCCAAGCGGCCACGGTGATGTCCGAGAGGACCCAGGGTCGTCAACTCGGCGAGCCGTGGTCGGGTCCGAGGCCCACTGCGTACCCTGCCACGACTGCTCCTCTCCTCCTGACGACGACGACGATAACGCCCTTGACATTCAGCACACCCGCCCTACAATGCTGTTTGTGCGCATACGACGGGCTCCAACCAAACGGGGCAAGACTCGTAGGATGAGCAAGGCACGCATGTCAGACAGTCTTACGAAGGGGCCCCTCAGGAAAGGCAAAGTTGTAACGGAAAGCACAGCCGCACCCGCGACTCGCCCCACCCGCGTGGTGCCGACGACGCCGATGTCCATATTCCAGTGCTCAATCACACGTGCGAAGAATCTGCTCAAGATACACAGCCTTGCGCACGCAAAGCAAGCAAGACCTCCGTTGTTTCTCGCAGACACACACAGAGCAGCTGTCGTACTCGCGGTTTCGGCTCTAGATGCACTGGTGAGGACTCACGTCATCGACTGCGTCCTGCTTCGCGTGTCGAATCCATCCGAAACGCTGCCTGCCGTGTTACGAGACCGCGTCAAGGATTATATCAATCAGGATTCACTCCTCGACGCTGCAAGGGCTGGCGACCTGCGAGCCCGGGTTGAGCGGGCATTTCGAGAGCACTTCGGGGATCAGTCATTCCAGGGCGTCAAGAAGATCTCGGAGACAATGCGTCTACTAGGGTGCGAGGACGTGTTCAGGACTGTGGCCGGCTCAGCGGGAGTGAACGAAGAGAGACTCAGGGTGGATTTGGGGCGCTTCACCAAACGACGACATACCATTGCCCACTGTGGGGACTACGACCTCAACCAGAGTCCTCCTGAAGAGAACGGGATCACGATGAAGGACGCTAAGAACTGCATCCGATTGGTAGAAATAGTGGCCCTAGAGATCTGCAAGATACACTAGCGAAATGAAGGTGCTTCTGGTGACATTCGAACTGGCAGACGCGGGCCAGAACTACGTCGACGTTGTTAGGAAGATACAGAGCCTCGGGGGATACGCACGCGTGAACCTATTCACCTACATGGTCGCAACTGAGTTGACGCCGGTCCAAGTCAGGGATACCGTCAAGGCTGCGCTCCGTCCTTCGGACAAGGTTTTCGTCGGGACCTGCCCACCACCTGCTGCGTGGGAAGGTGAGCCTGACGAAGTTTCCAAGTGGATACTGGAGAACCAGCCCAAGTACATGTAGCCTCGGCCGTTCAGTGGGAACCAGGGCCAGGCACTCCATTTCGGGAAGCTTTGGGACATCGCGCTGCCGCAGGCAGCCACGGCCGTAGTCCGCGAGTTACCAGTTGCAGGTTGCAGCCAAGGCATTGCAGATTGGCTGAGGTTGAGGCTGAGACTCGACGCGAACGTGTTCTGGACGACCGTCCGTCCTACGACTTCGACCAAACCCAGCCCGACGACGACTCGCCGCCGGGCGAGTACTCCCTGCCGGCTCAGCATCGCATAGGGCTGTATGACTGACCCAATCCCATCCAACGCAGACTCTGTGCTTACCCGCCTCAATGTGAACAACCCGATCCTGCGCATCTTCTCAGAATACGGCACACCGCAGGAAGTCAAGAACTTCGCGCTCTCTGTGCTGGCGCCGTACTTCCGAGACCAAGGGATGCTGAATACTCTGGCACTACCCGTCCTTGTTACGGAGGCAGTGAACGTCGCAAGGCTGCAGTCGACACCGGCGCACGATGCGATTCTCCGCAGAATCCTAGACATCTACAGGAAGGCCAGCGCCGTAGACTCGGCGGCAAGCCGCGCGGCAGTCGTATACTGGGAAGCGTCCATGGGTATGGGTCAGGATGACTACATAAGCTTATGGAATCTCGACTTCGACTCATCAACGCTACCTTTGCTGGACTTCAGATTCGACGTATTCCGCAAGATTGGCTCTCTGATAGAAGCAGTGATCCAGCCTTACCTACGCGAGCTTCTGTGTCAACTCAACATATGCGAGAACCGGCGCTTGTCGGTAGACTACACTGCTGCCCTGAAACTGGGTAAGGTCGTGAATTGGATAAAAAAGACGCCCTCACTGGAGGAGCTCGTCTGTCCTGAACCTTGGCGCGTGTCCCTTCATCATTGGAGGAACATGGCGCATCATAAGAAGACCCGCGTGGAAGGCAATGAGATTGTCGGTGTGTTCGGTCTGAGCCCAAATGAGAAGGAAATCAGGTTGTCGAAGACCGCGCTCGCTCAAGTCCTGTCCTGCATAAACGCGAGACTGAGCATTCTCAAAGGGGCACGCGCGTTGTACTGCGCAGACAGCCATGTTGCACAGAAGGAACCGGCGCAATGTCCACCATCTCGCCCTGAGGTCGCTCTGTTCCTCCTGCACAGCGCCATGGCGAGTCAGGGCTTCCAGCTTGTATCTGTAAATCAAGGTGACAGACAGGTTCGCGCTGTGATACGGGACTGCTCGCTCAACACGGACAGTTTGAGGGCGGCACACGCATCTCAGTTCGTCTACATGCTTTGGCGGTATCACCGATGCGACACAGTGGAACTCGCCCTCATGGACTCGGCTGCTAAGGGGTGCGCGCGTTTCCGAGCACACGAGCAGGACCTCCTGCAGGTCGAAGATGGGTCCATTCCGTTTGAGGAACTGGCTAACAGAGTGGAGATCGACCAGTTCGAATGAGTGGCATCTGGTACGTCAACCGATTTCGTCTCAGCCTAGCCCCGCCGATTTGACATGACCCGTGAACCGAGTATCCTACTTCTGATGGATGTCGGATTCACCCCAGCCTCGACGGCAGCGGGAAATATGGGGAGTGCCCCTCTTTTCCCCTTGCTGCAATGTCCCCCATCATACTGGGAGGGTGGATTGCTGGCGAGATGACTGCTTGATGCTATCACAGGTGTGGAAAGAAGGAGTATTGACACATGCCGGAACAGCAAGTCGATTTTTCGCAGATACTCGTGGTGCCTCTTGCACAGATGATCCAGAGAATTGGCCAAGGAGTAGCTGAGGCACAAATGGCGCTAGACACTTCGGCAATGGAAGCCCAGAACGCTATGCAAGAGAACTGCCCTTCTCTGGCCCAGATTGGTTATCAAGTTACCTGGTACCAAATGCCGGAGGTAGCAGTCGAGCTAAAGGTGGCCGTACACTACGAGAGTACAGGAGATGGAAACAAGAAGAAAAGCGGCCTCTTCGTCAGCCCCTTCAATGCGAAGTACAAGAACGCATTCACCTACAGTGCTGAGGGCACAAGTACGCTGAAACTCCGAATCGTGCCTATTCCCGCACCAATCTCAGCAAATTCCCGGTGATAGCATCTAGGAAGGAAGGTACCAAATGCCACCTATCGACCCCGAGTTACAGAAGAAACTCAGCGACCTCGAGATAGATTTACGGAAGGCTCAACTCAGCATCGAAGCTCAGAAGAAGGAGCTGGTGAAGGCCGAATCAGACAGCAAGGAAAAGGCCGTGGAAGCTGCACAATTGAAGACAGAGATGGCTGCTCTGGTCCAGGAAAACCTGAAGCTCAAGAGCGCCCTGAACGATGTCAACAAGGCGCGTCCAATGATGGAAGTCGGGGAATTGGCACGCCAATTGCGAGAAACGGTACTGACTCTAAACAGCGAAGCCAAGCAGAAGTCAAAGGAGGGTATGCTGGTGGACCAGTTTGAGGTAGAGATCAAAGGAGGCCTAGACGTGACGAAGGGCATTCGGCTGGTTCAACTCCAACCGCAAGAACTTTCCCCACAGAGTGTCAGCACATTCAGATTCGCTCTGCAACGCGTTCCGACTGTGAGAATCGCTGATGATTCGACACAGAATGGATAGCTCAGTATTCGCAACCAAACAGCGTAGGAGGTAGATAGCATGGCAAAGCCAAACGTTGGTCAAGAACTGCTTAACACCCCATTCCCGGAAATGGTGTTGAGGCTGGCTCTTGCAGTCGCAGAAGGTCAAACGAAGCTGGACGTGAATAGTGCGGAGGTGGCCTCGTTCATGTCCGAAACGTTGATCAAGCTCCCGACCGTGAAGACCCCGTACGTCCCAGCCGTCAAAGGAGACCCAGAAGCCACGCCGCCCGTCCCGTCCGTCGAAGCCACCCCGGCCGTACTCGGTCCGGACATCGACATGCCACTCATCGCCCTGGGTTTTTTCCCGGGATTCTACCAGTTCACGGAGGCCATCATCGAAGTCAAGATGGCTATCACGATGGCTACCTCGACTGAAGCTCAGATCGGCGTGACCGCCAAAGCTGGCTTCGGATGCTTTTCCGCGTCGGTGAATGCCTCCTATTCTAGCAAGTACAGCTACAACGTGGAAGGCTCCAGCTTGCTGCGGATCAAGATGGCGCCAGCGCCTCCACCCGCCATATTGCAGGACTACATGGAAGCCTTCATTAAGACGGTCATGCCGACACCGCCGACACCGTAGGAGGAAACCCGGAACGGCGAGCTTTTCCGGCAACCTGGACCTGGTTGACAGCACCACCATTCGAGCCGGAGGCTGAATCGATGGTGGCAAGGGATGCCTCCCACGTTCTTGGTGATGCGTCGCAGACCGTTGACCGAGGTAACCAGGGACAGGGGGGCTGTTGAAAAACCCCACTTTGGTGCAAAGTCGAAGTCTGACGCGGAAACGGCCGTCCGCAACTGCCGCAGCAGCGTCACTTGCACTGGCGACTTTCGGTCCGTCGGGACAACAGGAAGGCAACGGGCACTTTTTCAACACCCCCACAGGCACCCAATTCCGGGAAGCTTCGGGGCATCCGACGCGGCTGCGCCGCGAGGTTGAGGTTGAGGTCAAGGTTAAGGTTAAGACGCTGAGCTAGACCGGCCCAAGCGCAAGCCCGAGCCGTTGCCCGTGAACCGTCAGCCGTGAGCTGTGGGCTGTCGGCCATCCAGCCCACGCCGGTTTGACACCCCCGCCCGTGCGTAGGCATTGCAGATTGCAGATTGACCGCGAGGAAACCGCGAGTCTGTAGACCTTAGTCCTTAGTCCCTAGTCCTTAGTCCTTGGTCCTTGCCCGAAGGTTCCATACCACGCAATTCACTTGGGTGAGCCGAGACCGGCCCGCTCATAGATGGCGCGGGTGCACACGGTAAGAATTAAGAGGAGCCGTGCGCACCCGCTTTGGCAATCGGCAATGACCGCCGCCATGGGACGGCGGACGTAACTATTATCGCCGGCGCGCCCATCCTGTCAAGCCGCAGCACTGCGGACACGGTCTGTTTGAATCCGCCGCGCGTTAAGGCGCGGACGCAGTCCGCGAGGTTGAGGTTGAGGAACAGGTTGAGGTTGAGGTTGAGGTTGAGGTTGAGGACAGGCTGAGACGCAACGCGGCTGCGCCGCGAGGTCCCAGATATGAGAGACCCTCTCGTCTGACTCAGGGCGACTCGACGTCGGTTTGCAGGTTCCAGTTATCAGTTGAGCGAAGTCGTGCTGACGCAGGAGACAGGGGACAGCAGGCCTGTCTGGGTGCAACGCACAGGCAGGCCCTGCCGGGCCGGACAGAGTCTCGTTAGCTTTCTGCTCTAACCCCGCGAGTCAAGGCAAAGCCGGGAGCGCGCCGGCGGTCATCACGCAGTTGTGTTTCGGCCGCAAGCTGGCCTCGCTCCCAGCAGGAAGATTCTACCAGACCCGCCCCGGCGCATCAAGCCCGCTTCCCCGATGTTCGGCTCACGGCTGACGGCTAACAGCTTGCAGTTCGCAGCCGACTTGAACTGCCGGCCATCACCGGTACAATAGTCTTGAAGATATGGTCGATCACACCGGCCTCCCCTGCATGTGTTCAAGCCGACGTAGCGGGATGAAAGCATGATACTGGAATGGGATCGGCAGAAGGCCGGTTCGAACTTGAGGAAACACCACGTCTCGTTTGAAGAGGCAGCCACGGCCCTGAGCGACCCCTTGGCCGCTACCGGCCCTGACCCTGACCACTCAGATGTCGATTGGCGATACATCACCTTCGGCGTGTCGGAACGCGGCAGGCTGTTGGTTGTAGCCCACACGGAGCGGGATGATGTTATCCGCATCATCAGCGCTCGCCTTGCGAGCAAAAGAGAACATAGGATTTATGAAGAACGCGAGATCGACCGAGAACGACGACCTGCGCACTGAGTACCGGCGTTCCGATTTCTCCCACCCCCTGGAAAGGGGAAAGTACGCGAAGCGTCTACGGGAGGCATCAAATGTCGTGGTCCTCAGCCCGGAGGTCGCCGAGGCATTTCCGAATGAGTCGGCGGTGAACTCCGCGCTGTTGTCGCTCATCAGGCTCGCGCGAAGGACGACTAGACGCCCGAACCGACGGAAGTCGGGAACGAGTATCAACATCCGGTAAGTGCCCGCTTGACGGGCGGTCCTGCCCACATCCGCGATTGCCATTGTCGAAGGCCGGCGAGATGCCAGCCCACAGCCTGCGGCTGACGGCTTCCGGCCAGTCGCTGGTTCCTCTCCCCTGTTCCCCAATCCCCGGCTCCATCCGATTCGTGACAGAGGGGGCCGAGGCGGCCCGAAGGCCGCCTCGGCGACTCGTGGGGGGAGCCTGCTAGCGGCTGAGCAGTACTTTGCCGGTGGCCGAACAGGTTCCGGCCTCAAGGCGGTAGAGGTAAACGCCGGAAGGAACCCGCCTGCCTGCTTCGTCCGTGCCGTTCCATTTGAGGGAGTGGTAAGCAGGTAGGAGTGAGGAGTTGACCAGCGTGCGCACCAGGGCACCGGTCGCGGAGTAGACCGAGAGTCGGACCGGAGTCGGCCGCGGTATCCCGAAGCGAATCTCGGTGACGCCGCCGAATGGGTTGGGCGCTGCCCGGTCCAGGCTGAACACCCGGGGCAGGCCTTTGCCTTCTTCGATGCCGGAGGGCAGACGGACAACGACCGATTCTCTGACCGCGTCGTTGTCCGGGTTCGCATCACCCTCAAGCCCGGTGGAGCAGGTCACGGCATAAGTCCCGAGCACCGAGGCGTCCCAGTCCGCGAAGCTGACGGTGTCGACGCCGCCCGCTGCCAGGGTCAGTTCCACGCTGTCGCTGTAGTCGGCGCCGACTGTAAGTCGGACGCTGAACGTCTCTTCCGACGTGCCGTAGTTCCGCACCCTTGCCATCGGCGTGACGGTCGCACCCGAATCCACCGAGTCGCTCGGCGCGATGATGGTTGTCGCGGTGACATCGTGGAGTTCTTCCTCGCCCAGTTCGCCGATTGCCGCGAGGGCAAACGGCTGCGGGCCCTGCGGCGCGTTCCTCGCCCTGACCATGATACTCCAGGTGCCGACTTCAGGGCTGTCGATACGCGTACATTCCTCAACGTTGAGGGAGTCATTCACACCGCCGGTAACCGAGTGGCCGCCCGAGTAGACGTTGCCCCTGTAGGGCGTGCCGGTCGGCGAGTAGACGGTCAGGTCGAGGTCGTTGACGCAGATGTAGGCCGCGCGCATCGTGCCCGGGTAGTCGGACCAGCAGAGCGTGACCCGGAACGGTTTCGCATTCCCGGTCACCTCAACCGGAATGAGAACCGAGTCGCCGGTTTCAAGACCGACCGTATCGTCCCGCACCCAGAGCATCGAGGTGTCGCCGGCAAAGTAGAGCGAGGAGTCAAGGTCGATGCGTCCCCAGCCGACGTTGTTGTCCGGTACGGTGTAGCCGCCGATGTCGTTGTCCGCGCCGACGATGGCGACCGCTTTGTTCAGGGCCGCGGATATCTCCATCGGTATCCCGGTCAGGCTGTCGCCGGTCGGGTAGAACCCGCGCCGGAAGTACTGGCGGATAAGGGCCGTCGCCGCCGCCATGTTGGGCGTCGCCATCGACGTGCCGCCGAGCACCTTGTAGCCGGACGGGTTCTGGTAGTCGGCCGAATTGACATTGCTGCCCGGCGACACGAGTTGCGGCTTTCTCCGTCCGTCCGCGGTCGGGCCCCGGCTGGAGTAGCTGGCGAGCTCGCGGCAGTTGGTGCCGTTTCCGGTCGCGCCGACCGAGATGATGCTCTTGGCGTTGACCGGGTGTCCCATCTGGTTCGCATACAGGTTGCCCATGGAGTTGCAGTGCATGAACTTGCGATGTCCCCAGACGAACTGGTCCGCGGTCATGTCGGTGAAGACGTAGGTGTTGTACGTATCCTTGCGGGACTGGCTCATGGAGTGATTGAATGCCCGCAGGCTGTCGATACCGACGTCCAGACCGGAATCCGGAGCGCGGAACCAGACGTTCATGTCCCAGTCGCTGGACAGGCTGTTCGTGTTCTGAAAGAAGACCCGTGCGCCCTTGGCCAGCCCGTCGTTCAGCGACGTGCCTCCCGCTTCGTCATCCGAGCCGCAGAGCGTGCCGGTCGTGTGTGTCCCGTGCTCGGCCGAACCCTGGTTGCCGCGGTAGGCCACGACCTTGCGGTGGTTCGGTCCGGGCGTGTTACTGACTGTGTCGCGGAACTGGTTGTGCGCGATGTTCATCGGCGAGTCGATAATCCCGACGAGCATGCCCGTGCCGTCAATCCCTTTGTGCCAGACTGTCCGGGTCGTGTCGGACGCCGCGTAGCCGCGCTGGACAACCCACTGCACGTCGGCGTTGTCCGGAGTCATCGGTGAATACGGCTCGATCCAGTAGACCCCGGCCAGCCGCGCGATGGCCGGTATCTGCGCGGCGTCCACGTCGAGCTTCACGCTCTTGTTCCACGCATTGAACTCGGTCGTCATGTTACCGGCGCCGAGCGCACTCAGTTCGCCGAGCAATGCCTGCCCGTCCTCCTGATAGTGAAACACGACAATCAGGGTCTGCTTGCCCTCGGCCTTCTCCAGTCCCGGGCAGAGTTTGTAGGCGGGCTGGTCGATACCGAGCCAGCGCACCTCGGGCAGCTCCGCGATTGTTCCCATGGCCGCGGTCGGGACGCGCGCGACGAACGCGTACCGCGGAACGTACCAGAGCAACTCAGCGCCGTGGCGCTCGACCGCCCGCTTCCACTCGGGCCGAATCGGGCCCGGGAACTGAATCATGCAGTAGGAATAGCCTCCTGAGAAACCGGGAGCGGTGAGGTCCTGCGGCAGCACCGGCGTGCTTTCGAGCGGGTCAAAGGTGTAACCCTGGACCAGGTTGACTGTCAGCGGACCGGTTTCGGAAGAGGGCAGGCTGATCTTGGGCAGGCTGAACGCGGTTGTCCATGCCGCCAGTACGAACAGGACAATCTTGATCACTGGTATAGTGCTCCTTGTAGTCAGTCGGTACTAATCAGTTAGATTGTACCGGCTGAGCCCGGTGGAAACAAGGAACGCGCAACCGCGGACGCGAAAGGCGTCGGCCTGCTGCCGCCGCCTTTTCGATGTTGTGCTTCTAGTGAGGTGTAAGCGAAACACCTCGACAATACGGGAGGCCACGCCGGTGCGGGTTGAGCATGTCATTCTGAACGAAGTGAAGAATCGTCGGCTCCGAAGACTCTTCGCCTTGCGGCTCAGAGAGACAGACCTGCGCGGTGTTGTCGGATGTGAAGAGCCGTTGGTTACAGGACGCTAGTAGACCTTCTGTCCGACCTTGACCGTATACGTGCTCTGGCGGTACTCGACCTTGACGCCGTCGCCGGAGACTTCGACAATCCGGCGGCCTTCGATATCGTCGCCGGCTCTCAGACGTCGCTCACCCACGAGCGCCGTACGCGCACCCGTACCGTCGTCGATTATCGCCCGGAGCTCATTCGGACTACTGGTAACGCGCGTCCCGCCGCTGGTGGAACTACCACTGGAACTGCGGCTGGTCCTTCTCGCGCTGGCCCGGGTATCGTCTTTCTTGCGCTGCAGCCTCTCCTCCCGTCGCCGGGCACGGTTGTCTTCTCGCCTGGACACAGAGGCCCTCGCGGTGCGGCGGGCCGTGGCCCTCCTCGACCTCCGGGTAGAGCCTGACTCGCTGAGCGAGTCCGTTCTCGCCCGGCGCGCAGTTGCCGGCTTCTTCCGCCCGCCGCCTCCGAACAGCAGGAGCGCAAGGGCGATGGCAACCACAATCCCGATTCCGACGAATAGGAACTGCTTCATGCCGATCTGTCTGGCTGGCTTCTGCTTGGGTCTTGACACGCCTTCTTCGGACTTCCTCGACTCCATCATGTTCCTGCCTCCTGCAAACGCAAACTAGATTCTCTCACCTCTCGGGTCCGGGCTGGCTTCTCGCACGCTATAACATAGCGCGGGCACCGCCGTGGTCAAGCGCTGCCCCCGACCCGTTCGCGGCAATGACGAGGTCCGAATGACGAATACCGATTGAAGTCCGAATTGCGGAGAGTGGCCCGACCGGAATCCGGACTTGCTGACCTCCACATAAGTAATGCAACGTTTCACCCCCCTCCCTTCTATTCCCTCCCCCTTGAGGGGGAGGGAAGGGTGAGGGTGACGCGGGCGGCCCATTACTCACACGAAGCTCAAAGCTCGAATTCCGCGTGGTCAAGTGCCCCAGTGGTCCAGTGCCCGAGTCTGTTCTTTCTCAGGACCTCTTGACCACGTGACCACTCGACCACTCTCCGCGGGCCGGCCCGCCATTCAATCGTCATTCGAACTTCGGGTTTTGGACTTCCTCCTAGAAGTACGCCTTCAGCTCGGCCGAGAGCGTGTGCTCGCTCGGCCCGTCCGGACGGTCCTTGAAACCGTACCGGGCCGAGGCCGACAGCACGCCGCTGAACGAATGCTCGAAGCTGAGCCTCGCCCCCGGCGTGATGCCGAGCGGCTCGGTCAGGCCCACGCCGAACGGCAGGGTTTCAACCGTCGAGGTGCGGCGCACGACCTCAAGCGACGCCCGCAGCCGGGTCCGGCTGCCAAGGGTGAACGTGCGGGCAAGACTGGCGTCGAGCGCGTCCAGCCAGAACCGCGGGAGTTCGGGATAGGAGACCGGCTCGGATACGCTCTTTCGCTCGTAGCCGAGTTCGGCTTCGAGCCGGAGCTTCGTGCCGATAATCGGGCTCACCTCGGCCCGCCACCCTTGCTCGTCGAAGTCGACCTCGCCGCCGCTAAGCCGCCGCAGCAGCCGCCCGACCTCGACTCGGACCCGACCTTCGACCTCAGGCAGCCGGTCGCTATAGAACTCCACGTAGACCTGCCGGCGTGATGATGCCCGCCCGGTCGCAACCAGGGTCTGGTCCGCGCTGAACTCCGATGTCGCGCCGATTGTCGGCGTGACCAGCGGTTCGAACTGCTTCACCACCAGCCGCAGGTCCTGCCGGCTGAGGTCGGTGAGAACCCCGCTGTCGGTGCTGGTTCGGGTCTGGCTGAACGAACCGGACAGTGCTGCCGGGTCGAGTACCGAGATGTCACCGGAGCTGTTGAGAGACCACTCCCGCGCCTGGGTAAAGCGGCCGGTCGCCACGACTACCCGTTCGTAGTCGCCGTCCGGGTCAGGATAGTACCGGCCCGTGACTGAGTCCCGCCGGTACTGACCTTGGCCCAGTCCGACATAGCGGAAGAACTCGTCCCTGAGCTGCACCCTTCGGTATGACTGGTTGAAGTCTGCCTGCAGCCGCAGCCCGGCCCGCGGGTTGGCCGAGCCGCTCAAGCCTGCCAGCAACTGGTTCCAGTCCTCGTTCGAACCGGAATAGAAGTGCCGGTCGTTGAGCCCGGCCCTTGCGCTCAGCCGGTACGCTGCGCCGCGGGTCCAGTCCGCCAGCGCCTCAATCAGTCGCGCCCGGCTCGCCCCCTGCCAGACTCGGACCGCAGAATCCGGCTCATAGTAACCGGTCTGGCGATAGCTGACACCGGCAGTCAGGGAAGCGGCCGGCTTGACTTCCAGCCCGGCGATCCAGACCGAGGTCTTCTCATCGGGCTTCACCTCGCTCTGCCAGCCGACCCGAGGATAGAGCCAGGCCACGTGCGGCGCCGCGAGCACGTTCTGCCTGGTGATATGCGCAACGCGCGCGATGTCGTAGCCAAACCACCCTACCTGCGCGGCTCCGCCGTAGCGGGCAATCGGCCCGCTGTCAAACCGGTCGAGCCTTCCGACCTCACCACCTAGGCTCAGAAAGGACAACAGCTTCGCGCGGGCCGCGACCTCGTCGCTCGAACGCCGCTCGCGCTCGGTCGTTCCTCCCCAACGGTACGTGAAATCGACATCCGGACTTCCGGCCGGGGACTCGAACTGCTCGCCCTGCAGCCGGTGTTTGTAGGTCACGCCATATAGGCTGTCCTGCCACCCCGCGTCGAGATTCAGAGCCCCGGCATCAACCGGAGCGCCGCCCGGAGCAAACAGGTTCAGGTTGCGGCGCCGGAGCATGCCCTCGACTCCGGCGCTGAAGCCGCTCCGTCTCAGTCCCAGCCGGGCGTATGCCGCCTCGCTGCGCTGGGGCAGGGCAATCTTCCGCTTCGCCACGTAGTTCCCAAGTCCGGCACCGGCATAGCTGTAGGCCAGAATCGTGTCGCTGTAACGATAGTCCCCGAGCGAATCGCCGACCAGGGTGAACCGCACCTGGTAGTCACCCGAATCCCGGCCCACGTAGACGTAGTGGCCGTCGGTCTTGACATAGTCACCCTTGCCCGCACCCGCATAAGTCGCGCCGTCCAGCCACGCCCGCGCCGTATCCGAGCCGATCGCGGCCAGCGACTCCCTTTCAACCGACGTCAGCTCCTCATTGTAGTTGTCCGTCGGGTCGTCTCCCTCGCGGAACGCCCCGACATCAAGGTTCGCACCCGCTCCTTTGCCCCAGAACCGCGCCCCTTGTCCCTCGACGCCTGCCCTGGCGCCACCGACCACGATTGCCCGGCTGTAGTCGGTGGTCTTGTACTCAAACTTCGCCTCGATCCTCGACCGCCCGTCAACCAATCGGCGGTTCGTGAAGAGCAGCTCGCCGGTAGAATAGTCAATCGTGTAGTCCGCATCCCACCCTCGCACCATCCGGCTGCCGTTGAGGTACACCTCCTCGCTGCCCGGAACCACCTGGGCTGAGCGTCCATCCGGCGCGAGCACGTACGGCCCCTGCGAGCCGTCAATGCCGGCCAGCTCGACCCGGCCGAACTGCCCCTTCGGCGTCGCATACCCGCCGTACACCCCGACCCCCATGCCTTCGTTCGTCGTTCTTCGTTGGTCGTTCATCGTTCCCAGACTTCCCAGACTCCAGTCAGCGGTCGCTCCGACCGCCTGCCGTTCCAGCGTCCCGAATCCCCCGGCAGGGACCCGCAGGCTCACGTCACCGAACGCCCCCCCCCAGTCCCTGCCGCGCAGACTGATGAGCAGCTTATCCAGCTCCTCGATGTCGCGGGTTGTCCCCTCGGCCGGAATCGGCGAACTCTGGTCGGATAACTCGGCCTCAACCGTAATCCCCTCGACGCTACCGGTTATCGTCACCCGCGTCGCCTGGTTGATCCCCGCGTTACCTCCGCCGAAGCTGACGCCCAATGTCTTGCTGCCGGAAAGACCCAGCCCGGTTGACTCGGGGGCAGCAGTTGATACCTGAGCCACCCGCGTCGAGGCCGTTTCCGCAACTGGGGACTGCAAACTGGTCGCTGGGAATTCGTGCAACCGATACTCCTTCGGCACGCCGGGTACGACGACGCACCGGTAGGCGACTCGTATCGGCGCCCACTTCTCCGGCCTGCGCCAGAAAATGACGGAACCCCTGCTGTAGTCGAGCGTGTAGTCGGCGGAGTCAAGCCGCACGCCGGACACATAGACCGTGTCCGTGCCCGGCACCAGAAATCCCTGTCCCACCGGATACACGGTGCTGACACCGTCGCTGACTATGAGTGTCTGGCAGGGGACTCCGAGCGTCTGCGCAGCCGCCGCCGCCGCGAAAAGCACCAGAACCGCGAGCGAACGCCTCAAGTCAGGGAGTCTGCGAACGGACTATGTTGGGCTTTGCCAATCGCTAGTCGCCGATTCGGTAGACGCTCAGCCTGGTACCGGCATCAAGCAGAACGAGCCGGTCGCCCACCATCGCGATTGAAAGCGGGCTCGTCGCATCCGGCAGGCTGTAGCCGGTCACCTTGCCTGCCTTCCACACCCATGTCTGCGGCTTCCCGCGCAGCCCCATGACGAGCGTGCCCTGCCGGTTGGCCGCGAGCAGGTCGCAGGCTGCCGGGAGGGAAACCGAGCGCGTGACCACGCCACTGCGGTTGAAGAAGTAGAGCAACCATGACGCGGCACTAAGCACCGCGAAGTTCCCGTCCGGCAGGGCGACCATCGCGCCCGGCCGGGCAATCTCGGCGGAGCTGATGAACATGTGGCTCTCGCCAAACAGCCCCTTGTACCAGATGGCGCCACGGTCAGCGTCACTCACGAGCATTATCCCGGTCTCGAACCCGGCGAGGCCCGCGACCCGCACGTCGCCCAGCCACGGCCGCAAGGTCAACTTCTCCCTGGACATCCGATACAGAGTGCGGTCATCGTGGACGTAGATGTAGAACTTGTCGGCCAGGATGCCGGCCGGCGCGGTCACTCGCTCGGTCAGAGGTATCGTATCGAGGACGTGAAGCTGCATGCGTTTGCTCTCGTTGTCTCCCCGCCTGACCACCAGGGATGTCGCGTACCTAACGACGCGCGTGCCCGAGTTCTCCAGCACCAAGAGCGACTCCCCGTCCACGCCGATGGCTGCGGCCGGCGAGCCGAGCTCGACGGTTGCCTCCGGCTCAAGCGGAATCGCCGGGCTCGTGGGTTCCACCCGCCCCGCTCCTGCACATCCGGCAAGCAACAACAGAAGGCCGACGATGCCGCACAGGGTCACTCGGAACGCACCACCAAGGCACCAGGAAACAAAGCCACGGCTGTGCCCACACTTCTGCACTCTGCCCTCTGAACTCTGACTTCTGACTTCATCTGAATTCTGCATGCTGTCTACTGCCTGCTGTCTACTGACTTCTGTTCTCGAACATCCGGCTTCTCGCTTCTGACTTCGGGTATTGGTTGGTTCAGTCACCGCCTTCAATTGTTCTCTCCGGAGCGGAAAAGTCAAGCCTCCGCCGCGCGCCGGAACCGACATGGAAGCCGCAAAAGGACGCCAAGAGCGGCCACTGCCAACCGCGGATAACCGGTGTGCATCCACAGATTACACAGATGACGCAGATTCTCGGCGCAGGACATGAAGAAAGCGGGGACGGCAGCGTCGGAAAACAGGAACGCTGCCGCGCTGAGGTCAGCGCAAGCGCTCCGTGGGATTGTCCCTCATCTTCCGGTAGCCCGGGTACATAGCCTGCTTTCGCGGTCACTGGGGCGAAGGGGCTGGCCCGAGCTCCCGGGCGGTCTCTGAGCTGGAGTTGTAGGAAGAGCGGGCGCTAGCCGCCGGACTCGATGCAGACCGGCAGGTTCGGGGTCGGCTCGGGCCGTTTCATCCGCATCTGGTCAATCCGGTCGAAGATGTCTTTGACTGCGCCCTCCTCCCGTCCCGCCTGCCTGAGGAGATCGACCAGTCGCTTGCGGCCCAGTTTGTCTTCGCACCCGGCGAGCCCGGTCAGGGTCTGGCGCGGGCCGTCGGCCACGCCGACCGCGAGCAGGACGGTCAGCGCCTCCGCCAGCTTCGGAACGGCCTGCTCGTGGTCGCTCCGGGCCGCCAGGATGAGCCCGATGTTGCCGAGGTCGACCGCCATCCCGAGCTGGTGCCCCATCTCGCGGGCGATATCCAGCGCCTCGTTGTCGTACTTGAGCGCTTCGTCAAGGTTACCCTTGTCGCGGTAGATGCTGCCGATGTTGCCGAGGTTGCTGGCGGCGCACCATTGGTCGCCGGTCTCGCGCGATATCGTGAGCGCTTCTTCGTAGTGCTGGCGCGCCAGGTCGAGGTCGCCCTTGTCGTGGTAGACGCTCCCGATGTTGCCCAACTGCATCGCCACGCCGCGCTGGTCGCCGATGTCGCGCGATACGGCCAGCGCCTCGCGGTAGCACTCCAGCGCCCGGTCGAGTTCGCCTCTGTCGTGGTAGATGTTGCCGGTGTAGCCAAGCTGGATGGCCTCGGCCCAGCAGTCCCCGGATTCGCGGGCAATCTCAAGCGCCTGCTCGAGCAGGCCGAGTGCGCGGTCAAGGTCCCCGGTGTCGTGACAGATGAGCCCGATGTTGCCGATGGCCCGCGACTTGCCGGACGGGTCGTCGAACTCACCTCCCAGCCGGGCCGATTCCTGGAAGTCCCGGAGCGCGTCCTCGGAACGGCCCTTGGTGTAGTGGCAGACACCGATGAGGTTCAAGAGCGCGACTACCCCCGCGCCCTTGGTCTTCATCACCGCCGTGCGGAAGTGCTCAATCGCCTCATCCCAGTCGCAGGCATTCATCGCGGCAAAGCCGAGTTCGAACGACTGCCTTGCCACAGGCTCTGATTCGAACAGCCCGCCGAGATACTGGGCCATCCTACCCGTACGACGCCGCACCACTCCCGGCCGCTTACTGGCCATGTGTGCCTGCCATTCTACTGTTATGCATGTCGGCTGATACTGCTGCCGAGCCCGTCAGGCATGGCAGCGGAAGGGGCGCAACCGACGCGCCGGCAGTGCGGCCCAAAGGGTGAACCAAGCACGAAAGTCTAGCCCCCCCGGACTGCCTGTCAATCGTTAGGAGTTGTCAGACTCGATACGCGCCCCGCACACCTGCCCCGCCGTCATTGCCACCGCAGCCCTGGAACACACAAGACCTGGGGCACAAACGGGGCGGCTCTGCCGCCCCGTTCCTTATGTCGCGACCGGTGTAGCCGCGGCTCAGCGTCAGAGGGCTCGCCAGAGGCGAGCCGGAATCTCAGTACTCCGCGTTGTCTATCTGCGCCTTCTGGAGCGCGCCCGAGTAGTCGATGTACACCGTCTTCGGCTCGGAGAAGATGTCGTACGCAGTCCAGCCGCCTTCGCGGTGACCGTTGCCCGTGTCCTTCACGCCGCCAAACGGGAAGTGGCACTCGGCGCCGATGGTCGGCGCATTGACGTAGGTAATGCCCGCCTCGATGATCTCGACTGCCTTCATCGCCAGATTGACGTTCCGCGTGTAGATGGATGACGACAGGCCGTAGGGCGTGTCGTTCAGCACCTTCACCGCCTCGTCGAAGTCCTTGACCTTGATGCAGGATAGCACCGGCCCGAAGATCTCTTCGCGGGCGATGCGCATCACGTGGGTCACGTCGCCGAACACGGTCGGCTTGTAGAAGAAACCTTTGTCGTAGGCCCCGCCCGCAAGCGGCTCGCCGCCGCAGAGGAGCTTCGCGCCTTCCTGCTTGCCGATCTCGACGTAGCCGTGGACGGTCCGGCGCTGTCCGTCGCTGACACACGGTCCGACTTCATTCTTCTCGTCGAGTCCGTTGCCAACCTTAAGCTTCTTCGCCCGCTCGACCACCATCCCGACCAGCTTGTCATAGACCCCGGCCTGGACGATGAGCCGCGACGTCGCGGTGCAGCGTTGGCCGGTGGTGCCGAACGCACCCCAGAGCACGCCTTCGAGCGCGAGGTCGAGGTCCGCGTCGTCGAGCACTATCTCCGCGTTCTTGCCGCCGAGTTCAAGCGAGCAGCGCTTCAGGCTCTTGCCGCAGACCTCGGCGATTCTCCGGCCGACCTCGGAAGAGCCGGTGAACGATACGCCACTGATGTCCGGGTGCCCAAGCAACGCCTCACCCACGGCCGCGCCGCCGCCGTAGACGATGTTCACCACGCCGGCCGGCACGCCGGCCTCACTGAGCGCCGCCACGAATTCGTGCACCGACGCCGGAGTGAGCGTCGCCGGCTTGATAACTGCGGTATTGCCGCAGGTCAGTGCCGGGAAGAGCTTCCATGAGGGAATCGCCATCGGGAAGTTCCACGGGCAGATCATGCCCCAGACTCCCATCGGCTGCCGGGTGACATAGCCCATCTTGTTCGCGAGCTCGCTCGGCACGACCGTACCCCAGAGCCTGCGGCTCTCCCCTGCCGCGTAGAGGCCGGTGTCAATCGCCTCCTGCACGTCCCCGCGGGTCTCTTTGAGCACCTTGCCCATCTCGCGCGTCATTATCTTCGCGCACTCTTCCTTGCGCGCGATCAGCTTCTCGGTCGCCCGGCGCATGATTTCGCCGCGCGCCGGCGCGGGAGTCGCCTTCCATTTCGGATAGGCCGCCTTGGCTGCGGCCACTGCATCGGCCACGTCGGCTGCGTCGGACGACGGGAACACGCCAATCAAATCGTCGGTGTCAGCCGGGTTCCGGTTCTCGTAGGTCTTGCCCGACTTCGCGGGCACGAACTTACCGTTGATAAAGTTCTTGTACTCAGCCATCAAATCTCCTCTGCTAAGGGAAAAGGAGAAAGTGGAAATGACGAAGTTCCGACTTGGAGTTTTCCACTTTCAACTTCGCTTCTTCCTTCACTCTATTGCCAATCGGACTGCCTCTTCCGCCGTCGCGGCCGGGACCATACCCTTGATCTCCCACGACTTGAGACCAACCACCTTCTTGCCCGCCTTCAGGGCGAATCCTATCTCGGACAGTGTACCGTATGACCCGCCGACTGCAACGAGGACGTCAGCGGTCCTGATGATGGCGAGATTCCGTGCCTCGTTGAGGCCGGTCGCGATGGCAACATCCACGTATGGGTTCGCGTCTGCTCGGTCCGGGCCGGGCAGGATACCGATGGTCGTGCCACCCGCTGCCTTGGCGCCCCGGCACGCTGCCTCCATCACGCCGCCCATACCACCGCAGACGAGCACCGCGCCGGCTTCAGCAATCCGTCGTCCGACATCCCCGGCCAATTGCGCAAGCTCAGCATCGCACTCGCCCGCGCCGATTATGCCTATATATCGCTTGGTCATACCTCAACGGGCTTGGGACACGACCCGGAATCCCCTGTGGATTTCGGACTTGTCCCGCGGCCTGTGCTTTGGAGTGCGTGCAGCACAAGCTGCCGCCTTTCCGGGAAAGCGGGAGCTGCGCTTCCGCAATCCAAAGCTAGCCCTCAAAGAGTGAAACGACCTTGAACTGGCTCACGTCCACCAGCCCGCGGTCAGTCAGCTTGAGTTCCGGAATGACCGGCAGGGCGAGGAACGAGAGCGTGACAAATGGGTTGGCCAGCCGCGAGCCCCAGACGTGGGCCTTGTCGAGCAGCTTCGTCAGGTTCTCCGCCACTTCCTCGGCCGGCCGGTCCGACATCAGACCGGCAATGGGCAGGGCAAGTGCCGCGGCAACCTTGCCGCCGGCAACCGCCACGAAACCGCCGCCCATCCGCTTCAGCTCCTTTGCCGCCTTGAGGATGTCGGCGTCGTTCGTTCCGACGATGATGACATTGTGTGAATCATGCGCGACCGTTGTCCCGAGCGCGCCTTTCTTCAGGCCGAATCCCGACACAAGGCCGAGCCCGATACGGCCGCTGCCTTTGTGTCGCTCAATGACGGCCAGCTTGAGTATATCCCTTTCTGTGTCGGCGACGACCAGTCCTTTCTGCATGGTCGGTGCAAGGATGTGCTTCTCAGTGATAATCTGGTCGGGCACGATACGGATGATACGAGCGAGTTCGCCCTGCGCCTTGATGGCCAGGCTCCTGGCCGTCAGGCTGCCGATGTTCACAGTACCGGTCACGGACTTGTCTTTGAGTTCGGGCAGCTTGACCAGCAGCTTCCGGTCCTGTGCGACCGGTCTGCCGTTCTTGAACACCATCCGGACGTTGAAGCGCGGCAATTCACCGACCACCACCAGGTCGGCTGCATATCCGGGCGCAATCGCGCCTCTGTCCTTGAACCCGAAGTACTCGGCCGGATTCAAGGTGACCATCTGCACTGCTGCCGCCGGGCTCATGCCCTGCGAAACCGCCTTGCGGAGCGTGGCATCGAGATACCCATGATGCAGAAGTTCCTCCGGGTGCTTGTCGTCCGTGACGAAGCAGCACCGGCGCGCGTTGAACTCGTTGACGATCGGCAGGAGCCCGGTCATGTTCTTCGCGGCCGAGCCCTCGCGCACCATCACCCTCATTCCCGCGCCGAGCTTCTCCAGTGCCTCGTGCGGCCCGATGCACTCGTGGTCGCTGCCGACCCCGGCCGCGATGTATGCCTGCAGGAGCTGGCCTACCACTCCCGGAGCGTGGCCGTCAATCGGCTTGCCTGCCTCCTTCGCCGCCTGCAGCTTGGCCAGGACCTCCTTGTCTGCATAGGCCACGCCCGGGTAGTTCATCATCTCGGCCAGACCGATGACCCGCGGCAGCTTGAGCAGAGCGGCCGTGTCCCTGGCAGAGATGGTCGCGCCCGACGTCTCCATGTTCGTGGACGGCACGCAGGAAGGCGCCATCACGAGCACGTCGAGTTGCAGGCCCTCGCTGGCCTTGAGCATGTACCTGACGCCGGCCATCCCGAGCACGTTCGCTATCTCGTGCGGGTCGGCGACGACCGTGGTCGTGCCGTGAATCAGGGCCAGGCGCGCGAACTCGTGCAGCGAGAGCAGCGAACTCTCGATATGGATGTGGCCGTCGATGAACCCGGGCAGAACGAACTGGTCGGCAAGGTCGTAACACTCGAGCCCCTTGGTGTACTCGGGGCCGACGCCGGCGATTCTGCCCTCCTTGATGGCGACGTTCGCGTGTTGAATCTGGCCGGTGAAGACATTAACTACATGACCGTTAGCCAGCACCAGGTCGGCGGGCTCATCTCCCCGCGCCACTGCCAGCAGACTCTCGATCTTTGGACTGCGGCAGCAAGGCTGCCGCTTTGCCGGAAAAGCGGGAGCTTTGCTCCTGCACTCCATATCCCTCGGCCTCTTACGCTCAGCCTTCATGCCTCATCCTTTCGCCTGCGGCTCCTCGATGTAGCCGATGTACGGCAGATTGCGGAACCGCTCGGCATAGTCGACTCCGTAGCCGACAACGAACTTGTTCGGTATCGTGAAGCCGATGTAGTCAACTGTGACTTCGACGCGATGTCGCTCGGGCTTGTCCAGCAGAACCACCACTTTGATGCTGCGTGGGTTTCTGCGCCTCAGGTCATCAACGATGTGCCTGAGGGTCAGACCGGAGTCGAGAATATCATCGACGAGCAGAACGTCGCGTCCCTCGATCGGCGACCTCAGGTCAAGCGCGGTCTTCACTGTGCCCGAGCTGCTCGTCCCCGAGTCATAGCTCGAAACCATCAGAAAGTCTACGGTGACGGGGACAGCCATGAACCGGACGAGGTCGGCAAGGAACACCCAGGCCCCCTTGAGTACACCGACGACCAGCAACTCGCGGCCCGCGCAGTCGGCCGATATCTGCTCGGCCAGCTCGCGTACTCGGCCGGATATTTGCTCACAGGGTATCAGGACCGCAGGTGTCAGGTTCGGCAGTTCGCTCATACAGCGTCTAGGTGACGATTGACCGGCGATCAACTCGGAAGGAAATCGGGGCGACTGGATTTGAACCAGCGACCTCTTGGTCCCGAACCAAGCGCGCTAGCCAGCTGCGCTACGCCCCGTAACAAGCAACAGTGAACAGCGAAGGGAGAAACACGGAGTCCGGACTTTCACTCTTCTCTCTTCTCCCTTCACCGTTTCCTCTGCTAATCATATGGCAAAACCCGCTGCAGTCAATGTATTCCAGTCCCCAGTTCCTCGTTCCTCGTCCCTCGTCGCTGGTCACTGCGGACAAAGGGGACGAACGCAACGCCCATCAAGTGCCGCTGGATCGCCTTTCTCCCGTGTTTCACCAGCAGCGTCAGAACCTGCGACCCTGCCGGCCCGACCGGCACGACTATCTTGCCCCCATCCACCAACTGCTCGAGCAGCGGATAAGGCGTGTTCTCGGCCGCGGCGGTCACGATGATGCGGTCATAGGGTGCGAATTCGGACCAGCCCAAGTGCCCGTCGCCGACCCGAAAGCGCACGTTCCGGATGTCGAGACGCCGCAGGACAAGACTCGCCTGGAGCGAGAGGTCCCTGATTATCTCCACCGTGTAGACCACCCTGGCGATGCCGGCGAGGATTGCCGTCTGGTATCCGGAACCTGTCCCCAGCTCCAGCACCTTGCTCGTCGGCTCCAGCTCGAGCGCCTCGGTCATCGCTCCGACAATGTAGGGCTGGGATATGGTCTGGCCGCCCGCGATCGGAAGCGGGTGGTCTTCGTAGGCGTGGTGCCACTGGCCCTCGGGCACGAACAAATGCCGCGGCACTGCCGCCATCGCCGCGAGCACCCGCGGGTCGCGCACCCCGCGTGCCGCAATCTGCTCCTCGACCATCCGCTTCCGGGCCTGAACGTAGTTGTCCATCGGCTCAGTATAGGCGACCGGACACCATGGTCAAACGCGTCATCCGGCCGGCTCGGTGAGGCGCGGCACATCTGCGGCGGCAAGGTAGATCCCGGCGCAAATCACCGCACCACCAACGGCCTCGTACCAGGTCGGCGCCTGCCTCAGAAGAAGCCAGGCTAGAATTGTTGTTCCCACCGGCTCGCCCAGCACGGCCATGGCCACGGTCGGGGCCGGCACGTAGCGGAGCGCCCAGTTGAAACTCGTATGCCCGATGAGCTGGGGCCCCAATCCGAGCAGCCCGATGAGAAAGTAGACCTGCCACTTGTGGCCGCCAAATGAGTGACCGCCTGCCAGCATCATGGCCAGCAGCAGAACAGCCGCTACCCCATAGACGATGTATATGTACGAGAGAAGTGACAACCTCGGCCGAACCCGACGCCCTGCCATCAGGTAACCGGCTGCACAGGCCGCCCCGCCCAGGGCCAGCAGATTGCCCGAGGTAACGGCGCCTGACCCGAACTGCGGCCCGGCGACCACGACCGCGCCTGCTATTCCCAGCATGACGGCCAATGCAGCCCGCCGCGACACCTTCTCGCGCAGCAGGAAGGGCGAGAGCGCTGCCGCAAATATCGGATTCATGGCGACCAGTACGACCGAACTGGCGACCGAAGTACGTTTGAGCGACTCAATCCAGAGCGTGAAGTGGACGGCGAGCAGGACGCCGGAAAGTAGCACGGGTAAGACGGGTATTCCCTTGAGCTCGACCCGGCGAGCGGGGAACCGCGCCCAGTAGAATGGAGTCAGCACCAGCGTCGCAACTGCCAGACGCCCGGCGGCGATGACTATGCTCGGCGCAGGCGTAACTCGGATGATGATGGAAGCAAAGGAGAGCACCACAACGCCCGCGCCAAGGCCGGCAAACACCCGCAATCGCGACACGTTTGGACTCCGAATGCCCGACTTCGGCGCTCGGACTTCGGAGCTTGGACCTAACGACACCGGTTAACTCTCGCGGCAGAAACCCCGCTGTCAAGCAAGACCTTATGAGTATGGGCTGACACGGCGTGTCTGCATGAACCTGGACGCCGTGCGTCTCTCATCGGGCGGCCGGACGATTCTCGACGGGCACAGGTGGGGTCTGGCTACTCGGGCGGAAATGGAGGCCGAGTGAAGAAGCGCTGGATGACCGGCCGGCCCGACTCGAATCGCAGAACCACGGCCCCTTCAAACCGGGTGTTGGAGTAACACGCCAATCAGGGACAGTTCCCCATATGCGCTAACTTAA
>DDXO01000040.1 GCA_002347155.1 Caldifarciminota bacterium UBA2258
CCCACACAGAATAGCGGGGAGCCCTCTTCTCCCTGGCGAGCGCGCCGAACAAGGTCTACAAGCTGCGCATCATGAGCGACGACAACCTGCCGGGCGGACAGCAGTCAGCAGGCAAGGTCAACCTGCCCAAGACACTGAGCCTTGCCCAACCCTTCCCGAACCCGGCAAGGACAAGGCTCAACATCGCCTATGCGCTGCCGCGAGAGACCAGGGTAGTGCTCAAGCTCTACGACGTGGCGGGCAAGCTGGTGAAGACGCTGGCGAACGGCGAACAGAAGCCGGGGTACTACAGCCTGACCTGGAACCGGCAGGATGCCAAGGGGCGCAGTTGTGCCGGCGGCGTCTACTTATGCACGCTCACGGCCGAGAACCAGCGCTTCTGCAGAAAGGTCATCCTGACCGACTAGACGAGAACGTCCGTACGCGGAAGGCCGCTGCCGGTCGAGGCCGCGGCCTTCTGCTGTGAGGTCTGCTTCAGAACCTCTCGACAGGGCGGAGGCTACGGCTTTGGCGGCGGGGAGTTGAAGACCTTGGTCCGGATCGCCGCCAGCACGTCCGGGTCTTGACCCCGGCCCGCCCATTTCTGGAGCAGAACCTCGCTCGCCATGGCGAAGCTCTCTCCGGAGATGTTCTGCTGCCGCCCGAGCTTCCAGAGTTGGCGGGCATAACTCAGGTAGGGCACATAGTTGGTGGTGTGAACTCCCTCCTGGTTCAGCACTTCCTTGACCTGGAGTTCCATGGCGGCCATTTCTCTGGTCGCGGCTTCGTAGCGCTGTTTCATACCCTCCTGCAGCAGTTCGAGGGTCGCCTTGGCTTGCGCTGGGCTGTACTTCTTCTGCCAGCGCTCGATACGTCTCGTAACATCGGACATTTACACGCTCCTCTCATCCGGTCTCTTCTGGTCTACCTGAGGGTGGTACAGTCCCCGCGCGGGGAAAGTCCCCACAAGGAGCGGGCAGGCTGGGGCCTGCGAACGCCTCGTCTGTCCGTTCTTACCGTATTAGACGCACGCTACCGGCATGTGATGCTGCTGCGTGTAAGTCGCTGTGAATACTGAAGATACCTGACCTGGCTAATGGCCTTTGATTGAGACAGGCGTCTGGGTCATCGTTGGGGGGACAGTCCCGGGGACGGTCCAGGCGACTGTATGCGCGATCGTCGCAGCCGTGGTCTGCCGGCAGGTCGCGCAAATCGTGGCTGGGGTCGACTGCGCGGAGGTTAGTCAGACGATGAGGCCAACCGAGGCTGGCGCGGTCTGACCTATGGTTGCGGGCGCGGTCAGGCAGTCGATTCGTGCGGTCGTTGCTGTGATGGTCTGCGAGTTGGTTACCGAAGTGGTGTGCGCAACCATGTGCGAGGTCATGGCTGTGACGGTCGCCGTGATGGTAAACGGGACGAAAACCTGGATGCCGGGTTCAATGCAGGGCAGAGCGCAGGCCGCAGGTTCAGCCACTGCGTGCGAGCGAGCGACAGGCACTTTGATCGAACTGCTCTCACGATAGCGGATCCGGGCTTACTCACAGCCGGGCTACAGGGCGGACTCTGACGGCTGCTATGAAGGGCTGCGTCTCCGTCCCGCCTTCACGCGCGAGCAGTCGCCGGACTACAGGTCTTTTCGCCTCGCGCGCCAGCGCCTGACGATACGGTCCACGTCCATGTCCTGAATGCCGGTCTTCCACCACTTGGCGAACTCGACGTCGGAACTCTGCGGCTTGGGGCAAGGGCAGTCGATCATGACGCGCGTCGGCAGGGCGACACAGTCGCCGAGGATCAGCGCCTCGCCGGTCCGCAGCGACGGCAGCATGTCCATCAGCCCGGACAGCGAGTCCGGAACCAGCTTGCGGACGTACGCCTGGTCGTCGGGGTTCGTGAGCCGCATGGCGATGAAGCTGTTGCACTGGGAGAGGACGGTCTCCGACAGCTCCTTGGGCCGCTGGCTGACGATAATCGTACCCACGCCGTACTTGCGGCCCTCCTTGGTGATGCGCTCGATTGCCGACTTGGCCGCCTGCAGCCGGAAGTCGTTGCGATTGGGCACATAGTTGTGCGCCTCCTCCAGCACGAGCAGGATCGGAAAGCGGTCGCGCTCCGGGTTCCAGAGATTGAACTCGAATACGATGCGCGAAACGACCGCAGCCACCACGCCCACGGCTTCCGAAGGAACGCCGCTCAGGTCGATGACCGCCATCTTGTTGCCCGTGCCGATCGACAGGAAGTCGCGGAGCAGGTGCACGAAGCTGTCGTTGGTCGTATACTGGGTGGGCGCGAACATGAACTTGAACCGCGGGTCGCTCACCTTGCTGTCGAGCCGGATGAGGAACTTGTCGAACTCGCCGTACAGCGGCCCCGGTATCATCTCGCCGGCCGCGTTCGGCACCATCTGGATGTTCCAGTTTCTTACCGTATCCAGCAGGTCGTCGAGGTCGAAGAAGATAGGAGAATCCGCGGTTACGCGCTCGCCCTTGCGCAGCCGGTCGCTGCCGACCGTTCCCTCGCGCGCCCGGACCAACGCATCCCGGAGCACCGTCATCTGGTTCTTGGCCGAGAACTCGCTCTGGTCCACGGTCAGGTCCTGGAACTCATCGAAGCTCAAGAGCCAGTACGGCAGTTCGACCTTGTCCGCCTCAATCCGCGTGACGTTCTCCGGGAACGCCGCTCCGTACTCGCCGTGCAGGTCGAGGACGACGATGTGGGTGTCCGGGTACTTGCGGATTGCCTCCTGGAGAATCGAGACAACGGTGCAGGACTTGCCGCAGCCCGTGCTGCCCACGACCGCGATGTGCTGGCCGAAGAAGCGGTCGGCGTTGATGTAAGCCCGCTGGTCCTCGGTCTGGGACGGGTGGCCGAACGAGAACTCATACTCGTTGAACTCGGAGAAGATGCTCTTCAGTTCGTCGGGGGTCACCATCTTCGCGGTCTGGCCCACAGTCGGATAGACCGCGACGCCGCGTATGAATCCGCCGCTGGCACCCATCGAGCCGATGAGGATGCAGTCCGCAATCTTGCGCCGGGCCTGCGTATCGCAGGCGTCGCGGGTTCCCGGCGTCAGGTGGGCGCCTTCCATGCGGATTGACGAGACGATGCCGACGACATTGCGGTCGCGGACCGCGATCTTGATGTGCGACCCGGGCTGTCCCGGGAAGTAGTCCTCGGCCAGCGCCACGGTCGTATCAACGTGCAGTTCGACCAGCGCCCGCTCGCCGTTCACCTCAACGACCTGCCCGATTTCAACATCACATGATGCTGCCATGGTTGCTCACTCCTTTACGGACGACCAGGCCGGTGCATTTGCCGTCGGCCTGGGAAGTTCTATGGCGGGAACGCGCGGACCCCAAATAGAACCATGGCCGGGATTGCCCCGACCCGGGAGGCGCGCGACGTAACCAGTCACTTGCCTAAAAATACCAGAGCCCGACAGCAACGTCAATCTCCGGCGTGTGACCGTTTGACTGCGCGGCGGTTTGCCCTAGTATCTGGCGATGCCCGACCCTCAGGCCGCAAGCCCCAGGCTTCAAGCCCCAAGCAGGACCAGGCAGGTGACGGAGCCATGAGGATAGTCGGCTTCACCGAGACATCGCTGCTCGACTGGCACGGCCGGATCTCGGCCGTCCTGTTTATCGGCGGCTGCAACTTCTCCTGTCCCTTCTGCCACAACTACCGGATCGCCGATGACGACCCGGAACTGGCAACGGTTCCGCTTGAAGACATCGCAGCCACGCTGCGCCGGAAACGCGACTGGTACGACGGCGTGGTCCTGACCGGCGGCGAGCCGTTGATGCACCCCGAGGTCTTCGACTTGTGCCGGCAGCTCAAGGCGACCGGCCAGCAGGTGAAGGTCGATACCAATGGTTCGTACCCGTACGCACTCAAGGCCCTGCTGGAGCTGAAGCTGGTAGACGCCGTGGCAGTGGATGTGAAGGCACCGCTCGACTCCCGGTACACCAAGGCGGCCGGAAAGCACCTGGACCTTGCGCCGCTCCGCCGCACCATCCAACTGCTCATCGAGTCGGGAATCGAGCATGAGTTCCGCTGCACGCTCGTGCCCGGCCTCATCAACCCGGAGGATGCCGCGGCCATCGGCGAGGCCATCAAGGGCGCCCAGGCGGTAGCTCTGCAGGAGTACAATAGCTCCCGGGCACGAGTCAAAGGTTTTGGGGAAGCGAAATCCTACACGCTGGCCGAGGTCGAGGCGATGGCCGGGATACTCAGGCGTTCGGTCAGGGAAGTCAGAATCCGCGGCAGCTTCTCCTGAACCTCTGTACCGAACGCATTCCCAAAGCCACGGACGACCGCTGACCGCACGCGCGCGTCGTCGGTAATCCCACCCTCAGAACTCACCGAGGTCATCACGACATCCGGCATCCCGCAGGGATGCATCAGTCGAAAGAAACCCAGGTCCACGGTCACGTTGAGTGCAAACCCGTGAAAGGTAACCCGGCGCTTCACTGCCACCCCGATGGAGGCGATCTTCCGCTCTTCGCACCAGACCCCGATGTGGCCCGGCCTGAGCCCCGACCTGACTCCGAGTTCGGCGAGTGCCGTCACCAGCGCGGCCTCGACCCGCTCGACAAACCAGCGCACGCCGGCGATGCCTGACTCCAGCTTGTACACCGGGTAGCCGACAAGCTGTCCCGGACCGTGAAACGTCACATCTCCCCCGCGCTCGATACGGTAGAGCCTAACGCCCCGGCACGCCAGTTCTGCCTCACCTACGAGCAGGCTCGAAGCCCTGGCCGAACGGCCCAGGGTAATCACCGGGTCGTGTTCAAGGAGTACGAGGACGTCGGGTATCTCGTCCTCGACCCGCACCCGCCAAAGCTCGCGCTGCAGCTCAAGCGCCCGGCCGTATTCCACGCGGCCCAGGCTGAGCACAGCGGCTGGGGCCCTCGGGACAGGATCCCGAATCTCGGCGATTCGGGTCATGTCCCCGCTGCCCCTACCGGTTGACAATGTGGATAGCTTTGGAGTGGATGGCTTCGGCCGCCTCGAACAGCAGTTCGCTCATGGTCGGGTGCGCGTGCACGACGCGGCCGATGTCGGCGGCAGTCAGGCCCAACTCGATCGCGGCCGTCGCCTCCGCAATCAGCACATCGGCCTGCGGTGCGGCAATCTGTACCCCCAGCACCTTGTCGGTCTCGGCATCGACCACCATCTTGCACAGCCCGTCACTACGCGAAAGCGTCAGCGACCTCCCCACTGCCGAGATCGGTACGCGGCTCACCCTGACTTTGAGGTTCTGGCCGGCGGCGTCGGCCTCGCTCAGGCCGACCGCGGCGACTTCCGGGTCGGTGTACACACAGGAAGGCACGGCCTTGAAGCGCCAGGTGCGGGCGCCGGTGAGCGATTCGGCCAGGGCGATTCCGTCGGCCATTGCCCGGTGAGCCAGCATCGGCCCCGGCTTCACATCGCCGATGGCGCAGATGTGAGTCACGCTGGTCCGGTACTTCTGGTCAACCGCGACAAAACCCCGCTCATCCAGCTTGACCCCGGCCTGGTCCAGCTCGAGACCGGCTGTGAGCGGCTTGCGCCCGACCGCGACAAGCACCATGTCGGCCTCGACCTTGGATTCCGTCTCCCCTGACAGGAAACGGACCGCCAGCCCGGGCTCGCGGTCGAGCCCCGTGACCTTGACCCCGAGGTTGAACTCGATGCCCTCGCTCTGCATCGCCTTGCGCAATGCCAGGCTGACGTCGAGGTCAAAGCCCGGCAAGAGCTGCGGCAGCAGTTCCAGCACCGTCACACTCGCGCCGAGGCGCCGGAACGCGGTAGCGAATTCAAGACCGATCGCTCCTGCCCCGATGATGGCGATGCGACCGGGCAGCCGGGTCAGATTCAGAGCGCCGTTCGAGTCGATCACCAGTTCGCCGTCCGGTTCGAATCCCGGCAGGACTGCCGAGCTTGAGCCGGTGGCGACAACGATGTCAGCGGCCCCGAACTCCGCCTCGGTTCCGTCCGGCTGGGTCACCACGACCCGCTGCCCCTCGGTGAACCGTGCGGCGCCCTTCACCGTCTCCACGCCGTTCGAACGGAGCAGGAACTCCACGCCGCGCACCAGCCTGTCTACGATCCGCGCCTTCCAGCCATACAACGCCTGGAAGTCAATCTCAGGCTTTGCGAAGCTGATGCCCATGCGTCGGGCCTCGGCCGCTCCGCGCACCATGGACGCCGCATGCAGCAGCGCCTTCACCGGTATGCAGCCCCAGTTAAGACAGACGCCGCCGACCCGGTCCCGCTCGACCACCACCACCTTGCGGCCGAGTTGTGCGAGCCGGATGGCCGCGACGTAGCCGCCCGGCCCGGCACCGATGACAAGGAGGTCGCACTCGCGCACAGCGCTCATACTCAAACCCGAAGCTCGAAACTCGAATGACGATTGAAGCTCGAATCCTCGAACCCCTCACTTACCTGCATTCGAGCTTGATTCGGATTTCGGTATTCGGACTTCGTCATTGTCTCCTCACCACGCCGTGCCCTTGATCATCTCCGATGCGATGACCATCCGCTGTATCTGGTTCGTGCCCTCGTATATCTGGGTAATCTTCGCGTCCCGCATCATCTTCTCGACCGGGTACTCCTTCATGTAGCCGTAGCCGCCGAAGATCTGGACGGCATCGGTGGCAACCTTCATCGCCGTGTCCGAGGCCAGCACCTTGGCCATCGAGGCGATGGCCGAAACGTTCTTGTGCCCCGCGTCCGCGACCCTTGCCGACTGGTAAATGAGGGTGCGCGACGCCTCGACCTGTATCGCCATGTCCGCCAGCATCATCTGCACGGCTTGGAAACTGGCAATCGGCACGTCGAACTGGATTCTTGTCCGGGCGTACTCCAGCGATTCGTCCAAGGCCCCGGCCGCGATACCGAGGGCCTGGGCGCCGACGCCGGGCCGGGTCCGGTCGAACGTCCGCATGGTGTGGATGAACCCGTAGCCTTCCTTGCCGCCGATGAGGTTCTCGGCCGGGACCCGGCAGTCCTGGAATACCAGTTCTGCCGTCTTGGAGCAGCGGATGCCCATCTTGTCCTCGATCTTGCCGTAGGTGAAACCCGGAGTACCGTGCTCGACAATGAACCCGGAAAGCCCGCGCGCGCCTTTGGTTGGATTCGTGCTGGCGATGACCGAGTAGATTCTGGCCACGCTGCCGTTGGTGATGAACTGCTTGGTGCCGTTCAGCACGTAGCTGTCGCCCTCGCGCCGCGCCCGGGTTTTGACGTTGCTCGAATCCGAGCCGGCGCTCGCCTCGGTGATGGCGAAGGCCGCGATTTCTCCGGCTGCCAGTCGGGGCAGGTACTTCTTCTTCTGTTCGGGAGTTCCGCCCAGGAGTATCGGGAACGTACCCAGCCCGCAGGCCGCATAGCACAGACCGGCAGCACCGTCGACCCGGCAGAGTTCCTCGACGACGATGCACATCTCCATGATGCCGCCGCCCAGCCCGCCGTACTCCTCGGGGATGTAGACGGCCATCAGCCCGAGGTCGGCCATCCCCTTCAGCAGCTCGTGGGGGAACTCGCCGGTCTTGTCCAGCTCGGACCGGACCGGCTTCATCTTCTCCTGGGCGAAGCGGCGGGCCAGGTCCCGGATTTCCTTCTGCGTGTCGGTAAAGAAGTATTCCACAGTACTCTCCTTTGGAGTTAGCTGTTAGCAGTTATGAGTTAGCAGAACACCGAACCCGATTGCTGACTCCTAACCCCTAACTCCTAACTCTTAACTCCTAACTTCACTAATGCCGGCTCGTCGTTTCACTTCGGCGGCAACCTGCTCCAGCGCCGGCTTCATGATATCGCGGGTCAGGCGGTAACACTCGATGGAGAAGCCGATCGGGTCCTCAACTCTCGCTTCCCTGCCCGCATACGACAAGAGCAGCCTTGTCTTTGCGGCGGCTGCCGGCGCCATCCTGCCGATTCGCTGGCGGTGGTACTCTTCCATCACCAGAATGAGGTCGGCGGCCTCAAGCATTGTCGGTGACAGTTGCTGAGCGCGGTGCCCGGTCAGGTCGAGCCCGATTTCGCGCAGCACGCCGACTGCTTCCTCCGTCGCCGGTCTGCCCACCGGTGCGTCGGTGCCGGCCGAACTGACATCGGCCGCCACTCCGTCCAGCAGGTGCGCCAGCAGGCAATGGGCCATCGGGCTCCGGCACGAATTGCCCGTGCAGACAACCAGTACCGAAAAAAAGAGGCCGGGCCCCATCCTCACCAGTTCCCCAAGCTGCTGCTCAAGCTCTAGTATTCCCAACTTTCCCCGCCTGTCAAACACAACCGGGCGCAGGCTGAAGTCCAGGCCGGTCGGGCCCGGCCCCACTTCGCCGCCGGTGACCACGACCGAGACTCTACTGCCCAGCTCGTCCGCAAGTTCACCCGGTTCGGCGCTCTCTGATGGAACACCGAACCAGACATCTCCTCCGGCATTCTCAACCAGCGCACGGGCCAGCGGTTCAGAGGCGAGCGCCAGCCCCGGTTCCCCGGCACGAAACCTGGCCACGACCGGACCCTGCATGAGTTCAAGAACCCGTTCGCGGAAAGGCATCTCCATACCCGCGACCTCAAGGTCGAACGTTTCTCTGCTGACGAGCCGATATGGCCCGTCCAGACCGACGAGCGCCTCGGGTTTGTGCGCAACGACGCAGTAGCCGCCGAGCATCGGCACGACCGCTGCGCCGTGCCCGAGCGCGACCACAACCTGCCCGGCCACGCCGGCCGGGTTCTTCGGCTGGATTCTGACGAACTTCGGCACTGGTGTGAAGTTAGCAGTTAGTAGTTAGCAGTTAGCAGCCGGAAGCCATCTCGCACCGCTACTCCTGCCTACTAACCCCTAACTGCTAACTCCTAACTGCTAACTCATCCAGTCCCCGCGCGCCGATATCCCTGCGGTAGACTATCCCGGGAAAGCCGATACCCGCCAGGGCCCGGTACGCCCGTTCCTTCGCCTCGGCAAGGGAGCGGCCGATGCCGGTAACACCAAGCACTCGCCCGCCGCTCGTCACGGTCCGACCGCCTTCGAGCTTTGTCCCGGCATGGAACACCACGACCTCGTCATGGCCGACCAGGTCGCCGGTAATCGGCATGCCCTTGCCGTAGGAACCGGGATATCCTTCAACTGCTGCCACCACGCACAGAGCCGCGCGGTCCTGAGCCGGCTTAGGGGTGAGTTCGCTCAGTTTGCCGTCGATGCAGGCTATGGCCAGTTCGGCCAGGTCCTCGTCCAGGAGCGGCAGTATGACCTGGGTTTCCG
The DNA here is from genome assembly GCA_002347155.1 of Caldifarciminota bacterium UBA2258. Lineage (GTDB taxonomy): Bacteria > Hydrothermota > Tepidihabitantia > Tepidihabitantales > Tepidihabitantaceae > UBA2258. The sequence continues at coordinate 9,224 of DDXO01000040.1, forward strand.
GGTCGCCGAAGCGGCAGTTGAACTCGAGTACGCGTGGGCCCTCTGCGGTCAGAATCATACCGGCGTAGATTACGCCGCGGTAGTCGATGCCGCGCCGGGCGAATTCTGCGAGCAGCGGAACGAACACCTTCTGCTCGACTTCCTGCTGCCGGGCCGGCGTCATCATCGGCGCCGGCGCGTACGCGCCCATGCCGCCGGTGTTCGGCCCCCGGTCTCCATCCAGCAGCCGCTTGTGGTCCTGCGACGGGGCGAGCAGCCGCACTCTCCGGCCGTCGCACAACCCGATCATCGAGACCTCCTCGCCTTCGAGGTACTCCTCGATGACCACGGTCCTGCCTGCTTCGCCGAACCGCCCTTCGCGGAGCATGTCCGAAGCCGCATGCTCGGCCGCGGCCAGGGTCTCGGCCACGACTACGCCCTTGCCTGCGGCCAGACCCGAGGCCTTCACGACCACCGGCAGTTTGTGCCGGCTGAGGTAGCTGCGGGCAGAATCGAAGGCGGTGAAAGACCGGAAGCCCGCGGTCGGGATTCCTGCCGCCAGCATCAGTTCTTTGGCAAAGGCTTTGTCACCCTCGAGCCGCGCCCCGCTCCGGCCGGGGCCGAAAACCCTCAGGCCCTGCCGCCCGAACTCGTCGGCCGCGCCGGCTACCAGCGGCGCCTCCGGCCCGACGATTGTCAGGTCTACCTTCTCCTGGCAGGCGAGACGGACAAGACCCGGCAGGTCGTCGGCCGAGACCGGTCCGCACTGGGCCACGCGGGCAATTCCGGCGTTGCCCGGGGCACAGAAAACCTGATGCCCGGACCGGGCGAGGTGCCACACGAGCGCGTGCTCGCGCCCCCCGCCGCCGACGACGAGTACCCTCAATGCTTGAGGAGTTTTTCCAGCTTCGCCGCCTTCATCGCCGCAGCCCAGCTTCCATAGTACCGCACTGCTGCCGCGTGCAATACACGGTAGCGCTTGCGGATCGGTATAGTCGTGCCCAGCGGCACGCCCAGGCCCCGCATCCGTTTGATTTCCGACACGATTTCGGCCTTCGACCACTCCTTCTGACGTTTGATTTTGGTGTAGTCCAGCCCGGCCGCCTTGATTGCCTGGCGCCAGGAGCCGAAGTAGACCGAGGCAGCGCCAACCAGTCCGCCGTGGTGCTTCTCGGCGGCACTCACGTTGAGCTGCTCGCCCGCGGCCTTGAGCTTGCGTATCTGCGTCACGATCTTCTGCTGGCTCCAGAAGCTCTTACGCCGGACCGTCTCATAGTCGATTCCGGCTGCTTTGATGGCGCCTTCCCACGTGCCGTAGAACTTCCGTCCGGCATAGGCGAGCGCCGGGTAGTTACGGGCGATGTAGCCGGAGTTGAGCTGCTTGTCGGAGCGGCGCAACTCGCCGATCACCCTGAGGACTTCTTCTTTCGACCATCGCTTGTATGAACGCTTCATTGCCACCTCCGACAAAAATGTAGCCCAACCTTGTGAAGTTGTCAATACTTGGTTGTTGTCTTGACAACCCGGCAGAACTGCCTAATATCCTCGCGATGAAGCAACTGCTGCTGGAAATCGGCACCGAGGAAATCCCCGCCTCGTTCCTGGGACCGGCCCTGTCCGACCTGGAACGCCGGGTCCGGGCGGCGCTGGCGGAACACGAGATTCCGGCCGGCCCGTCCGAGCTTTTTTCGACCCCGCGCCGGCTCGCCCTGCGCCTGATAGACGTCGCCGACGGCAGGCCCGCCCGGGTCGTCGAACTCCAGGGTCCGCCCAGGAAGGCGGCGTTCGACGCACAGGGCAACCCCACCAGAACCGCGGTCGGATTCAGCGCTGCCCACGGCAAGACCCCGGCCGACTTGTACGTCAAACCCACCCCGCGGGGCGAATACGTCTTTCTCAAGAAACAGACAGACCCGGTGCCAACAACCAATGTGCTGCAGGAGGGGGTGCCCGGGATAGTCGCCGCTCTGCCATTCCCAAAGAGCATGCGCTGGGACAGAACCGGAGTCAGGTTTGCCCGTCCGATACGCTGGCTGGTCTGTCTGTTCGGCGACGAAGTCGTTGAGTTCGAGTTCGGCACGCTCAAATCCGGCGCCGAAACGCGGGGGCTGCGCAGTTCGGTGCCGCCTTCATTCCGTATCCCGGAGCCGGCCGCGTACCAATCCACCCTCCGCGCCCACGGCGTCGTTGTTCCCCGCGACGCCCGCAGAACCGCCATCGCGCAGGAACTGGAGCGCCTCGCCGTCTCAGCCGGCGGCCGGCCCGTCGAGGACGAGGAACTGCTGGAGGAAACGACGGACATCACCGAGTCGCCGGAACTCCTGCTCTGCTCATTCCACCCCGACTACCTCAACCTCCCGGCCGAGATACTGACGACAGCGCTCAAGAAGCACCAACGCTGCTTCTCGGTCCGCAAGGCGGACTCCGACGCCCTCCTCCCCCGCTTCGTCGCCGTCGCCAACACTCCGGGTTGCGACGCCAAGACCGTTAGCGGCTGGTACGAGAAGGCGGCTGAGTCCCGACTCCGCGACGCCCGCTTCTTTGTGGAAGCCGACCTCAAGCACGGCCTCGAAGCCCTGGTCGAAGAAGAAAAGCAGGTAACGTGGATCGAGGGCATGGGCAGTTACTTCGACAAGACCCAGCGCCTGCGCGAGCTCTGCAAACATCTCTCGAAAACGGGGACTGTCCCGCAGCGAGTCGGACGCAGCTGCTCCGAGGGACTGTCCCCCGTTTTCGATGACGCAGCCGCACTCGACCGCGCCGCGCTTCTCTGCAAGGCCGACCTGCTCACCAACATGGTCCGCGAGAAGGAGTTCACGTCGCTCCAGGGCCGCATCGGCGGCATCTACGCGCAGAGGCTGGGTGAACCTGCGATGGTGGCCGACGCGATTGCCGAGCATTACCTGCCCCGCTTCATCGGCGACAAGCTGCCGACGACCCGCAACGGCGCGCTGCTCTCCATCGCGGACAAGCTCGACAACATCGTCGCCACCTTCCTGACCGGCGAGATACCAACCGGCTCCGAAGACCCGTTTGCCCTGCGCCGTCAGGCTACCGGACTGCTGACCATCGTGCTCAAACAGAGCCTGCCGGTCGATATCGGCGAACTCGTCTCCGCCGCAGTTCGGCTCTTCCCGTCGGCGAAAAAGGAATACGCCTCACAGATTCCCGGCCTGCTCCGCGAGCGGCTCAACGCCCTGCTTGCCGACGAGGGCATCAGATACGACATCGCAGCCGCAGTGATGGAGACTAGCTGGCAGCAGCCTGCGCAGGCGCTGATTCGGGCTAATGCGCTGGCCGCGTTCCGCGATGAACCGGAATTCTTGAAGCTCGTGGTCGGACAGAAACGGGTTGCCAACATCCTGAAGGGACTGCCACGGCTTTCCGCCGAGGAAAACCGTGGCTGTACCCAACCACAGGAAGCGCTCCTCACGGAGCCGACTGAGAAGCTGCTCTGGCAGGAATCGCGCAAGATTGAGCCAGACCTGGATGGCGCGCTCGCCGCGCACGACTACCGGCACGCGTTCGAACTGCTGCTGGGCCTCCGGCCGACCATCGACAAGTTCTTCGATGACGTCCTTGTGATGGCCAAAGAAGAAGACCTGCGCACGAACCGGCTGCGTCTGCTTGCCTGCGTCCGCTCCCTGTTCGGCCGGCTTGCGGACCTCTCCAAGATAGTTATCGAAGGACAGTAGTGGTCTAGTGTCCCAGTGGTCCAGTGGTCCAGTGAAGGCCCTCATCCGGCACTCTGCAATCTGCATTCTGCAATCTGCATTCTGCATACTACTGCTCCACTCTGCTTGCCGTCCCGCCCCTCATCCCACGCCCCCTGCCCCTCGTCCCAGCCTTCCGACCGTCGAACTGCGCATTAAGGATGCCCGCGTCTTCGCCGAAGTAGTATCCCAACCGCAAGACCGCGCCCTCGGCCTGATGTACCGCCGCAGCCTTGCCCCTGACTCAGGGATGCTCTTCCTGTTTGACGAAGACGATTTTCAGCGCTTCTGGATGAAGAACACGCTCATTCCCCTGAGCATCGCCTACATCACCCGCGACTCGCTCATCACGGACATACTGGAAATGGCCCCGCTCGACACGACCACGCCCTATGTCTCCTCGAAGCCTGCTCTCTACGCGCTGGAGATGAACTCAGGCTGGTTCCAGTCCAAGGGCATCAGGCCGGGGGACACGGTCCGGGGCCTTCCGCAGAAGTAGCCGTCGGCTGGAGCCGTCTAGACCGGCCTTGGCCCGGGCGCGGGCGGGAGGGTCGGAAGCAGCGAGTCCCACGTCGCTAGCGCGACCGCGAGCATCCGCTCAAGCACCCTGCGGTCCAGCTCTTCCGGCCAGTCGGTCGCATGCCAGTCGCCAATGCTCTTCTTGCGTCGCGGCGTATCCGGCACGGTGGTTCGCGCGATGTTCGCCGCCCTCAGCGCTGCCCCCCGGTAGCGAATGAGAGTGCGTGCATCGCAGCGGGCAGACTCAGCAATGTCGAGCGCGGCCTTGTGCGGGCGTTCGTAAATCAGCATCAGCGCGTCGTTGTAGCGGCTCGACACGTCGGCCCACTCGGCGAGACACATCTGAAAGTCGGTCACGACCCTGTGCTTCGGCTTAAGCGACATGACGGCTCGCGCCTCACCCTCCGGCGGCATCCAATCGAACTCGTCATGCTCGCGCATCTCATCGTACGCGAGCTCGGCAATGGCCTCCGCGTACTCGGCCAGTGTACGGGCGAGAGTGCGCTTCTCGGCCGATGCCCGCAGCCGGGCCAGCCGTTCGGCCCGCTTGGCCGCCTTTGCCCGGTGGGTCCGGTACAGCGCATTGAACACCCTCCGCGCGTAGGCGGCCGTGATGCGTCGGTACCTGACGTAAGGAGGCATTGAGGCACTGTTCAGCCCGCTGTGCAGATAGAACTCAAACAGCCGGCGCAGCGCCCAGTATCCGGCCCGGCGCCGGACGCGCAGGGTCTGCAGTTCCGGTTCCTGCTTTGGACTGCGGGAGCACAGCTCCCGCTTTGCCGGAAGAGCGGCAGCTCGGCGCTGCACGCACTCCAAATCCGAGCCACCGGATGACACCCGCGGCAGCGGCGCAGCCTCGGCCCACTTCCGCTGCGCTTCCGGAATCGGTAGCGACGTGTAGCGGTCGAGCACCTCCTTCAGGTCGCCGAATCCGGCCCGGATCGCGCGCAGATACTCGACCAGAGTGACAAGGCTCGCACCCTCTACTCTACCTCGCTCCAGCCTGCCAGCGGGCATCTTCCCCGACCGTGGCTTTCCCATTGCCTCCGCCACCGCCTGCTGCGTCATCCCCGCCCGCTTCCTCAACTCCACCAGCCGGCGAGACAACCCGCCCACCAACTCCTTCTTCCCTCGCTCCCCGTCAGTTCCTGTCATGCTCAGGCTTCTGCGCTCTCGCGTCTAGCTTCTCGCTTCGCCCGTCCCCTGTGTCCACCACTTCTGCCTTCTGCATTCTAGCTTCTAGCTTCTGCCTTCGTCTGACCTGTCCTCACTCCAGCGCCCCTGCCCTCTCCATCTTCTCAAACAGCTTCATCACCGCTTCCTTCATCCTCCGGAACGGCGCTGGGTCCTGGCCCATTTTCGCCGGCCATTCATCCAGCTTCTCAAGCGCCCGCTCACGCCAGACCGGCCTGGCCTTGCGCACCCGCCGCAGCGCCGCAAACACCATCCTGCCATATGACCGCAACGGCATACCGACCGTGTCTCTCCAGCCGATGTGCAACTCGTTCAGCACGTCGTTCAGCTCACGCTGCAGCCGTATCTGACGCCACTCGGAATTCCCCCGGGCGACTGACCGTCTGACCCGCTCGGCCGCGGCCGCTCCGCTGAACACGCGCTCCCGTCCCTTGTGTGTCAAACCGACGTGATAGTAGAATGCTCGGCGGGCAAACTGCGGCGGCAGAGTCTCAATCGCCGCCAGCACGCCATTGGACGCCTGCTCCTCAGGCACAGTCTGCCGCGACGTGTATCGGTCCAGGATATCCAACAACGCATCAATCCCGCACCCGCACGCCCGCAGATAGTCCAGCAGCCGCACGAACCCCGGCCCGGACCGATAGTGACCGGTCTCCATCTTCGAGACCTGTGCCTTGCCCGTCGCCGGCTCCAGACCCAGCATCAGCGCGACGGCCTCCTGCGACAGCCCAGCTTGCTCCCGCAGGAGCCGTAGCCGCTCCCCTACTTCCTTCGGAAACAGGGTAGAATTCGGCGGCTGATTTGAGGCGCGCTTCATCATCCTAGTTTCCTATATGTTACCTTCAAGTCAAGCCCGCAAATCCGCTAACTTCACTATTCTCAATTCACTATTCACGATTCCCGAATCTCCCCTACCCCGCCCCCCAGGCTGTTTGGGAGGCAGTTCGGCGAGCTGTCCGGGAAGCAGTCCGGAAGATTGCTCCGCAGGCTGTCCGGTAGAGAGTCTGGCGAGCTGCTTGGACGGCAATTCGGCGGGCTATTCCACAGGCTGTTCGGAGAGCTGTTCGGTGAGTTGCCCGGCGAGCTGCGGGGAGAAGAGTTCTCCGAGCTGCTCAGCAGAGTGTCCGGAGAATTGCCCGGAAAGCAGCCCGGAGAGCAACCCGGCAGATAGTTCGGAGAATCGTCTGGAGAATAGCCGGGAGAACTGCTGGGCAGATTGCCCGGCGGATTGCTTGGGGGGTTCTCGCTGCGGCTCGGTCAATCGCCCGGCCGCAAGTATGCCGCTACTTCAGCTTGACGACCTCGGCGCGGTCACCGGATTCGCTTACTCACGGCTTACCCTGATAGCAGATCCAACTGCGCATGTGGAAGTCTACTGTATCGAACTGCGTAGCGACGAACTTCGCCAGTCTCAGGCTGTCACCGTCGAATCCCCACACCCACAGCTTGTCTGGTCCCGGCTCGGACCTCATTATTCGGCAGTGTGTCCCACAGATGCACTCGTGCATGGTATCCAAGTCAAGCTCAAGTTGCCACGGCGTAGTGGCTACGAATGTGTCCCACGAGTGACGTCCAACCATGCACGTGAACTCAATCCTGCTCTCGCCGGCGCTGAAGAGCTCGATGCGACGATAACTCTCGCTCCGCGGCCTGTGACAGGCCATGACCATGACGACTCCGAGAACACAGAGCCCAATTCTGCTAGGTCGGATGTTGATCATGCTCTTCCTCCGAAGCTCTCCCGCTCACTTCAGTTTGACGACCTTGGCGCGGATGCCGGATTCTGTTTCCAGAACGTAGACGCCGGGCGGGAGCGTTGCGCCGAAGTCGTCCCGGCCATCCCAGACCCAGCGGGCCTCGCCCGCCGGAATCTGGGCCTGCCTGACCAGCCTTCCGTCCTGCGAATACACTCGCGCAACATCAACGCCCTTCAGAAGAGGATCCCAGGCAACAGCGACACTACGAGTGAACGGGTTGGGACTCGCAACCCACCCCGGCAGCCTGAGTCGGACTGCGTCACCGCTCTCAGTCACGCCGGCAGAACTGTCCCTGATTACCTCCCGCCAGCCTCTACTTCAGTCCGATGAGCGCGCCCGGCTTGAGTCCTGGCTTCGGGCAGCTTAGATGACCGAAGTACACGACTCCGTCAACGACCACCGGCGAACAGACCACGGGAAACGCGCCGGTCTCGTATCTCCAGAGTTCCTTTCCGGTCTCCGTGGCGACTGCGTACAGCGCTTTGTCCATGCTGCCGAAATAGACAACTCCGCCGGCGACCGATGGTGCGCTCATGATTCTGCTGGGGGTCTGGAAGCGCCACATCTCCTTGCCCGTTTCCGCTTCCAGCGCGTACAGGCGACCGTCGTAGCCGCCGCAGTAGACCACGCCATCGGCTATTGCCGGTCCTACTACCACAGCCGAGTCGGTCGGATAGCTCCAGAGCAGGCGTCCCGAGTCGGCAGCGAGGGCGTAGATATGTCTGTCTGCACTCCCGAAGTACACCTTTCGGTCTGAGACCGCCGGCCCTCCCTCGACAATGCCTCCGGCCCTGAACGTCCACATGACTGTGCCCGTCTTTTCGCCCACCGCGTACAGACAGCTATCGTAACTACCGAAGTAGACTGCTCCGTCTGCCACCGCCGGCGAAGAGGTCACGTCTCCACCTGTGACGCAGCGCCACTTCTCCTCGCCGGTGCCCATATCGAGCGCGTACAAGCTGTTGTCGTTGCTGCCGAATAGAACAAGGCCGTCCGTCACCGCGGGCGCTGACAGAATCTCGCCACCGGTGCGGAATCGCCATCTCTCTTTGCCGGTCCGCGCATCCAATGCGCGAAACAAGCTGTCCATGCCTCCGCAATACAGCCCTCCACTTGCGACCGCAGGCGTAGCGCCCAGCCCGTATGGACCCGGAAAGAGAGGAACACTCCAGACCAGCCGACCGCTCTTGATGTCCGCTGCGTGCACGCAGCTATCCGCGCCGCCGAAGTAGGCGATACCGTTCACTATCGCGGGCGAGGCCGTGCCGGCACCGAACCCAAGCTTTCCGGGTCTTGTGACGGTCAGTACCGTGTCTGTGATTTCACGCGGGCCTGGGCCTGGGTAGTGCCCTGTGCGCTGTAGATTGCCGCGATGGGTCGCACTGCCGGTCACTGGACCGACCTGCCCGCCCTTTGTGGCACAACCGGTCAGGACGAGCATCAGCACGGCCCCGGCCGCACCTGTGCTCAGGAACAAGTGTTTCTGTGACACTCTTACCTCCTTTGCCCGTGAAGGGCATCTCTGTCTCGGTGCGTTGCGTTCAAGCCCGACCTGCTATTCCCCTTGATACTCGGCCGTCCCGGGTCGACCATCGACTCCGCGTCCGGGCCTCACAGCCGGCAGCCGTCACGGTTTGCCCTCGTAGCAGTCCCAACCTCGCATCTGGAAATGTATCCTGTCGGACGTCGTAGCGACGTACTTGTCCAGCCTCAGGCTCTCGCGGTCGAAGCCCCACATCCACATCCTATCCGTGCCCGCCGAAGTCTTCACAATCCAGCACTGGGTCCCGCAGATGCACTCGGCTATGGTATCCAGGTCCAATTCTATCTGCCAAGGCGTGGTGCCCACAAAGGTATCTGGAAAGTGAGACCCAATCAGGCACACGAACTCGATTTGTCTGTGCCCGGCGCTGAAGAGCTCGATGCGACGATAACTCTCGCTCCGCGGCCTGTGACAGGCCATGACCATGACGACTCCGAGAACACAGAGCCCAATTCTGCTAGGTCGGATGTTGATCATGCTCTTCCTCCGAAGCTCTCCCGCTCACTTCAGTTTGACGACCTTGGCGCGGATGCCGGATTCTGTTTCCAGAACGTAGACGCCGGGCGGGAGCGTTGCGCCGAAGTCGTCCCGGCCATCCCAGACCCAGCGGGCCTCGCCCGCCGGAATCTGGGCCTGCCTGACCAGCCTCCCGTCCTGTCCATACACTCGCGCGACCTCGGCGTAGCTCGCGGCGGAATTCCAGACAACTGCCACACAGCGATTGAATGGAGTAGGACTCGCGACCATTCCCGGATGCACAGGTCTGTCCGCACCATCGCTCTCGGCCACGCCGGTTGAACTATCCCTGATCACGTATACCTTGTCTACGTTCAGGCACCCAACGTACATGCGGCCATGCAGCGGAACGGGCAACGACACAAAGGGAGCGTCACCTACAGCGAATGTGTTCACCACCAAGGCTCTGACCGGGTCCACGACGTAGACGCTGTCCGCGCCCGTGCTCGCGCAGTACAGGAAGCCAGTGGAGGGGCCGCACTCAATCGACCATACCGAGCCGCTCACTCCCGTCGTTGAAACCAACGTGTCCGCCCTCGCATCAATGGCATACAGCTCAGTGGGCCCATTGTAGGCCTCGGCCAACACCAGGTCGTTCGCATCACTGCCACCGATGGCGTGAACGAAACCGTTGGCCATGATTGGCACCCTGGCAACTATCGAGTCGGTCAGGCCGTCGATCGCCACAATGGCATCGTCACCAGGGTCGCTGGCGCAGTAGTACTTGTCCACGTGCGGCGCATAGTATCCGGCATCGGGGTAGCCACCAACCGGGATGGTCTTGATGACCTGATTGGCCGTGAGGTCGATGACCGAAACCGACCCGTCGTCGTAGTTCTGCACGTATAGCTTCCCGCGCCGGGTATTCAGGTCCAGCGCGATGGGCGCGACGCCGACCGCTATCTGCGCCATCACTGAATCGTTCGCGCAGTCCACGACGGCAACGCGGTTCTGGTTGGTGCAGGTGACGTAGAGCCGATTACGGGTCGGTTCCCATACGAGTTGGTTCGCTCCCGGCACCGAGAACCTGCCGATGATGATATGGTTCTGTCCGTCAATCACCTTGAGGGATTCCGTCCCGTAGAACCCGCAACTCGCATAGGCCTTGTTGTCGATGGAATCGTAGACGACGCAGCGCGCGTCATTCGCGGGCAGATTACGAAACATGATGTTGTTTGGACAGTATATGGCGAATACCGAATTCGCCATCTCGCAGGTCCCGTACACGACGTCGGCCTTCGAATTGTAGGTCAGAGTACCGACCCAGCCGCCCGGAACCTCGACACTGTCCTCGACGTACTGCCCGTGAGCTGCCGTCGCCGCAAGACAGAGCGTAGCGACGGTCGCCAGCAGACTGGGTTTGGGTTTCACCTCAGCGCCTCTTGGCTGACACGAATCTAACACCATTCCGCCCTTTCGTCAAGCCCGAATCGCGTTGGATGCCGACCCGCCCGGAGCCGATGTTGCGACAACCGTGGAAAGCCACAAGCCTTGCTGCGCTTGACTCGCCACGCCACCAAGCTAACATGCTTCGATGGCTGACCCGTCCCCTGGCGATGCCGCGTTGGCGCGCATCCGGTCCCAAGCACGGGAGGAACGCGTGCGAGTAACCGTCCATGCCCACCAAGAGATGGTAGAGGAAGACGTAACGATGGACGAATTGCTGCAAGCTGCGACGGCCGCCAGCATCATCGAAGACTATCCGAACCACAGGCGCGGACCATGCTGCCTGCTGCACGGAGTCACGCGCAATGGTCGACACCTGCACATCGTGTGCACGACTCCGCTGGAGACGCTGGTCATCATCACCGTATATGAACCCCGGCCGCCGAAATGGCCGGAGCCCACGGTCAGGAGGAAACAATGAAGTGCAGCATCAAGGACTGCAGCGGCGAATGTGAGACCAGCGAGATCACGCACACCGTCCGCTACCACGGCCAGGTGGTCGTTATCGACCACGTCCCGGCCGAGGTATGCTCGGTATGCGGCGACGTGTTGCTCAGCCCTGAGACGGTACGCCATATCGAGCAACTCTTGAGCACGGCCGACCGCCCGGCGCGCGAAGTCCCGCTGTACGAATACGCGTAGCCAGTCGGTTCCCGCGTCCTCACCCACAAGCACCGACGGTGCGGTGCTTTCCTCTCCACTGCCGCAGTAAGCCTCAAGTCAGACAGCGTTCGGCATCCCGAATTCACGCAGGTAATGTCTAACCCAAGCTCTGTCAATAGATTAGACAACCGGCGTAGAATCGGACAACCCGTCGCGTCCGGCAGCGTTTGTTGACTCAGTGCAGTGTCGGGCTATAATCGCGAGAATGGTCAGTCAAGTACCACACGAGGAATGTCGAATGTCGAATGCCGAATGTCGAACGGCAGGCGACGGAGACCGGGTGCAGGAATCCGGTGCCCATTATTCGGCATTCAGGCTCCCGCCGGAGGTTGCCGAGCCGATTGAGGCCGCGGCGCGCGAGGCCGGCGTGGAAGTGTATCACGCCGAGTTCAGCGGCCGCGAACTGCGCGTGCAGGTCGAGACTGCGGCCGGCACGTCGGTCGACACCTGCACCGATTTCTCCCGGGCGCTTGTGTTCCGACTCGACGCGGTCGATTTCCTGCACCGGCAGTACACGCTGGAAGTATCGAGTCCGGGCATCGAACGCAGGCTGTATCAGCCCCAGGACTTCACGAAGGCCGTGAACAAGCATGTGAAGGTGCTGGTGCGCGGCGGCTGGGTGGAAGGGCTGCTGGATGCGGCGGAGCCGGATACGATAAGACTCCGAATCAGCCGAAGTCAGCGGTCGGAAGGCAGAAGACAGAAGGCAGAAGGCCGGACGCCGGCCTGCGAGGAAGAGACCTCGCGCGAAATCGGGTACGCGGAGATACGTGAGGCACAGATAAGAGTCCCGGACTGCGAGCTCTTTGCCCGGAGCCGCGCTGAAACCCCGAACCCGGAATCCCACCACCAAGACACCAATGTCACCAAGATGACCAGCTCTCCTGCCGTGGGGGCTACCTTTGTGTCTTTGTACCTTTGTGGTGAGCTTCTACTCCGGTTTGGGGTTGAGAGGATTAGATGAATAAGGAAATCGCCAATCTTATCGTCCAGATTGCCCGAATCAGAAACGTCGACGTGACCTATGTCTGCGAGACCCTGCGCTCAAGCATCGTTGCGGGCTTGCGCCGCCGCTACGGACCGGATACCGAGGCCGACGCCGAGATCAACCCCGAGACCGGGGATATCCGCGTGTTCCTCGCTAAAAACGTAGTCGAGCGGGTCGCCAGCACTGCCCGCGAGATATCGGTCAACGACGCCCGGGAAAAGAGCCCGTCGGCCCAGCCCGGCGATATGATTCGGGTCGAGGTGCCGCTGGACGAGCTCGGCCGCATCGCCATTCGCAAGGCTTCGGACGAACTGGTCGTGAAGCTGCGGGAGGCCGAGCGCACCAAGCTCTACGACGAGTTCTGCAAGAAGAAGGGCGAAATCGTAACTGGCACGATTCAGAAGATTGGCCGCGATGAAATCATCGTTAACCTGGGCCTGATTGAGGCGGCTCTCCCCAATCATGAGCAGCTCAAGGCCGACCATTACCGCCAGGGCCTGCCGATAAAGGCCTACGTCCACCGGGTCGAGAAGACACCCATCGGCCCGCGCGTCTATCTGTCGCGCACCCACCCGGAGTTCCTCCGCAAGCTGATGTCCCGCGAGATTCCGGAAATCCGCGAGGCCGTCGTCGAAATCAAGGGCATCGCCCGGTCCCCGGGCTTCCGCTCCAAGGTTGCCGTAACTTCGCTCGATGAGAAGGTCGACCCGGTCGGCGCCTGCGTCGGCTACCGCAAGTCGCGCATTGAGAACATCATCAAGGAGCTCTCCGGCGAGAAGGTGGACATCGTCCAGTGGAGCAAGGACCAGCAGATCTTCATCGCCCGCGCCCTGGGTCCGGCCAAGGTCTCCGAGGTCATCAAGGAAGGCGACACCCACATCGTGGTGGTGCCGGACGCCGAGTTCTCCATCGCCATCGGCAAGAAGGGCCAGAACGTCTGGCTCGCGAGTCTCTTGTGCGGGGTGAAGATTGAGGTCTTGAAGGAAACCGATTACCGCAACCGGATTATTATGAGCAAGGCCGGCGCGATTCCGCTGGCCAGGCTCGGCCTGGACGAGGCGCTCGCCGGCAAGCTGACCACTGCCGGGCTGAATACGGCGTTCGACGTGCTGAACGCCACGCCCGAGGACCTCACGCGCATCACCGAACTCGCGCCCGAGGCAATTGAGCCCTTGAAGCAGCAGGTCCGCGACGCGACCTGGCGCGTGGTCGAGGGTAAGCCCGTGTTCACGCCGCCGCGGCCCGCGGCCCCGACTCCGGCGCCCGAAGCTGCGCCTGATCCGGCCCCGGCAGCAGAACCCGCCGCCACCGCAGAGCCTACCGAAACGCCGGCCCCGACCGAGCAGTCCTGAAGTAAAGATGGCGAAGCTCAAGGTCTTTGACGCAGCCCGGCAACTCGGCCTTTCGAGCGAAGGCCTTATCCGCGTGCTCAAGGACCTGAGCTTCCCGCCGCGCGGCTACACTTCCTACATCACCGAGGCCGAGTTCGAGGCCGCGAAGCTGCGGCTGAAGAACGAGAAGCACCAGTTCAAGGACCAGATCAGGCGCACCCGCGCCGCGCCGCCGCCGACTCAGCCGCGGCCGCCCTCCGAATCCCAGCAGGTGGCCCAGAACGTGAAGCATACGCTGGCCAAGATCGAGGGACGTGAGATCAGACACCGCAAGCCGGTGCGAGAAACCCCGACCGCTGCCCAGCCTGCGGCCCGACCCGCGGTCAAGATCAGCGCCTACATGACCGTCGCCGAGCTCGCCCATGCCCTGAACTTATCGGCTGCGGACGTAATCAAGAAGTGCATGAGTCTCGGTATGCTCGCCACCCTGAACCAGCGCCTCGACCTCGAGGCAGTCATGCTGCTCGCCGACGAATTCGGCGTGCCGGTCGAGCAGGAGACCGAGGTCGAAACCAGGGTCGAACGGGGCGACAGGAAGCCGCGGCCGCCGATTGTCGTCGTCATGGGCCACGTCGACCACGGCAAAACCGCGCTGCTCGACTACATCCGCAAGACCAAGGTCGTCGAGTCCGAAGTCGGCCGCATCACCCAGCATACCGGCGCCTATGTGGCCAGCTACCAGGACAAGCCGATTGTCTTCCTCGACACGCCGGGCCACGAGGCATTCACCGCGATGCGGGCCCGCGGCGCCCAGGTCACCGACATCGCCGTCCTGGTTGTCGCGGCCGGCGAAGGCATCATGCCGCAGACGCTCGAGGCACTCGACCACGCCCGCGCCGCCGGCGTGCCCATCATCGTCGCCATCACTAAGTCCGACCTGGCCGATGCCAACGCGGACCGGGTCAAGGCCCAGCTCGCCCAGCACGGCGTGAAGGTCGAGGGCTACGGCGGCGACACCTTCTGCATCGAGACCTCGGCTATGACCGGCCAGGGCGTGGAGGCGCTGCTCGACGCCATCGCCGTGCTCGCGCTCGAACTCGACCTGAAGGCGTCGTACGACGGACCGGCCCGCGGCGTCGTCATTGAGGCGCGCGTGGACCGCGGCCGGGGCAGCATCGCGACCGTCCTCGTCGAGGAAGGCACGCTCCGCAAAACCGACCCGTTTGTCGCCGCCGAGTTCTTCGGCCGCGTGCGCGACCTGCTGGACGAGAACTTCAAACCGATGGTCGAGGTCACGCCGTCCCTGCCGGTACAGGTGCTCGGGTTCTCCGGCCTGCCCCAGGCCGGAGACCGGTTCGACGTCGTGGAGGACGAACGGGCCGCGCGCGACATGGCCCAGCGCCGGTACCTGGCCAAGCGCGACCGGATTCTCTCCGCCTCCAGGCCCAAGGTTTCACTCGAGGCAATCCAGGAACGGATCGCCGACGGCCAGATAAAGGAGCTGAAGATCATCATCAAGGCCGACGTCTCCGGCTCGGCCGAGGCCCTGCGCGATTCGCTCGAAGGCCAGTCCATAGAGGAAGTCCGCGTGAAGGTGATTCACTCCGGGGTCGGCCCCGTCAACCAGAGCGATGTCCTGCTGGCCAAAGCCTCGGAAGCGATCATCGTCGGCTTCCACGTCAAACCGCTGACCGATGCCCGGCAGATGGCCGAAAAAGAGGGCATCGAAATCAGGACGTACCGGATTATCTACGCCGCCATTGAGGACATCCGGGCCGCCATGCTCGGCATGCTCGAACCGGAAAAGAAGGAAGTCGACCTGGGCACCGCCGAGGTACGCCAGATATTCCGCGTGCCCAAACTGGGCATGATTGCGGGCTCCTACTGCACCAAGGGGAAGATCGGCCGCGACGCCATGGTCAGAGTCATGCGCGGCGGCAAAGAGGTCTACAACGGCAAGGTCACTTCGCTCAAACGCTTCAAGGACGACGTCAAGGAAGTGGAAACCGGGTACGAGTGCGGCATCGGCATCGAAGGCGCGGACGACCTGGGCGAGGGCGACACCCTCGAGTTCTACAAGATCGAAGAAGTCAAGAGGACTAGTTAGCAGTTAGGAGGTAGCAGTTAGCAGTGAGGCCCAAAACTGCCACCTTCCGGCTCCTAACTCCTAACTACTAACTCCTAACTAACGATGTCCGTCGGCCTCCTGCTGCTTGACTGCTACATGCCGGAGAGCCAGTCGCTCAAGGACAAACGACGCATCCTGACGAGCCTGGAGGAGCGGCTGCGCCGTCAGTTCAACATCGCGGTTGCGGAGGTGGAATACCAGGACCAGTGGCAGCGGGCGCAACTGGCAATCGTGATGGTCAACACCAACTGGCGCATGCTCCAGAGCAGCATGTCCAAGCTCACCGAATACGTGGACCGCGACCGCCGCGTCGAAATCACCAACACCGAAACCCGCCAGCTCTGCTGACGGCTGGCCTCTACCGCACGAACACGATCGTCGCCAGCCCGGCCAGCCAGCAATAGAACGCGAACCAGTGCAGCTTCCGACCGGTCACTGCCCGGGCCAGCAGATAGAGCGCGGCCAGCCCGGAGAGGAACGCGGCCAGCATCCCGACGGCAAGCGCCTGCGGGTTGAGCATGGCCAGGTCCAGTTTCCGGACCTCCAGCAGGAACGCACCGACAATGGCGGGGACCGCCAGGAGGAAAGAGAACTCAAATGCTTCCTTCCGTTCCATCCCGAGGTAGAGGCCACTGGCGATGGTTGCACCGGATCGCGATACGCCGGGCAGAATGGCTATCACCTGAGCAACGCCGACCAGCAACGTACGAACCCAACCGGTCCTGCCCCGCGGCTGCGATGAACCGGTACCGAACAGCACGGTACCGGTGACCAGCAGCATCAGGCCGACCAGCAGCGGGCTTGAGAAAGCCCGGTCAATGAGGTCGCTGAACATGACGCCGATGAGTCCGGCCGGGATTGAGGCGACTGCGATGAACCCCGCCATCCGCCAGCTTGAGCTGCGCCGGGCAGGGTCGCTCGCCCAGAGCCCGCGGACCAGTCGCGCCAGCAGCGGCGCGAAGTAGAAGACCACCGCCAGCGCCGTGGCTCCGTGCAGCATCACGGTCAGCGGCAGCCGTGACTCAGCCGGCAGCTTCCACAGGTGCTGGATCACCGCCAGATGCCCGGAGCTGGATACCGGCAGAAACTCGGTCAGGCCCTGAACCAGACCCAACACCAGCGCCTCAGTTACGCTCAATCGGTCCTCCATTCTCGCAAGAACGCCCGGTTCCTAGAACGATACGTCATAGCTCAGATGCACCTTGCCGCGCAGCGGGCTGTCGCGGAACGCGATGCCGTAGTCGAGTCCGAGCACGCCGACCCGGGTCGCAACTCTCGTGCCCAGTCCGTAGCCCGGTCGAACCTCCCACCCGAGCGAATCCTGGTAGACGCCGACATCAAGAAACGGAAAAACGCTCGACATCCGGTCCAGGCTGTAGCGCAGCTCAGTGCCGAACCAGCCGAGCCGGCTCGAGCTGAACTCGTCCTCCTGATAGCCCCGTACGGTTTCCGGCCCGCCCAGCGTGTAGAGCTCGGACGTTGTCAAAGCTGCCGCCGAATAGACCGCCCTCAGAGCGACCGAATTCGACCAGGCGAGGCTGTGCCCGAGCGGCAAGGTCCCGTTGAGTCCCAGTTCGACGTGCGTGACGACGGCAGAACCGGCCGAGTCGCTGGCGCGGTTACCGACCCGGGTGAATGCACTCAACCGGACCCCGCTGCGCGGGTTTGCCGGGAAGTCGCGCGCGTCAACGACCACGCCGGTGCCGGCCCAGACCACGTCGGCGCTGGTCCGACTCGCTACATCCGTGAACCGGTCGTAGCCGGTCTTCAGGCTGACCGCGGTCCACGCGGCCGCACGGGCGTCTGCGGCCAGAGCAAGCTGGGTCTGGGCTGAAACCGTATCGGTCGTCTGCTGCCGCACGCTCGCGGTTACGTCAATGGGCGTCCCCAGGATCCAGGGCTCGGTGTAGCGCAGGCGGTAACTGGTCCGGCCATAGGCGGACTGCCATCCGGCCTCCAGCCTTCGCCCTGAGTCAAACAGATTGTGGAACGAGAGCTGCGCCGAGCCGGTAAACCTCCGGTCGGTCGGCGAATACCCGGCGACGCCGCTGGCGGTGTTGGCCCGCCGGCCGGTTACCCAGAACCTGATGCCATACCCGCGGCCGTCGCTGACAATCGCCTGCGAATCCACGACCGCCAGCCCGCTCTGCTCCAGACCCCGGCGCCAGTGGGCCGTCGTTGCCGGTGAGTAGCCGCTCGGCGAGAAGCCCGCCACGCGCTCAAGCAGCCAAGTCCTGGTGCCGGGCTTGCCGGCGAAATCCAGATAGCTGATCTGGACCCTGGGGCCGACCTCGACCTGAAACTCCGGATACACAAACCCGCCGTCCAGAACAAGCGCCCGGGGAGTCACAACTGCGAATGGGTAGGCGTCGCTCGCGCAGGCCGACAGCAGAGCCGCTGCGGCCCGGTCCAGGACTGCCCTGCCGAACCAGAGGCCACGCCCGGGCAACAGACGCAACAGCTTCTCCGCGGATACACCCGAGTCCACGCTGATGTGCCACCCGCCGATGAGTGCCGGCTTGCCGGCCCGGACCCTGAACGTGACGGCCACCGAATCCCCGTGCACCGACGTGTCGGCCTCGACTTCGGCTGAAAGGTAGCCGCCATCCGCCAGTTGCGATGCCACCCGCGCGCGAGCCTGGTCGAGCGCTTCCTCGGAAAGCACGTCGCCCACTGCCAGCCCCGACCCGAGCCGGAGGCCCGTGTTCTCAGGAACGACCATGGTCTCGACCCGGGAAACGGTAAGCGGCCCGGCCAGCACGCCTGCCGTCCAGCCGGCCAGAATCACAAGGAGCGCATCATGCATTACGCATCATGCATCATGCATCAACTCATGAAGAGGTACTGACGCCACCCGTCCGGCACTTCGCCGAGACTGGCGATGGCGAACGTGAAGTAGTGCGGCTTCTTCGGCTTCCGGCGCAGCGGCATCATCGCCTGGGTCGGAGTCATGTTGCCCTTGCGGGAGTTACACTCGGTGCAGGCACAGACCAGATTCTCCCAGGTGTCGGTGCCGTTTGAAGACCTGGGAATGACGTGGTCGGTGGTCATGAGCACGCCCCGGCTGCCGCAATACTGGCAGATGCCCCCGTCCCGACGCAGCACGTTCCGCTTGGTCAGCGGCACCTCCCGTCGCTTCACGCGCACGAAGTAGTTGAGCCGGAGCACGCTGGGCAGCCGGTAGGCCATCCGCACGGTGCGGGCTGCGGCGCTGGACGGCTCGAGCATCTCGGCCTTGCGCGAGAGCACAAGCACGAGCGCACGTCGGGCCTTGCAGACCGACAGCGGCTCGTAGTTCTGGTTCAGCAGCAGTACGTGCCGGTCGAGCATTACCCCTTTCTAGTCTCTGACGAACAACTCCCGGTCAACCGCCTGCAACTGCTTCTCCACATAGTCGGTCTTGGCGCCGGCATAGTTCTTCAGGCTCGCATCTGACAGCGCGCGGGCATAGTGCGACTTCGCCTCCTCGTAGAGCGACTTCGCCTGCCTCAGCTTCGCGGTCGGGGTCTGAGTGATGATTTTGCCGCGGGCTTCGTCGGCCGAACGCTGGCGGATGTCGCCGAGGTCGACGTGGGCCTGGGCGTTGCCCGGGTCCATTTTGAGCACCTTCTGCAGGATGTCCTCAGCCGAGCCGAAACTACCCTGCTTCATCAGTGCCTCGGCCTTGTACACGAGCGCGGCGACGTTGCTCGGGTCCTTGGCGATCAGCTTGTCGAGCACCTGAATCGCCTGTCTGGTCTTGCCCCACGCGAGGTACACTGTGGCCAGGCGCAGCGCGGTCTGGTCGCGGTTTGGCTCACTCTGAAGTATCGCATCGAGCTGCGCCGCCGCCCTGTCGTACTGCTTCAACTCGATATGGCAGTCGGCCAGTTTCTCACGCAACTCCCAGACCTTGGGAAAGCGCTGCACCAACGGCAGCAATGCATCGATAGCATCGGCGTACTGCCCCTGTTTGTAGAGAAAGTCGGCCCACAGGCGCTGGACGTTTACGTCATCAGGGAACCGCCGCATCGCGCTCTCATAGAGCTGCTTCGCCTTGTCCATCTGCTTCCATTTGACGTAGACGGCGGCCGCACCGCTGTAGAGGTCGACCAGACTCGAGTCCTGCGCGAGACCCTCCAGATAGACGGCCAGAGCCTGCGTGTCCTTCTGCATGGCCAGGAAGAGATCGCCCAGCCCTTCGTAGCCCTTGGGTTTCTTCGGGTCGAGCTTGATCGCCCGGCGGAAGTTCTCCTCGGCCGAAATCGGGTCGAGCATCTTGCGGTAGGCTGTACCGATGGCGACGTAGACGTCGTAATAGGTCGAATCGTAGGTCAGCGCCTTGCGGAAGTTATCGAGCGCCGACTGGAAGTTGCTCTGCTGATAGTAGCCGGCGCCGATGCTGTAGTACTGCTGCGCGGAATCGCGCTTCGCTTTCAGCTCCTCCTCGGTACTCGGCTTCACGGTCTGGCTCGGCGCGCAGCCGACCAGCACGGCAAACACGGCCGCCACCAGCGCCGCAACGCCAACGGACAGAGTCCTTATCGACATGCTCAAGGCTCCTTTGGATATATGATTCTCGTCAACGGTCAATCGGAGGCGCGCTTATGCGCGATGGAGCCGACGGGAGTCGAACCCGTGACCTCTTGACTGCCAGTCAAGCGCGCTCCCAGCTGCGCCACGGCCCCAATCACAAACGAAGTAAGTTTTACCCGAATTCGCCTGAGTGTCAAGGAAGCACAGGCAAGGTCATCCGCAGACTTCGCAGACGACGCAGATTCCAGAAGTGAACCACGGATGGACACAGATGGACACGGATGTTCGTACCTCAACCTCAGCCTCCACTGTTCCTACAGGGGCGAAGCCAACCTTGACCTCTCCCTTTGCCTCGACCTCAACCTCTGCCCTCGATTCGGTCGGTCAAAGCACCCCACATTGCACGTCGGAAAGCGTCGGTCAAAGGATCGTTCACTGCGTAGCGCACTGCGTCGGCAACTGCGTCGATGACTGAATCCTGCACTGAATCTCAAACTGCGTGAGCAACTGTACGCGGCGTTGTACGGCGAAATGTCCGCGAAGCTGTTCGAGACATTGTTCGACAAGACGTTCGCGTCATTGTTCGAGTCATTTTGCCGGCAGAAGTACCCGTGATTGCACCGGTCAGTGTATCGGGAACTGTGTCGGCGAAGGCTACCCTCCAGGCAGTCTCCGGTCCGCTCCCCCCACGGCAGAATTGTGGTCGAAGAACGGTCTACCACTACATATGGATGGAAGTCAGGTTCTTTCCTTCTCCCTCTCCTCCCCGAAGGAGAGGAGGGTGTCCCTATCTTAGCTGGAATTCGGGAATAGCGGTTCGCCTGCCCGGATGCTGACATCTGGGTTGTTGGTGAATCATGAAAGGAGAACCGCTGTGAGAAAGTACCGGGAATGATCGTCGTCTGCAAGCCAGAGAGTCCGCTCGGCGGGCCAGCAAATGCTGGCGGCGCAGCGCTGTGCGTCTCATCTTTCCGCCTTCATCCCTCATCCTTCATCCTTTGCCCGCCGCCACTTCTGACTTCTGCATAC
>DDXO01000021.1 GCA_002347155.1 Caldifarciminota bacterium UBA2258
CCGGTTTCCGGCCGGACTTCTAGCTTAGCCTCGGGCCTGCTGACGTCAAGTTCATGCGGCACGGCCTGCCGCTGTGCAGATTCTGCACAGCGGCACTTCCGCGCCGTTACTCGGCCGAACCGCTCAGCGCGGCGCTAGAGCAACTGCAGCCCGACGGTGAATCCGGGCCAGACCCGGACCTCCTCGTCCCGGCCGTCGTCTTCAAAGACCGAGAGGTTCAGCGTCGGGCCGGCGGTAAACGCCAGGAAGTCATTGAACTGCCAGCCGCCGGTAAGGCGCAGGCTCGACAACAGCTCGGCCCCGCCCTCCCGGTACCACTGCCGGTCGCGGTAGACACCGTGGTTCAAGATATCAATGTCAACGAAGAACCGTTCCAGCGGAATATGGCCGCCGATGCCGAGTCCGGCGTACAGCCGGGGTTCATCGCCACCGGGCCGCCAGCCGAGCGAGAAGACGTTGTAGACCATTCTCGAACCGGTCTTGATGCCGATGTTCAAGGGTGCGAACTCGGTCGCCCAGGCGTTGACGTGGAACTGGCCATACTTCACGATGCTCACCAGCCCGATCGGGACCTCCATGTCATCGGCGATGTTCACGAGGCCGAGCTGCACGCCGCGGCCGGTGCCGGTGATGTTGACCAGGCCAACCTGGGCGCCGGTGAACCTATCCGCTACGTTCACGGCGCCGGATAGCTGCAGGCCATGGAAACGCTCGGTGGCGATATTGGCGGCTCCGGCCATCTGCACGCCGGTCAAGTCCTGCCCGGCACTGTTGACGGCTCCGGCCAGTTGCGCCCCAGCGAACCCGTTGCCGACGATGTTGACTGCCCCGGCCATCTGCACGCCCACGAAGTCGCCGCCCACGACGTTCGCAGCTCCGGCCATCTGGGCACCGGTGAACCCGTTGCCGACGATGTTGAATACCCCGGCCTGCTGGACCCCACCGAACCCGCCGCCGATGATGTTGAAGACCCCGGCTCCCTGGTACCCGTACACGTCCGCCTCATCGATGTTGAACACGCCGCCCAGTTCGACGCCCTCCACCTGCCCCAGTTCGCCGCCGATGATGTTCAGGGACAGGTTCGACCGGAAGTACCGCGACCCCGGGCCATTGGTGGAGAAGCCCGGTACGAACGACATCGATACCGGGCGGTAGACGTACGGATGATGGCTCTGCTCTGCCGCGACCGATACCGTGGCCGGCACCAGGACCATCACTACAAGACGCAGTGCGTACATACATGCCTCCTTAGCTATGCAACAGGACGCCCCATTATCCAGTGTTCTTCGCGCCTGTCAAAGGATGCTCTCAGGCGCTGCATCCGACACAGGAGCGCACCACACAAACAGAGGAAAGTGGCGAACCCGGGCAATTCCTTCTGCCCGGTGTGCCTGGCGGTTAGATATCGGATTCGGGCACTCGTTCGTTTGCGAAGGTGAGCCGGAGTTGGTCTACTGCCCCAGCGTACCAAGCGGCTGCAGTTCCTGGTGGCGGCTCTTTACCAGCTCGAGGTTCGCTGCCGGCAGCGCCGAGCAGGCTTCCTTCACAGCGACGTAGCCGCGGTACATCCTCCTGCCTGCATCGGTCTTGTCCTGTTTCATCTGCTCAACGCGGTCGGGCGGGACCCCCGCAACGTTGAGAGCCGCCGAAGCAGCAAAGACCTTGTACAGCGTCGCCCGAACCGCGTCCCAATCAGACCCGACTGCCTCAAGCGACTCCCGGACGCCGGCAACGTGCATGTGTTCAATCAGCGTGGTAAGCGAACCGGCCAAGCCCTCGCCTGGCTCCGTCGGGCTGAACGTCCACTTCGCTGCCTTGAGTGCGCCGTTGAACGCGGGCAGAGCCCTGACGAGCCGGGTGAGTTCAGCCTCGGTCAGGGTACTGCAGGCCACCGATGGGAATGCCGCTCGGGCCGCCGGCTGCTGCGGCCCGGTCCGGCCGCCGCAGAAGACTCCGGTCAGTATTGCGAGCACGGCAAGGAAAGCTGCTGCTGTTCTCACCATTTGGCTCTCACCGGCCGGAGAGCATAGGCACAGATTGCAGGAAGTCAAACTCAGGTCGCCCGCGAAGCGGGACAAGGAGGGACGGCCGCAGGGACTCGCGCTGCGGGCCGTGCAGCAAGAGACTTGTACCGGCGGCAGGTGGCGTATCGAACCGGTGGCCGGCTCAGGAGTCGCCCGTCGCTCTCTTCGGTTCCGACCTGAGCATCGCGAGGATCATGCAGAACAGCAGCAAGACCAGTCCGAAATGGTACCAGATCCAGAGTGGGAGACCAAGGGGTGAAGGTTCTCGCCGGTGCCACGCCCAGAAGTCATTCGCCGCCAGGAACAGCATCCCGAACAACGCTGCCCAGCGCCAACCGCGGGCTGTCGGCCGGGCGAAGCTCGTGGGTTGCCCGGCAGGCCAGAGCAGGCTGCCGCCGGCCAGGACAACCGTCGTGACCAGAACGACGGGGATCACGGGCAGAAGTCCGAATGTGGGAAGCAGCCGGAAGTGGTAGAGCGCGACCAGCGACTCGCCGACGAGAATTGACGCGAACCCGGCCCAGGCATTGGTCTTGCGCCAGTAGATTGCCGCGAGCGTGACCGGGAAGAGCACTGCCAGCCCGGTGAACGTCTCAGTGGCGATATCGAGTATCGGCGCCAACGGCCGAAGCGCGATGGCGAGCCCGGCCGCGGCCAGCAGCAGGACGACGACCTTCGAGTAGCGATTGGCAAGGGGCGCCCGACGCGCGAGCGCTGCGCCGTCCCGGACCACCATCGAACTGAGCGTCAGCAATTGCGAGTCCATGGTCGACATCAGCGCGGCCAGCCCGCCGGCCATCGCGGCAGCGCCGAGCCAGGGCGGCAGCAGCTTCGCCGCGACCATCGGCAATATCTGGTCGGTCTGGCTCCCGGTGAGGCCGGGCACGACCATCCTGCCCATCACTCCGATGGCGACGGGCAGGAAGAAGAGCAGGCCGGTGATGAGTGGATAGAAGACGGCAGCAAGGTTCAGGCTGCGCTCGTCGCGCGCAACCAGGAACCGCTGAAAGAGCTGAGGGAACACCGGGTCGCAGAGAAACCACAGCGCCAGATAGGAGAACCAGATTCCTGCGGGCAGTGCCTTGCCGCCGCCGGGTCGGCTGAAGAGCTCGGGCCAGGAACTCTGGACCGTCCGGTTGGCATTGGCGAACCCCCCGAGGGCCGCGGCCACGCCGAAGAAGACCGCGAGCATGGCCGCCAGCACGAAGACGCCCTGCAGCGCGTCGGTCCAGACATCGGCCTTCATGCCGCCGAGCAGCACGTAGCCTGCTCCGACCGCGGTCACGACAACCGCGCCGACGACGTACGGAATGCCCAGCAGCCCTTTGAGCGCATAGCCTGCGCCCATCGGCTGAATGGCAAGATAGGGCAGCGTGAAGACGACCATCACGGCCAGATAGGCGGCGTGCAGCGGCGCGTTGCCGAAACGCAGACGGATGAGCTCGGGCGGAGTCACCGCGCCGAGTCGCTTCGCGGCCCTCCAGACCGGCAGACCGATGAAGACGAACGCCAGAGCCATGAAGCCGGTGCCGAAGGCCATTATCGGATAGTAGGCGTAGCCGATGCGGTAGCCGGCCCCTGAGAAGCCGAACACGGTGAAGGCCGAGAAGTTGGTCGCGGCCATTGTCAGGAGCATCAGGACCGGACCGACTCGCCGGCCGGCGAGAAAGAAACCGTCGTGCGTCGGCGGCGTGCCGCGCCGGGCAAGCAGGCCGAGCATCAAGAGCGCCAGCAGATAGCCGGCGATGACAAGAAGCTGAACGGTCATGACAGGCTCCTCGGTTCGTGCTTCCGGGACGCGAAAAGCCACCCCGGGCCGGCCGGGATGGCTCGCGCCTGACATAGTCGGCAGGCAAAACTAACAGAACAACAGACGCAGGTCAAGCACGCCGGCACACCCCAGAACCGACAACTGAGGCCACGAAAGCACGCATTGCCCGACAGGGGCCGCCGAGGCCAAGTCAGAGGCTGGATGGCAGAAGCTAGAAGATTGGGGAAGGGATCGAGGGATCAAGTGATCCAGGGATCGAGTGGCCGGAAGCCGTCAGCCGTCGGCCGCAAGCTGTTAGCTGTAAGCCGTAAGCTGACCAACCCGCGCGCGTCAGGAGTCGCCTGCTGCGTCAGCACGACTTCGCTCAACTGGTAACTGGAACCTGCCAACTGGGACTTCGCGGCGAAGCCGCGTTGTGTCTCAACCTCAGCCTCAACCTCGCGGCGTAGCCGCGGGCCCGTGCTTGCGCTTGAGCTTGTGCTTGTGCTAGCTGTGGGCTTGTGGCTGCGACGAAGTCGCCTGCTCGGAATCCGAACCGTCGTGGCTTCGGAACCTATTCACCGTTCCCGAAACCGCCCTAGTCGTAGTAGAAGATCAGGCGTATGAGATTCGACCCGGGCTCCGGGGCGACGTAGCCTATGAGCGGAGGACGGCAGAGCATCGTGAGTTCCTCGGTTCCGACAAGTGAATCGTAGCTCAACCACGCAGCGGGCGCTCCGCTGTCCGTCGTGCCCCAGCACATGGCATGTGGTTTGGTCTGGAGCAGTCCTGCTTGGTAGTACGAGACCATTGGGGTGATGTCGCCCTGCCGGCCGTCGAGGAGGCCTGGAGCCAAGGAGACTGATGCCAGGCTGTCTCCTGGGATGACGACTTCCCTTGCCGTCGTGACGATGGTAAGCGTGTCAGGGTAGCGGACCGCGATCAGCGCGGTGTCTAGCTTCAGCGCTGTGTTGTTCCAGCGGAGCAAGGTGGCCGGCAGGGAATCCGCTGCTGTCGGTTCAGGATAGTCGTGCCAGTAGCGGACGTACCCGCGCAGCACGCTGCCGTTCGTGAGGTGCACGGTGACGCCAACTAGCCGCCAGAGGGCATGGTTCTCGGCGGGCGTAGCCGAGACCGTCAAGCCGACGCACAGCAAGCAGAACAAGACGCCCGTCCTCATCGCGGACATGATAGACTCGCGCGCGGGGATGTCAAATCGGCAGACGCGGCGGGATTTGACGACGGCTGCAGGGCGCTTAGACTGACAGGTGATGGATACCGAAATGCGCGAGACGGCAAAGCAAGTGACTCTGGTGACGGGCAGAGCTGTCTACCTCGACGGCATACCGGGTGCCAAGGATTCAGAGCTGAAGGCACAGACTGCCCGAGGCCTCACTGCCATGCAGGAGCGCGAGTGGGACGAAGCTATCAGCCACTTCCAAGAGGCGTTCAACCGCACCGAGAGCTTGGAGCAGTCGGCCGCGCTGTCGGCCCTCATCGGCAGCTGCCACTTTGAGCAGTGCAGATATCAACCGGCGCTGGATAGCTTTGGCGATTCGGCTCGCCTTGCCGAGCAGGCCGGAGACAAGCCGGGCCGGGCTCATGCCCTCAACTACATGGGCTCCGTCTACAGCAACAGAGGCGAACTCGACCAGGCGCTGGAGAACCACGAAGAGGCGCTGGCGATTGCCCATGAGATAGGGGACCGGGATGGTGAAGCGCAAGCCCTCGGCAACCTCGGGATCGTCTACCGCGACAAGGGCGAGCCGAACAAGGCCATCGAGCACCTGGAGAGGGCACTCGCGATGGCGCGCGAGGTCGGGAATCCCCTGCTGGCGGCCAACAACCTCCTCGGCGTCGGGCGCTTTCACGTTGCCCGGGGTGAGGCCGATACGGCCCTGGAGTACCTGAACAAGGCACTTGAGACGTACCGCGAGATCGGAAGTGCGCGAGGCGTGGCGTCGGCCCTGAACAACGTAGGTTCGGTCTACGATGAACAGGGCGACCACATCAGGGCGCTCGATTTCTACGATGAAGCTCTGGCTCAGTACCGCAAGACCCATGACCGGCGGGGCGAGGCCAAGGTCCTCCAGAATACCGGGGTGCTCTACGCGGGTACCGGCGACCTCGCCAAGGCATTGAGTTACTATGAGCAGGCGCTGGCGATTGCGCGCGAGGTCGGTGACCCGGAGGTGCAGGCCAACGGCCTCAACTACATTGCTCTCATTCACCGGGGTCTGGGCGAACCGGAGAAGGCTCTGGAGTACCACGAACGGGCGCTGGCGATTGCTCGTGAGGCGGGATACAGCCACGGCGAGGCGTCTACCCTCAGCAACATTGGGTTGCTCTACGCGACGCAGGGCAAACCCGACAAGGCCCTGCCAAGGCTCGTCGAGGCCAGGATAATCTTTCTGGGTATCGGGGCACAGTCAAGTGCCGAGAACCCGACGCAGAACCTCAAGTTGCTCCTGCAGCAGACCGGCCGCGAAAGGTTCGTGAAGGGATGCGTCGAAGCCGGGATGACCAGCGAGGATGCCGAGGAGTTGGCCGAGGCCGAGCTTGGCCGCGACCGACCGATGGCCGATTAGGCCATAGGTTCAGACCGCCAGTGGGCGGCGGAAGAGGGCCGACGGTCTACGGTCTGCGGTTCACGGACAACGGCTCACGGCTTGAAGCTTGCGGCTTGTGCTTGAGCTTGTGCTTGAGCCGCGAAGTCTTGAGAGACCTGTCGGAAGCCGTCAGCCGCCGTCAAATCTGCAATCTGCGATGCTCCAGGTGGCCGTCAGCGTTCAGCCGGCTTGTGCTCGCGCTTGAGGCTTGTGGTTCGAAGCTCGTGGGCTGCGCCCGCGTTGCCCTTGCCGCGCTTCTGATTGAATTAAGTAAGGTGTCCCTGAAACCCGCATCGGCATTCAGCATACAGCACTCAGCATACAGGTTTCGGACTGAAAGCCGGCTCCCCGCCTACTGCATACTGTCTACTGCCTACTTCTGCGGGAATCCCTGTATCCTGTATTCTGTCTACTGTCTGCTTCGGCAAGCATCCCGATTCGTGCCCATCACTCGCTCGTCAGAGTTCGTTGCTCGACGGATTCGTTCATCGCTTCCGGCCACGCACTGTCCGACAGGGGCCTCTGAGACCAACCGACGATGTACGAACCAACGATGAACGATGTCTGCCTGCGCATCATCCTGAATCTGCCCATAGACGCCCTTCGCCAGCAGTCCGGCGTTGTTGAGGAACTTCAGCCGCTGGCGTCGCCCTTGAAGCGGCTCAATCCTCACGCCCCGGCCGTCCGGCGAAGAGTATGCAGCAGGCAGTACACAGCATACAGGGCCGACCGCACCCGAAGGTCCGGGAATCGCCTGTGTGCTGTATTCTGTATGCTGTCTACTGCTCGCCGAGTCCCAGCCCTCATAGAAGCTCCGCGACCCCATGAGGAAAGGCTAAGGTTAAGGCTAAGGTTGAGCCGGTCTCAACCTCAACCTTGACCTCAACCTGGCTCATCGTGGCGGTCGGTCACGTTATACCCGGCCAGCTCATCCTTGAGCCAGCCCGAGATATCGCCGACCTTTATCAGGGCGACCCGGCCATCGACCGGAAACAGGGGAAATGCCCCACTCGGGTTGCATCTCTCTTCCTGCCGTCTTCGGGGCTAGCGGCTACCCTTGAGTCAAGAAGCCCGAGTGCAGGTCAGCGAACATCTGAACACAGTATCTGTCTGTGAACCCAGCCACGAAATCTGCTACGGCCACTAGGTTCACGATGGCAATCTGCGCCAGGTTCAAGTTGGCAAACGCTTTCGCTGCCAGAGCTTGCCTTGCGTAGGGGAACAGGCGCCGGTCCCAAGTCTGGATTACCTCGCTGCCAGCGCACTCAAGGTAATCGGTCTGAATTTCCGTTTCCACATAGTGCTCGTTGTAGAAGGCCGTGAAATGCTCGAGGTACTTGCGCGGTTCGTCCATGCCGGCCTTCTCTCGCTCTCCATGACGGAACAGTTCGCCTTGCCCAGGGACTTCGAGTCGGCCACCGCGATGGCCCTTGACGCACGGCCATAGGTGGTTGAATGCGACCGATATCATTGCTGCTGCCATCGCGTCGCGACCGACGAACCAAGGCTCGCTGTGGACGACGTCTCGTATGGTTGACTCGATGGCATCAAGCAGCAGGGCCCAGTCACGCGAAATGCCGATTGGTTTCGTGGGCGCATCCGCGACCTTCTTTGGTCCGTCGTGGAGAACAACGGAGGAGTGGTCCGCGACTTGCTGAATCGTGTGCTCAATGCGATACTTCCGACCGAATGCCTTCTCAGGTTCGGTCGTTACGAAAAGATTCAGGACCTCTTCGGGTTTCACGTTCTCGAGCTTGGTGTTTCCGAGCTTGCGTATTACCGCACTGCGAAGCACGTCCGCGGGATAGTTGGTGTAAAGAGCACCGCTAACAATGTCCTCGATGTCATGATTTATGCTGGCGAGTTGATCGGCAATGGCCACCACCTGTGCTTCATAGGTGCTTGGGCCTTGCTTGACCTCATAGCGCTTCCCCTCTTTGTATGCAGCGAGTGTACCCTTCCACGGATTCCAACTGTGAGCCAGAACACCCTCGATGCACTCACGTGATATGTCTCCCTCTCTACAGAGTATGCGAGCGCTATTGCTTGCGTGGCTGAATAGCTTGCTTGAATCGGGAGGCACCACTTTGAAGCTGCTGGTCAACACCCGGCCCACCAAGGTTGAAAGCGCTGCCTCGCCCGCGTGGCCGAATGGCGTATGCCCAAGATCGTGACCTAGAGCTATTGCCCTTACCAAGCCGACATTCAGTCCAAGCAGCCGCCCCAGTGCGGTTGCAATGTCTGCGACCTCGTGCGAATGCACCATACGTGAGCGGAAGTGGTCTCTCAACGGCCGAACAATGATCTGGGACTTGTTGGACATACGCTTAAACGCGTTGCAGTAGATTATCGCGCTCAGGTCGTGTTCGTATCTTGTTCTCGTATCGGTCCCACTGCTCTTGTCGTAGGGGACATCAGGCATGGCGTAGTCGGGATGTACTGCATTACTGTCCATGACTCCTCCTGGTCCTGCGCGTAGGCATCATCTCCTCGCGGCTCCGAATAAGCGGATGGACTACCCCGAGCACTACGCAGTGCTCGGCATGTTTGCCTCCAAGGCTTCCACTTCTTGGACGGCCTGGGTTGCCTTGTCTTCGGGGATGTGCGGCTTCAATTGTCGCAGCAGGCTTACCCAGACATCAGGACGTGGTTTCTCATGTACCTTCACATAGTAAGCCGTGGTAAGCCGCTCAAGGTCCACAACCCACTTGGTACCAATGCAGGCGGCCAAGTACTCGACGGCTTTCCCTGACGCCCCGACACTCTTGGGGTGCTTCCTGAGGTAGTCTCTACCGGAGGCCGTGACCTCGAGTCTTGGACCGTATCGAGGATCGGCGATTTGGAGTCCGATCAGAGAGCAGGCCCGCATTGTTGACAGCTCATCATGGAGGCCGAATGAGTACGGGCCGTGCTTCCACATGATGAAGTCGAAGCCAACTCGTACTTGCAGCATTTCCTGTAGAAGGAAGGTTGCCTTCTGCAGATGAGTCTCGCCACACCAACTACCTTTGCGCCTAAGGCGGTCGGCCAGCCTCAAGAGCAGGGCCCACCGTTCGTCCTGAGTCATGTCATCTCCTTAGTCTGCGATTCAGTATCTTGTGACGATTCACTTCAAGCCAATCCAAGGCCTCTTCATGCCGAACTGGGTCGATGTAGACGGTGCACACGGATGCTGTTGGCAGTGTAGCAATCGTCCTGGAAATAGCAAGCGATGAGGCACTCCGACCATCCCTCAGCTTCACAGGAAACACACAAGCCGACTCAGGCTTGGTGTGCCTGTCGAGCAGGAGCGTTCTACGCCCAAACTTCCTCGTGGCAGCCCTGTAGACAGCTAGCTCGGGTTCCTTGCAGCAACTCGAGTCTTCCGGATTCGGCTGATAGAGCACCTTCATGTGATGGCGCAGTGCGATTCTGGCCGCGCTCGAGTGTCCCTTCGCCTTGCTGTTCGAGGCTGCGTTGCCGAGCGCCTTCAATACCGCGACGTCATCGTACTTAAGCAGCTTGCCTGCCTTCACCGGGAAACGACCACCCGGCAGCCACGCCGATAGAAACTCCTGCAAATGACGGTCATAGACCCTCCTGATGGGATGATAGTAAATCTGTACGAACATGAAGTACCTTGCGAAGAGCATCTGTTCCGCTGAGGGCA
The DNA here is from genome assembly GCA_002347155.1 of Caldifarciminota bacterium UBA2258. Taxonomy (GTDB): domain Bacteria; phylum Hydrothermota; class Tepidihabitantia; order Tepidihabitantales; family Tepidihabitantaceae; genus UBA2258. The sequence continues at coordinate 10,033 of DDXO01000021.1, forward strand.
AACCTCCCTCTTCCACGCCGAGCATTGGTTCACGGGACTGCTCTCCTTCCTTCGGCACGGGAGGCGGGACGAGTATCCGCAGGGTATCTATGAGTCTGAAGTGGTCAAACCGACCGTAGGCTACTCCGGCGTGGTAAGAATCGCGTAGCAGGTAGTCCATCCTATCGGCCCCAAAGGCATCACCGACTATTACCTCTGAGAGTATCGATTCCAAGTCGGAGTAGCTGGATATGCCGACTTCCCGGGCCTTGCGTGGGCCTATAGATAGCTTCACGATGTCTTCTGCTCGCAGAGGCGGGGTTAGAGTCAACCATATCCTCTGCATCTCTCGTGAGCGGATTATCTCTGCAGTTAGCCTTTCGTGGCTCCATCCCCTTGGCAGCAATTCGCCCTCCGACGCATGCGAGAATGGGAGATGTCCGAGATCGTGACATAGCGCTGCTGCCCGCAGTACCCTGCGCCAGTAGTCGCGCCCGGAGACCTGATCTAACTCGGGGAAATGCGCCCGCGTCTCGTCACCAAGGTTGTCCGGGTGCGTAACCACATTGAAGGCGCGCGTGGCGAGTTCCATAACTCCGAGTGAATGCTCGAATCGCGTGTGGGTAGCACCTGGATAGACCAAGTACGTCATCGCGAGCTGATGTACGCGGCGTAGACGCTGAAAAGGCCGCGAATCCACGATTCGCCGCTCGTCGGAGTCCATTCTGACAAAGACGTGTATCGGATCCCGAAACTCATGTTCATGTTTGAGCATCTCTAGCCGCCGATCTCTACCCGTGCTTCTCCACAGAGCACATAGCTAAATGGGCTGAGCGTGTCCATCTCGCTGGCCTCCAACGATCGCGTCGAATCCGATGTCGAGTGGCACAACTTCGATATCGCAGTGCATCTTGCTGAGCTTCGACCTGGCCCGTCGCTCCATGCAGGAAGTAGTGACAAAGTAGTACTGATGGCTGCAGCTGATTCTAGCCAGCTTGTTAAGCGTGTCTCTTATGCGGGTGTCAACGTACCCTTGCGGCTTCAGGTGCGCCGTCACCTCGGCACAGACCAATTGCCGTCCGACACGGCCCGTGATATCAGGGTCATCAGCGCCCCCAGTTTGTTCCGGGTGAACATCTCTGATGTCGATTCGTATTCCCTCGTGCCGTTCGCGAAGGAACCTGATGGCGAGTATGACCGCATAGTGATGCAGCGACTGGTTGATGTCCTCGCCAACGTCGCTACGGACTTTGGCTAGAAGGAGGATCTGCTCCCGGAGCGTCATGGCTCGACCGGCGGCCCTCTCATACCCGTCGAAGTGCGCGCGCATGCGCCGCACGACTGACGCCACTTTCTTGTTAACCGTGGCCAGGGCTGACCTCTCAGAGAAAGACTGGCCGGCGGAGTTCTGCGGCCCTGCGGGATGACAAGTCAGAGCTAATCCTCCTGCCTGACGTGCTCCATGATCTGCTTGCCGATTTCGGACATTATATGGATGGTCACGTCGCCCGGCCTACGACAATGGCGGTCTCGTCCTCGGCTGGGCACCCCGATTTCCGCAATCTGAAGAACGCCAGAATCACTTCCCATCCCCAGAAATGTCCACTAGTTCTCTTCGACGACTCGGTTCGTCTGCGCACGTTCTGCAAGCCTGACATCAGAGGCTTTCCACGACTCCCTGCCCTTCTTCTTGTCATAGGAGGGACTCGCCGTGAAGTCTACGACTGCACCATCGGACAGCCCAACGGGGAGGTCCTGCTTCCAGGCAAAAACCGATTCTCCACCTGCGGCTACGATGTAGCAGAATGGACGCTCGCTGGGACCAAGTCGCACCGCCCCTATCATCCCTTTCCTGGGGTTGCGTCGAGGTCGTTGAACACTGCGTTCTGGCCGGGCAAGCCGGGCCCAGATGTTCTGGCACTCCCGGAGCAACTCTTCCTCGTTCTGCCGGAGTAGTTCCGCAAAGTCGCCCTGGCCGGTTATCTCTTCAATACGTCGTGCCAGTTCATCCGGTACGGACCAGTTCCTTCTTGTCCTTATGCTGCGGCATAGCAGGAAGTGGCAGAGCGCGGCTCGCGGCTGGCCCTCCGCATAGGCAGCGTTGCCCAAGTCGGACACCAGTTTCACTTTCAAGTCCAACGGAGCCCTGCACTGGGCTGCAGCCGCCAAGACAGGGATTCCCTCACTTGGCTTGCCCGCATCGACGAGCATTCTGCCATACTCCCCCACCATCCACCAGTCAGCTCGTCCACCTGCACAGAGGCTCTGGTAGATGTCCAGCGCTGAGTCCGTGTCTCCCAGCCCGTGGAGCGCGAGGGCCTTCAGCCTGAGGAAGAACCGTCGCTGCGCCGGGAATCCAGCGATCGCCTTCTCTGCAAGCGGCAGAGCTTCACGGTGACGACCGGTCTCCACGAGCGCCCGGACTCGATAGTTGTGCCACAGGGACTTGTCACTCCAACCTTCGCGGCCCGATTCGCCTCTCATAGACTCGCCGCTGAGGGCGTCTGGGTTCACCTTCTCAATCCACTGGCCTGCAATGTCCCACCTATCCGCGTTCTTCGCTTTCTTCGCGACAGCGAATGCGACCGCCTTCATGGCGACGTCCTCAGGCCCAAGCCGACATATGTCGTCAGCTACCGCCAACATGTCGTTCAGTGATGCGGATTCCGGCAGTCTGAGAAGTCGGCCCTGTATGTGCGTCCAGACTATCTCCGCCTTGGTCCAGTCCATACGCTGTCCAGCGGGGTCGCTACGCCGGGCCAGCGCAAGTGCCTCGTCGAATCGACCGAGTTTCCGAAGACAATTGAGTGAGCCCGCAAGTCCGTACTCGTCACCACTTTGCTGGAGTTCCACAAACACAGGGAGCGCGTCCGCATACCGGCCAGACTTCCTCAGGTCAGAAGCCTGTTGCCGGATGTCCGCCCTCAACTCGCGATTCTCCGATGGTTACGCCATCGCAGCGGCGGTGGTCCTAAAGTGCAGCTTAGCGACATGACGCAAGATTTCCGGACCGTGTTGTGCGACAAGTGATCGTGCAACATGGACAACCTGGGACGAAATCCCTTTAGGCAGATCGAATCCATACTCGTCCGATAGCTGTCCCAGTCTCCGTAGGAACCTCGCTCTCGCCAAGATTGACGCAGCAGCCACCGCGATATTGCGTTCTCCGTGCGGTGTCTGTATCAACTTGACTTGCTGCCCTCGTTCCTGCAATTTGCCGATAATGACGGACTCATCAGCGAACTGGTCCGCCACCACCACGCTGCAGTGCGCGCGTGCGAGGATCTCTTCGATGGCTTTTGCGTGCACCCAACCCAGCAGGATGTTGAGGTTCTTGCCTTCAGCAGTAAATCGTTCATATAGGTCATTGTACTTCGCCGGGCCGATCTCGATGACAACGGCTTGACCCGAGCATATCCGCATGATCTCGTCGCTCACGGCTAGGTTACGGGCGTCACTTAGAAGCTTGCTGTCGGCCACGCCGGCTGCAGTGAGTGTTCTCGCAAGCGCCTCATCAACCCAGACGGCGGCTCCAACAAGCGGGCCGAAGTAGTCTCCCTTGCCTGATTCGTCAGTGCCCACGACGGGGAATCCTTGAGAACTACTCAGTGGCGAAGTGGCCTGTAGGTCGAGGTTGGAGGCGACGATCGTCCTTATCAACTCGGCCTCTGGACCGGGTCTCAACTGGGACAGGTCAAGCTTCGACACGCCCCGTTTCGTTCTATAGACCCTCACCATTCCAGACCAGTCTCCACGCGACACGCGAAACTGCTGGCCATATGGGATCGACTCAGGGCTCGCCACATGGAAACCACGTCGCTGCAGATCCTTGGCGAGTGGACTTCCTATGTCGTCCGTCAGACTGCCTCCAAAGCTTCGGACTAGGTCAGTCCAAACGTGTCTCTGAGGTAGACGAAGATCTCCTTCATGTCCTTGTGTATGTCTGACAGCCGAGACACTGCATCTTCGATCGAAGGGACCTTCGTCACTGATGACGGATCGCTGTGCATCATGAAGTGGCGGTTGAACTCAAGGGCGACGCCGAATCGCTTGAGCATGGAGTCTACGTACTTCTCCCTCTTACAGACAGCTCTTCTATCGGCGCATCCGACTTCGTAGAGGGCACGAAAGGTGGCACCCTTCGTCGCGAAGTAGTTTGGGGCAAAGAGGCCTATCGCCGTCAGGATCTTCCTGGCGAAGCCTTCAAAGCCCTTCGCAGCAGGCATCACAACTGCCGAGTACTCGGGCAGGGGTATGCCGCTGAGCCTCAAGCACTCCGACGCCACCAGCAACTGCTGATCGTAGCTGTCCACGTAAGAGTAGGCGGGGTCGGCTGAGGTTCGAGCCGCGAGTTCAGCGCGTTCGACAAGCTGTGGGGTGCACATGTCTGCGAGTGCCGTCTTCGCGTCTTCGTTGTCAGAAATGAATCGGGCGGTCACCTCTTGGCTGGTAGGCCGAGCTATGCGCTCGATGGCTTCGCAGCAATCGTGAAGCAGCGCATCGTTCTTGCCCTGAACAAGCAGGGTGCCGTTGTTGAATTGTGTGACGGTTAACTCAGTGCCATTGTGTTTGAGCCGGACTCGGTAGTCTATTGGCGGCTGGTCCTCTTTCGTGAATAGTGCAGTGGCCGTTAGGTCGCCTAGGGCCGTCCTGATCTGGGCCCGAAGGGACTTATCCAGTATGTCGTACCGGCAACTGGCTGGCGACGACACGACGAGGCGGGCGCCAAGGAACGCCGTCGGATCGTCGTTGAACTGCTTCTTGAGGGCCTCAATGGCGCGCCTCAGCTCCGTGTCCGCACCTTGAACGACAACTGCCCCTGTGTGATAAACCAGTACCGGGGCTCTGACCCGGCCGTTTGAAACCACTAGCCTGGTGTGATCAGCCTTCTCTTCGGAAACCACCTGGAAGCCTAGCTTGTCGCATCGCGCCCCGAAAGCATGTGCGACTCTGACTGCATTGTCCTTGCCGAGTTCCACGGTCACCTCCTGCCCATGAAAAGCGGGACACCTGCCATTCTTCTGACCTTAGGTTGGGACTTGCCGAATCCCAAGATCATCTGACGACTCCGCCACTCTCCTAGCTCCCCGCATGCCACGACTGTGAGCCGTATACCGGAGTTTGCCCAACAACCGTCGCGCCGACGAACAGCTCCCTCAGGGCGTCATAGAAACGCTCCTGGCTCTTGTCCGCCTTGGCCGCCGCGTTCACTGCCACAGCAAGCCTCCCAAATGGTGCAGCGACATGCGTCAGAATGTTAGTCTCGTACCATCCATAGTCAAGGCATACGGTGCATGGGTTGTGAGGCAACACGAAAGACCGGGCAGGTGCAGAACTGGGGGCTGGTGCGCGAGCAGGAGCAGCGGCTGTTTCTCAGCCTGCAGAAGGAGCTGGGGCGAACGCCGCTGCGGCACCCGAAGCGGAAGCCGCTGAAGAACCCGGGGCGGGCGCTTGAGCGGGTGCCGGTGCGGAAGCAGAAACGGCGGCTGTTGCGGCACGAGGACCGGGTGCGGCTCAGGGCGCAGATGCGGCACCAGAAGAGGACGCTGTTCCGGCTCGATGAGCGGGTGCCGATGCGAGGCCAGGCCATGGGACCGGAACGACCGCTGTTGCAGTAGCCGGAGCGGTTGCCGTTTCCGGCGCTGTTGCGGCCGCAGGAACGAGGGCCGGTTAGGGGGCAGGGATTCCCCCAGCCGTCTAGGGGATGGGAAAGCGAGATGGCAGACGAAGGCAGAAGTCAGAAGCCAGATGCTAGAGGTCAGAAGTGCGGACGGCGACCAAAGGAGGAAGGGCAACCGGGTGAAGCCAAGAGGCAAGAGGCAGGCGCGAAATGACGGCCAGGATTGCTGCTCAGGCACGGGTCCCAATATGTATTATATCGCATATTCCGCCGATGGCGCGAATCAGGCCTAAGTTCTCTATTCTCAATTCACTATTCACACCTTCCGCCCTAGCCCCTCCTATGCCTCCCCCGCAGCTTGCGACGGGGCAGCGCGAGACAGGTCGAGACCTGCAATGACCCGAGCTTTGAGTCGAGCAATGAGTTGAGCAATGCCGGGAGCTTTTTGTCGAGCAGTTTCTCGCGCTTCTTCGCGAGCATTGCGAGGTACAATGCCGCGTGCAATCGCTGATGCAGTTCGCCACGCAGTCCGAGACGCAGTTGACGACGCGCTTGCTTACGCAGTTCAGCACGCAGTGTGCGACACCTTGGCCGGAGCTTTCCGACGAGCTTTGCCGCGAGCTTTCGGCGAGGCTTTTCAGCGAGCGATGTGAGAAGCGATGCGCTGAGCTTTGAGACGAGCGATGCACGAAGCTATGAAGCGAGCTTTGAGATGAGCGATTGAAGAAGCTATGAGGTGAGCTTTCGATTAAGCTTTCTGCGGTGCTTTCCGGCGAACTCTGAGACGAGCTTTCTGGCGAGCTTTCACCGCAGCTTTGAGCCGCGCGGTTGTTGGTCAAAGGAGCAATGGGCGAGCAGGTTGAGGTCGAGGTTGAGGTTAAGGTTGAGGTTGAGGCCGAAGTTCAGGTTGATGTTGGCTTCGCCCCTGTAGGAACAGTTCAACTCAGGACACAGCGAACTGCGCAACTGACGACATAAGTCAGTACACGGCTTGAGAGACGTCTGCCGGTACTTCCTGACGAACAACGAGAGGTACAACAAAGGACTCGGTTGAAGGCAGAGGTTGAGGCTAAGGTTGACTTCGTCCCTGCAGGAACAGTGGAGGTCGAGTGCAGAATCACGTCGCCGACGTAGTGCGCCGCGCAGTCCACGACGCGTCTGCCGGTACTTCGCGGCGATCTCCAATGGGTTTTTCACCATGTGCTCAGTCACGTGGTTCAGACGGCCCGGCTTGGCACTGGCGCCGGATCGCGGGCAGTCAGTTGCGGATCCATCGCTGGTCGTAACGGTGCAGCTCGCGGTCCCGTCCTGAGTCGGCCTGGCCGGCCGACACCGAGTCCGCATTCTCGAGTTCGAAGGTCCCGAGCGGCCGCCTGTCCGCTGTTGACTTCGCCGGGGCAGTGCCGATAATCAGGGGTTGACGCCATTCCACACCAGTCAGTCAGCGCCCGGGTTTTCAGGGTGCTGAAGGAAATCCAGTCGTGAGATCATACGCCGGCAGGAACGTGTACATCACCGGCGGTTCGAGCGGCATCGGCCTGGCGGCAGCCAGGCAGTTCTCGGCCGCGGGCGCGAATGTCGCCATCTTCTCGAGAAGTCAGCAGAAGCTCGACGCCGCCTTACCCACGATTGAGGCGGCGAAGGGCTCGGCCGGGCAGAAGTTCCTGGCCGTGCAGCTTGACGTCGGCAACCACGTCGATGTGGAGCAGAAGATGGACGCTGCCGTCCGCAGTTTTGGTGTGCCCGACGTGCTCGTCAACTGCGCCGGAGTCGCCTGGTGCCACTATCTCGAACAGACGCCCTACGAGGAGTTCGAGCGGATGATGATGACCGACTTCTTCGGCGTGCGCAATACCGTAGCGGCGCTCGTGCCTTTCATGAAGGAGCGTGGCGGGCACATCGTCAACGTTGCGTCGATTCTCGGGGTTGTCGGCGTCTTCGGCTATTCCGCCTACTGTCCATCCAAGTTCGCTGTCGTCGGTTTCTCCGAGGTCCTGCGGGGCGAGTTGAAGAGGTACAACATCCGGGTCTCGGTGCTCTGCCCGCCGGACACCGATACCCCCCAACTCGTCGAGGAGAACCGCACCAAGCCGCCCGAGACGCGCGCCATCAGCGGGAACGCCGGTCTGATGCAGCCCGAGCAGGTCGCCGCAGCGATGATCAAGGGGATGGAGCGGGGCAAGCTGATGATCGTCCCGGGGTTCATGAACTGGCTCACATGGACGATGAAGCGGCTGTGGCCGGGTTTCGTCTTTTCGTTCATGGACTCGGACGCGCGCAAGGCCCAGAAGCGGGCCGCGGGCAAGTAGCTCGGCTCGATGTCAGTCGAGGTAACCGAGGTCCGCAATCGCTGCGAGTTGCGGGAGTTCATTTACCTGCCGGCCAAGGTCAACCGGACCAACCCGCTCTGGATTCCGCCCATCTACATGGACGACTGGAAGTTCTTCGACCCGAAGAAGAACCGGGCATTCCAGCACGCCGACACGGTGCTGGCCCTGGCGCGGCGCGACGGCCGCATCGTCGGGCGCGTGATGGGTATCGTCAATTGCCGAAGCAACGAGCTGCGGCACGAGAAGACGGGACGGTTCGGCTTCATCGAGTGCTACGAAGAGCAGGACGTGTTCAACGCCATGATTGAGTTCGTCGAAGGCTGGGTGCGGCGTCTTGGTATGACCAAGCTGGTCGGGCCGATGGGGTTCTCCGACCAGGACCCGCAGGGGTTCCTCTACGAGGGGTTCGACCACGAGCCGACGCTTGCCTCGTACCACAACTTCCCTTACATGGTCCGGTTCACGGAGGCGGCGGGCTTCGCCAAGGAGGTGGACTACGTCGACTACGTCATCAGGATACCGGACCGGCTGCCGGACTTCTACGAGAAAATAAGCGCGCGGGTCGCGCGACACCCTGACCTGCGTCTGCTCGAATTCGCGAAGCGGAAGGACCTGAAGCCGTACATCAGCCGCGTGTTCGACCTGATGAATGACACCTACCAGGATATCTATGGCTACGTGCCGCTGAACGAGGCCGAGATAGACGCTCTGGTCAGGCAATACCTGCCGGTTATCGACCCCCGGTTCGTCAAGATAGTCACGCTGCAGGATGCGCTTGTCGGTTTCATCATCGGTATGCCCAACATGAACAAGGGGCTACGTCAGTGCAGGGGGCACCTGTTTCCGTTCGGCATCCTGCTGATAATGGCCGCGATGAGGCGGACCAGACAGCTCGACCTTTTTCTCGGTGCGATCCGCGAGGACTGCCGGGGGCGCGGCATCGACGTTCTGCTCGGCACGGCCATGATGCGGTCGGCAATAGCGGCCGGTTTCGAGACGATGGATAGTCACCACGAACTCGAGGATAACCTCAAGATGCGGGCCGAGATGGAGCGCGTGGGTGGCCAGGTCGTAAAGCGCTTCCGCATCTACCAGAAAACCCTGTAACGGCCGTCCGGCCCGGCCGGGCGGCGAACCCGCAAGCGCCCCAGTGCGCCGGCGAAGCGATGGTTGCCCGGCGGCGGAGTCCGGCCAGAATCCGTGTCTTGTGTGCAGAGACCATGAAGCGGTGTCTGTGCGTCTCTGGCGCGGGGCAGACTGCGCCGTGCCGGGCGGGAGGCTCCATCGGCTGCCGCGTGCTTGCCCCCCAAGCCCGATGTTGAACCACCAAGACACCAAGTACAGCAAGCAGACAAGGCCGAGTTCAGTCCTCACCCTCTTTGTGTCTTTGTGCCTTTGTGGTGGGTTCTATGTCGGATTCAGGGTTGCCCACCATCCTTTGCTTTGACCCGCTTCGAATGTAGAATCCCGGATGCGCATTCGGCATGACCCGGCGAGGACGTTTGGCCAGAACTGGATCGGTGCGTTGGTCGCCTACGTCGTGATGGATGTGCTGTGTGCGGGGCTGGGTATGGGCGTGCCGCTGTTCTGCATTCTGCTTGGTTTCCTTGCGGGCTGGTTCGGTGCCATGCGGGCCTGGTACTTCGTGCCGGGACAAGTCGGCGCGATGAGGCGGAGTCTGCGCTATGCCCTGGTCACGTCGCTCGTTACCGTGGCGATAATGGCCGCTATCTGGGGCCGACTCGTACCGCTGGTGTTTCACCCGGTCATCAATCCGGGTAACATGGGGCTGCCGCTTTTGCTCTACGAGCCCCGGGCGAGTCTCATTGGCTGGCTGGTGCTGATGATACTCATCTCGCCTTTCCTTCAGTTCCTGATGACTCTGTTCGGGTCATTCGTCACCCTGCTCTTCGTGTTCAGACGCTGGCCGGAAGGAGCGCCCCGAGTCCCGTAGGGACTCGGGGAAGTCCGAAGTCCGAATGACGAATCAATGACGAAGTACCAATATCCCGTGCAAAGGACGCGCCATGCCTCGCCGCACTACCCGGGTCATTCGAGCTTGATTCGGTATTCGGGTTTCGAGTTTCAGACTTCAGGCGATCCTGGCCTCGGTCTGGGCGTCGAAGAAATGCAGGCGGTCGGGCATGAAGCCGACCGTCACCGACTCGCCGGGACGTGGCGTATCCCGCGGCGGCACGCGGGCGACGAGGGTCGCGTCGCCGGCCTTGAGGTAGACGATGACCTCGTTTCCCATCTGTTCGACTACCTCGACGCCGGCTGGAAAACAGGGGACAGTACCCTGGAGCGCTCGGCGCGCGGGACAGTCCCCGTTTCCCAGCACGATTCCCTCGGGTCTGATTCCGAGCACGACTGACTTGCCCCGGAAGGGGGCAAGTCTTCCGGCAAGCGCGGGCGCGAGTTCAAGGCGGAATGTGCCGGCCGAAAAGCCGGCCGGCGCCTGCTCGTCGATGCGGCCGGAAAAGAAGTTCATCGGCGGCGACCCGATGAAGCCGGCAACGAACTTGTTGGCCGGCTGGTTGTAGAGCGTCATCGAGTCCGCGACCTGCAGCAGTCTCCCATCCTTCATCACTCCGATGCGCTGGCCCAGGGTCATTGCCTCAATCTGGTCGTGAGTCACATAGAAGACCGTGGTTTCGAGCCGGCGGTGGATGCGGGCGAGTTCGGTCCGCATTCCGACCCGCAGCTTCGCGTCGAGATTGGAGAGGGGTTCGTCGAACAGAAACACCCTGGGATGCCGGACAATGGCACGGCCTACGGCAACGCGCTGACGCTGCCCGCCGGACAGGGCCGCCGGTTTGCGGGAGAGCAGTTCCATAATGCCGAGAATGCGTGCCGCTTCGTCGACCCGCTTCCGTATCTCGTCCTTCGGCACTTTGCGCAGCTTGAGCGCGAAGGCCATGTTCTCCTGCGCCGACATGTGGGGGTAGAGCGCGTAGTTCTGGAAGACCATGGCGATGTCGCGGTCCCGGGGCTCGATGTTGTTCACCATGCGGTCGCCGATGTAGATCTCGCCCGACGTCGGTTCTTCGAGTCCGGCCACGAGTCGCAGGGTCGTTGACTTGCCGCACCCGGAAGGGCCGACCAGCACAAAGAACTCCCTGTCCGCGACCTCGAAGGTCACATGGTCGACCGCGACCACGCCCTTGTCGTACAGCTTCGTGAGTTCTTTGAAGGAAACCCGGCTCAAAGAGGGTGGGTCATTACGGAGAGCATGAAATGCTGGACAGTTCTTGATGTCACTCTAAGTATCCCTATACCCTGTCACCCTGAGCCCTTCG
>DDXO01000012.1 GCA_002347155.1 Caldifarciminota bacterium UBA2258
ATCAAGAACTGTCCAGTATTTCATCCTCTCCGTAGTACCTCTGTACTCTGCTCTAGCTTCTAGACCCTGACTGCGGCCCGCTACCGCGCCAGAAGGACCTTGGCGAGCCTGCGCTCGGAATTGGCGCGGGCTTCGATGAAGTAGGCGCCCGGCGGCAGCAGGCGCCCGCGCTGGTCGCGGCCGTCCCAGGAGGCGACGCGCGCGGCCGGAAGCTGCCGCACCATCCTCCCGGATGCATCGTAGACAGCCAGCCGTGGAAGCTCGCCCGCGACGCCGTACCGAATCTGCATGCGGGAGTAGAACGGGTTGGGCCAGACGTCGAGACTGGGGAACAACCCGGGTGCGGCCTGGACTCCGGCCGCGCCGGGCGGCCCGCCGCCCGTCACGCGCACGTCGTCAATGTAGAACCCCTCGTCAACCGTGTCGCCGTCGCTGACGAATTCAAGCCTGACCTGGATGACCTCGCCCAACGGAAGCCACGACAGGTCGTAGGTCTCTTCGGCCCAATTGCTTTCGTTGAGGAAGACCCGGGAAGCGGAGCTTCTTTGGACTGCGGCAGCAATGCTGCCGCTTTGTTCCTGCTGTTGTATACTGCTGCCCGGAAAAGCGGGAGCTGCGCTCCCGCACTCCAAGGTGCGCCCGAGTGCCCCGCCGGAGCCGAGGAAGTCCAGTGTATCCTCTGTCCCGCCGCGCATGACGATGACGCGGATGCCGTCAACGCCGTAGTTCGGAGTCGCAAACCAGCGCCAGAACCGAAGCGTGCAGCCTTGAGGGGAGGCAAACGGAGCCGTCACGAGCCGCGCATTCATGTTGCTTCTGTACCGGCGCGTTTCTTCATCTCCGCAGTACCATGCATACGAGCCGGAGTGGGCGCGGTACGACGTGCGGTGCCACAGGTCGCCGATGCCGTCGTGAGTCCACTTCGCCTCGCCGTACTCCATGTCATCAAAGAACCCGCTCTCGCCGACGAGCAGTTCGAACGTATCCCGCCCCGTGTAGCCGTCTGCGTTGACCTGAAGTTCCATCATCGCGACGTGGCCGACCGGACATGAACGCAAAGCCGTCACTGCGAAACTGTCGCTGTTGCCAAATGACCGGGGCAGAACCTCGCCGTAGTCCACACTGTCCCCAGCCACGACAACGAAGCTGTCGAGTGATACCAGCCGGCACCAGGTCGAGTGACCGTACCCGTGCCCACGGTTATCGAGCCTGACGCTCAGGCCGGTGGTCGTGCCCGGCATCAAGGTCCGGTGCAGCCGCGTGCGGCCAAGCGCAAGAATCGGTTCCCCGATCTGCAGCACCGGGAAGTACCACCTTACCACACACCCACCCAGAACGTAGAGCGTAAACGTCACCGCGCCATCACGGGCGTCGGGTGCCACCGCAACCCGCAGGCCGGAATCGACCGGAAACGAGTCACCGGGGTTGATCGGCGGCGCGTACGCCTCGGCTCCGAGTATCGTCACACGCGGGTCCCTGGTAATCAGTCTCATCACTGACCCGCACGATGTATCGGTGCTCGTGTTCTGCAGCACGAAAGGCAGCGCCAGGGTCTCGCCCGGGTTGGCAATGCCGTCGCCGTTGCCCGTCCTGTCGTCCACGCGCCAGCCCGCGAAGTTAACGTAGTCGCCGCTGTCACAGCCGATACCCACCGTGTAGGGCACGAAGTTGCGGGCGGTCACGGTCAGGTCCAGCCGGCCTGGAGTCTGCGGGGCTGCATCAAGCCAGACCTGTCCCGCGTCGTCGGTCAGGCCCCGGCTATACACCTCGCCCGGCTTGGCCAGGCAGACCAGCGCACCCGCAACCGGCGCGCCCGCGTACGAGACCGAGTACAGGTACTGCCCGGACCCTACGGGGACAGAGGTCGGACCCAGCACGACCGGCCACTCCGGCAAGGCGGTCCATACCGGCATCTCCGGGTCCCCCATCAGATTCACGTCGTACTGGTGCCAGCGATACACGTTCTCATCGTGCGAGAACGGCGCGTAGTAATCCTTGGCCGCGGCCAGCGCATCGCCGACCCGGTAGATGCCCTCGCCCGTGATTGCCTGCCAGAAGCGGTTGTCGAACTTATCGGAGTACCCGAAGCCCGGATTGCCGGGCGAGCCCCAGCCGTAGGAGGAATTGCCGATGGTCGCAACCGTACCGCCGTTCGGGTTGGTCACGAACGCCTCGCCTATGCTCGTGAAATCGAACGCGGTTGTCCAGCAGCCGATGGAATAGAGCACTCCGAGACCCGCGTTGGTAATCGTATCCGCGTCCGCAGTCCGCATCCGGTTCGCCGACCCGCCGCACTGCATCACGTCAATCCAGCCATGGCCGTCGTGGTTCATGAAGTTCTGATCCTCGCGCATCGCCTGCATCACCGCTTCGCGCGTCTCGTTGCCGAGGCTTTGATAAAGCTTCGTCAGGTTGTACCCTGACGCGAACGACTGCCGCTCCATCTTGTTTTTGTGCACGCCCATATCGGTGTACGGACTCTGCCATAGCACCTCGGCGAAGAACAGCCCCTTGTCCTGATACCCGGTCACGTGAAAATGGGGACTGTACCGCGCTCCGAGCGCTCCGGGGGACTGTACCCATTTTCGAGCCTCACTTTCCGCAAGTTCATACCCGAGCACCTTGCGCACGAACGTCTGCGCCTGCGCCACGCTGTTCACCGGTGCGCGGCCCACGCTCAGGTCGGCGTACAAATTGACCGAGTCATCTACCTCGCCGAACACATTGTTGTTGTTCGCGTCCCATGACCCCTGCAGGTCGGCGAAGTAGAGGTCGCAGGGCAGCGAATCCTCGCGCGGGTCGGCCCCCCACTCCGATGCCATCGCAAACGCCTTGCGGAACGGTACGACATCTACGTCTCCGCCGAGCAGCACGTACTTCACGCCCGAATCCGGCAGTGTCTTCAGGTAGTTGCGCAACTGCTCGGCCTGGTCGCGTCCGGTGTAGTAGGCATATACCCAGTCCATGGTACGGACCACGGCCGGCACGCCCTTCGCTGTCTTCCAGTCCGCCAGCCGCTGGAACACGGTGTCCAGCCCTGCTCCGGTCACGACCACGTACTCAAACGGGCCGCCGGCCAGCGGCTCACGGCTCACGGCTCCTGGACTTCCAGCTTCTAGCCTCTGGCT
>DDXO01000008.1 GCA_002347155.1 Caldifarciminota bacterium UBA2258
TTCCCGAGCCTGCCGGTCGTGCGGGTCTACATGCTGATTCCGCAGGACCGGACATGCACGTCAGTCAATGTCACATACCTCGACACTGCGTCCTTGTCAGGCGACTTCTACATGCTTCCGTGTCAGTTGCCCGCGCTGACGAACGGCGGCCCGCCGCGGCCCTTCATCGAACCGGATTCGGCTGCCTACAGCTTAACATCGCTCTACCCGGAGGGCTTCGCCACGCTTATCGGGGAGGGATTCAGTTCGGGATACAAGCTGGCCGAGATAGAGATACACCCGGTGCGATACGTGGCATCCGAACGTCGCCTGGTATTCTGCTCGAGCGTGCACATCGCGCTGAACCTTGAGCAGTGCGAGAATCTGGCGCGTCCGGTCTATCGTCGCAGCGAACTTACACAGCAGCACGTTGAGGATGTTGTGCGGACGATGGTGGCAAACCCGGAGGATGTCGCCGGGTATCTAGGAGGCGAGTTTGACGTGTTCAAGGCGAAGGGCGAGCCAGGGCCGCTTGAACCTTCTTGAGCAGCTCCGGAATCGCGAGCTGCTGCGGGCATTTGGGTACGCACTGGCCGCATTCCTTGCAGGCGGAAGCGCGGTTGGCGGCATCCATCCAAGTCCGATATTCGAGTCGGGCCTGGTCTGAACCGGGGAACATGCACCAGTCGTTGTAGAGCGAGAAGTTGCGCGGGATGGCGACGCCCGCGGGACAGGGCATGCAGTAGGCGCAGCCGGTGCACGGAATGCCGCGCAGCTTCCGGTAGGCCCGTTGAACCCGAGATGCAAGCGCGAGCTCATCCTTTGAGAGTGCGCCAATACGGCTGCGGCCGGCATAGCGGATGTTGTCTTTCACCTGCTGCATCGTGCTCATCCCGGAGAGGACCATCGAGACCTCGGGCTGATGCCAGAGCCAGCGCAGCGCCCATTCGGCCGGCGTGCGCCTGCCAGGATACTCGTCCCAGAGTGCCTTGATGCCCGGCGCGATGCGGCCGGCCAGGTCGCCGCCGCGCAGGGGCTCCATGACGATGACGCCCAGCCCCTTCTTCGCGGCGTGGCGCAGGCCGGCCTGTCCGGCCTGGTGGTGCGTGTCCACGAGGTTGTACTGGATCTGGCAGGTGGTCCAATTGTAGGCGTCGACTATCGGTTTGAAGGCGGCTGGACCGTCGTGGAACGAGAAACCGGTGTGGCGGATGCGTCCCTCGCGCATGGCTGATTCAAGGAAATCGAGCACGCCCAGTTGCCGCACGCGCTCGAACGATTTCGCATTGAGTGCGTGGAGGAGGTAGAAGTCGAGATAGCCGGTGTGAAGCCGGCGCAGTTGAGTTGAGAGTAGCCGCCGGAAGTCTCCGGGCTTCTTTGCCAGCCACACCGGCGATTTGGTCGTGACCATCACCTTGTCGCGGGGGAGGCCCGCGAGCGCCTTGCCGAGAACCGGTTCGCTCCAGCCCATGTGGTAGCCCCAGGCTGAGTCGAAGTAGTTCACGCCGTGCTCGAAGGCATAGTGCATCATCCGCACCGCCTCCGGGATGTCCACAGCGCAGCGGCGCTTCGAGTTCTTCCGACCGGAGACAAGCGGAAACCGCATGCAGCCGAAACCAAGGGCCGGGACTTTGATGCCGCTCTTACCGAGAGTGCGATACTTCAAGGGAAGAGGATTCTACCTGCTGCGGGCGTTTCCTGCAACTTCCTCCAAAAACGTGGAGGCGGCGGTGAAGCGAGACAGCTACTTCCTGAAACACCGGACGAGGTGAACGGCATCCTGCCGGTTCGGTGCTTGTATACTACATAGGCCACAAGCCGCAAGAGCGGTTTTGTTGTCTATCTTCCTGTAACTCATTGTCTTAGGTGCGGCTGCGCTAACTCAGACCCTCACCTCCGGGGCAGCCTCCAGAACCGTTCCCGGAACCGTTCACGAGGTTGTTCTCTTGGTTGCTTTCCGGGTCGCGAGGAAGGTTGTCTCCTCCTGAGTTCTGTCCGCAACTCTGGCCGCAGTCTCCGGCGCAACTCCGCGGGGCGTTTCGTCCGCTGTTGTCCCCGTTGCTCTGACTGTGGTTTGCCATGTCGTTGTCCTCGTCGCCCCCTTCGTGGTTCTGACCGTGGTTCTCGGGAGTACATCCAGAGTCACCCTCAACGTAGTCTCCCGACGGGTTCCGACCGCAGATGGGACAGGCGATTCCCAAGCTAACAGCTCGCATTCCCCCTCCGTTTTTCGGCGCGTGAGCGCGAGAAAAACGCAGAAATTGAACCATGTGCAAATCAAGTATTGACAGCAGATGGGGGGGTACCTACAATAATCGCGTGTTACATGCCGGAGTTCTTCCGGCCATGCTTTGCAGGGTGGTTCTATGGGGCCCTCGCATAAGCACTGTCTGTATAACCTGAAACGCGCCCGCGGGGCGCAGATTGGATGGGTGTGACCAATCATATGCACCGCGGCTCTACATCCGAGGGGTGAGCCGTGGCAACAAATAGATCCTCTGACATCGGCTTGGCCGATACGCAAGCTCGCCAAGGCGAGTCTACGGTCACTCTCTGGCGGCCGCGGCGCATCGGCCCGCGTTTTCGCTGGCTGGACCACGATACAATCAAAGTAGTGGACGGTGGGTTGGCAGGCCGTGAATTCGGCCTTACAACCGACATTCAGCGTACAACCGCAGAACTCGTCCTGACCGAACGGAAGGAGCGAGTCGGCGAGGTTTCAATCGAGCGCAACCCGCCCGGCAAGGGCGTCATTCTGTGGGACATTGGGGTGCGCGAGCAACTGCGCGGCAACGGACTCGCTGCCGTCATGACGTGGTGTATGTTCCGCGAGATGGTGCTGGCGCAGGAGACTTCGACATTCCGGATGCGGATGGTGCGCTCGCCGAAAGCCGGCGAGCAGGGCACCGAGGTACAGAACGTCGGCATCGGCGTCGTTGCTGCCCGGCTCGGGTTCGAGCCGGAGCTTGACCTGCAGCAGGCGCTCGACCCCCGCAACGTGACCGGCGTGGACATCATCGAGAAACAGCTCGATGCACCGCCCGGACTGCGGATAACGCTGCGGTCGGAACCACTGGTCCTGATCGCCTTCGCGCTTAACCAGGAAACCCTGAAGCCGCTGAGCGACGACAGCATGTATGTCGAGCTCAGGAAGGACCGGGACCTGATGCGCGATTGGGCGCTATCGGGACGGATGGTTATCTGCAACGGCAACTACTGCCTGCGTCGTGCCAAGGCCGAGCGGTTCGCCGACATTCTCGCGACCGATGCGGAAGAGGCCCGGTTGTTCCGGGCCCGAGTTCGCGGCTTCTAGCCGAACCGACAGGGCAGGTCGACTGCGGCTGGTCGGCCGACTGCCGGCATAAGTGACAGTCTGAGGCCACGAGCCTCGCGTCAGCCCAGCCGTTTGCGCGGCCGGGCTGACTTGGCGTAATGGCAAAGGAGGAAACGTGAAACTGCTCATCCGCTGGCTGATTGCGGCGCTCGCCCTGTTTCTCGCGGCCTGGATAGTGCCGGGAATCCAGGTTGCGGCCAACGCCTGGTGGGTATATGCGGTGATGGCCGTCATTCTCGGCCTGGTCAACGCGCTCGTCAGGCCGGTCCTGAAGCTGCTGTCCTGCGGGCTCATCATCCTGACCCTCGGCTTGTTCACCCTCGTCATCAATGCCTTGACCTTGTGGCTTGCATCGTCTGTCGCCGTCCACTGGTTCCATGTCGGCTTCTATGTCCGCGGGTTCTGGGCCGCGTTCCTCGGTGCGCTTATCGTCAGCATAGCGACGGTTGTCATGTCGGCTTTGTTCAAGGACAAGGAGCAGGCCGGTTGATAGTCGGCTGATTACGACTATTCTCTTCTCAGCATGAAAGGCAGCCGGCCGCGCGTTCTGGTCGTCGGCAGCTTCGTGACCGACCTTGTGTTCAGGGTGAAGCACCGGCCCGGGCCGGGAGAGACGATGCTGGCCGATGGCTTCGGCATGTTCCTCGGCGGCAAGGGTTTCAACCAGGCGGTTGCGGCGAGGCGGCTGGGCGCGGATGTCTGTATCGTCGGCCGGGTCGGCCGCGACCCGTTCGGCGACATGTTCATAGCCAAACTTGAGCAGGAAGGAATCTGCCTGAACGGCGTGACCCGCGACGCTGAGGCGGGGACCGCGATTGCCACGCCGGTTGTGGATGAGAACGGGCAGAACAGCATCATCGCCGCGCCGCGGGCCAACATGCGGGTCACGTTGGACGACGTTCAGGCTGCGGAAGATCAGATTGCGTTCGCCGACATACTGATGCTTCAGTTCGAGATTCCGGCAGCAGCCTCAAGGCATGCGGCCGAGATTGCACGCAGGCACGACACGCTTGTGATGCTCGACCCTGCACCAGTGTCGCACGGCCACCACTCTATCACTCGGTCCCCTGATCCCTCGATCCCTTCCTCAGCACTTGACCACCTGACCACTCGACCACTCGATCACTTTCACATAGACTACCTTGTACCTAATGAGGTCGAGGCGCAAATGCTGACCGGCAGGATGACGCCGGAGGAAGCGGCAGCCGTGCTGTTGCCTGAGACGCGGCGGGGCGTGGTCATATCGCTGGGCGAGGAAGGTGCGCTGGCTGTGGACCGCGATGCGCTTCGTCGGTACCCTGCCCACAGAGTGAACGTCTGCGACACGACCGGCGCCGGGGATGCTTTCCGTGCCGGGCTGGCGGTGCGAATCGCCGAAGGCGCGAGCCTCGATGATGCGGTTCGGTTTGCCAACGCCTGCGGCGCTCTCGCCTGCACCGTCATGGGCGCGGAGCCTTCAATGCCTGAGCGTCAAGCGGTAGAACCGTTGTTGGGCGAATGTGAAAGGAAGTGAGCGATGGGGCTTTTTCTGGATAGCGCGAGGATTGAGGAAGTGAAGAAGGCGGTCGAGCTTGGGTTTCTTGCGGGCGTTACCACGAACCCGACAATCATGGCGAAGGTGGTGGGTCGGCCAAGGGAGATCATCAAGCAGATATGCGCGATCTCGCCCGGCCACGTGTTCTATCAGCTCACCGCCAGGACGCCGGCTGAACGGGAGCGGGAGGGGTGTGAGTTCGCAGACATCGCGCCGGGCAAGGTGGTGCTCAAGATACCGGCAACGACAGAGAACATGGTTCTGATGGCCAGGCTGTCGAAGGACGTTCCGTGTGCCGCGACGGCAGTCTACAGCGGGGCTCAAGCCCTTGTCGCGCGTGAGGCGGGCGCGCACTATGTGATTCCGTACGTGAACCGGGCGACGCGGCTGCTCGGCGACGGCTGCAAGCTGGTGGCCGAGATGGCTGCGGTGCTCAAGGCATCCGGCAAGCACGTTGAGATCCTTGCCGCGAGCATTAAGTCGGCCGACGAGGCGACCCAGGCGGTGCTGGCCGGGGCGAACCACCTGACGCTGCCGCTGGACATCCTGACGAGCCTCGGCAATCATCCGCTCTCGGACGCGGCGATTGAGGAGTTCGCGCGCGCTGCCCAGACGAAGTCTGAAGCCAGAGGCTAGAAGCCAGAGGGCAGAAGCCCGGATCGCGACCGGGCCCGATCAGCCTGGTATCTTGGTTTCTTTGTGGTTGACGGTCTGGTCTTCGGCCGCGACCTCGCCGGTAGAACTGCGATGAAGCGCGGCAAGCCGCGGGTGCTTGTAGGGCGACTGTTCTGAGAGATTCCGCGTCGCTTTGAAGAAGATGACCCAGAACAGGACTGCCATCGTCAGCAGGCTCAGTACCATCAGTGGCCGCTTGTCCAGCGAGAATACAATGAAGTCGTACAACCCGTGGGCGAATACCGCCAGCCCGAAGCCGAGCGCGGAGAGCCAGTTGCCTGCCCGGTCATTGCGGGCGAACTTGGCCTTGCCCAGGAAGTATCCCATCAGCACGCCATTGAAGGCGTGGCTCGGCATCGCCAGCAGCGCGCGCATCACTCCGGTTCCGGCGCCGTTCGAGAAGACGTAGATGACATTCTCGACCGTCGCGAAGCCGAGCGCGGCCATCACCGAGTACATTATTCCGTCATAGGGCTCGTCGAACTCGGGCCGGTGATAGGCGTAGAATCGGACGACAAGGAACTTGGCGCCCTCTTCGACCAGCCCGACGATGATCATCGCGCCGAGGAAAGCGTGGAGCAGGCTGGGTGTGCTGGAACGCCAACCGGTCAGTCTCTGGAGCGAGAGCGACGTCATGGCGGCCGGGATGAGCGCGACGGCGCCAAGGCCGAAGGTTACGAGCATCACACCGATGGGTTCCTTTCGATACTTGTCGCGGAGGTAGAAGAAGAGGAACAGCGCAACGGCCGGGGCGATGGCGATCGCGAGAAGACCCGGCATCAGCAGTTAGGAGTCAGGAGTGAGCAGTCAGGAGTAGGCAGGCTCCCAACTCCTGATTTACTAACCGCTAACTCCCGTGGATGATCAGACGATAGGTTCGAGCAGGTACTCGGGTCGGTCGGCCGGCGGCCGGTCGCGCAGGTAAGTTACCTTGAACGATATCGGCCCGGCGTGAGCCAGTTCGAACCGGAGGCGTCCGTTGCGGAGCTGGTATTCGCCTTCGTCCAGCAGGTAAGGCCTGGTTCGCGGCGGCGTAGACTCGGCCGCCGGGTGAACGCGGCCGGGCCGGACAAAGGCCGCATACAGGAGTGAGTGCCGGACCACACCGGCGTCGCGCACTATAACGGGCCAGCGGTTCTCAAGAAACAACGGCGTGCTGTTGAAGCCAAGTGCCATGCAGTCGCGGCTGCGTGCGAGCAGTGCCCGGCCGAGCTGGGGCCGGGAACGGGAGTAGGCTTGAATCGTGGCGGCGCCATGAAGAGGGGGCAGTTCGTCCAGCCGGTCCGAGCCCGGTCCTGCGCGCCTCGCCGGACGCCGGGCAGGGAAGAGACGGTGGATTTCCTCGACTATCTCGTCTAGGTCCAGGTGCCGGGTTAACGCGTTAGCCAGCGCTGACCGGCTGCGCGGTACTGCGATATCGAGTCGGGCATGCTTGATGAGGCGCGAAAGCTCCACGTGGGTGAAGTTGGCGAGAAGGTTGCGGGCCGGCTCGAATCTGATGCCCTTCATGGAACTGAGTATACGAGGCCGCAGTCCGCGGTCAAGCCGCAACTGCACCGAATTCTCGGTGTGCTGCCGCGGCGTGTCCAGCAGGAGAGCCGGAAAGCCAGCGCCCCGGCCTTCTGGCCGGGGCGCTACCAAAGGAAGGCGATGGTTCCTCGCATATGCCGCGTAAGACTCTGAAGCTGTACCGGTCGGGATCCATCAGGCGGCCGGGTCACTAGCTATCGGCAGCGGCGCATCGGCAATGATGCCATGTACCGCCGAATCAGGATAAGACCCCGAGCGGGTCTTGTCAAGCGAACGTAGTGCGTCTTGTTAGCTATAGAAAATCAAAGACTTACGGCGTCGAACAGGCAGGAATGGCGATGGTGCCGAACTACCGGTGGCTCATAGATTGTTGAAAAGACTGGGCTTAGACTCTGACACCCCCTCTCCCGTGTTCCGATTGTCGACATTGGACGACCGCAACCTGTGTCAAATGGCCTAAGACTATGATAAATAATCAGTTAGAACGTCCCGATGTTTGCAGCGGTAGAACCTGCACCGATACATGGCGAGCCTCGCCTGAGGCGATAGTCGCCATTTGCCCTGTCCGCGAATCGAGGGTCTTGCAGTATGTTGCTGTTGTCCGGGGTGACGCGATCGTAGTCAAGCCCGTTGCCGAACAGGCAGTTATGCCGTACGATGAGCATGCCCTGAGGCTGGTCGGTTACGATGCCCCGAGGGTTGAATGCCACTATGCAGTCGGTAATCACCGTGTTCGAGTCATCCCTCGCCGCGTGGATGCCCACCTCGCCGTTTTCAACCACGGTGCAATGGGTGATGTGTGCGTAGGCGAATCCGGCGAAGGAACTCAGGTACACGCCCCGGTCGCCGTTATTGGCGATGACGCAGTGGTCGATGAACTGCTGTCCGTCTCGAACCCATATTCCGTGTGAGTCGGCGTTCCGGAGGGTGAGCCCGGATACCCGATTACTGTCGGTGCGGAGTTCGATTGCCGAATACTGGTCGGTCGCGTCGATTATGGTCGTCGCCGGGTCAGCCCCCAGCAGCGTGATGCGTCGTGATTCCACGACCTTTACGGCTTCGCGGTACTCCCCGGGCATGACGAATACCGTGTCGCCGTCCCGGGCCGAGTCGAGCGCAGCCGAAATGGTCAGGAACCTGGTGCTGCTGTCCGGGGCAACGACGAGGCGACCGGCCGGCATTATCCGAACCGGCCGCGTCTCGCGGTGGACCGCACAGCCGGCAATCACCAGCGAGCACAACCCGACGGCGACGTGCAGGTGCTGTCTTTTCATCCGGGATGATTATGAGACAACGGTTGCGGCTGTCAATCAGGAGAGACCCGGCAGCGCCTTGGGGGAGGGAACGCTGCCGGGTCTGGGTCCTCGTCGCAGAACATTGGAGGCGGTCGTATCGCCGGCGGCCGGGTATTAACCGCCGGTGCAATTCCATCTACAGCGAGGGGTCGCCGTCTATTCCACTATTGCCAAAACCGTATGAGATTGCTACAATTAGGGCGTGAAGGCGGCTCAGTACTGTGTCGTTGCCTTCCCGAAACTGGACAGCGAGACGCAGATTCAGGAGCTGAGGGAGCAGTTCCCGAACTGGTACTATCGGGTCCGGCCATATGTTCCCGTGGTGCTGCCGTTCACGCCCGCCACTCTCGACGAAATCCAGAGCGTCTCAGAACACGTCGGCCGTATCCGGCGCGACCTCCACTCGCTCGCCATCTCCTTTTCCCGCTGCGTCGAGCGTGGGGAGGGCCTCTTCTTCCAGATTGAGCAGGGCCGCGACGAACTCCTCCAGTTGCATGCTGCGATGACCGGCGCCGAACCACAGCAGTCGCTGCTCAGCGATGCGCCCATGTACGAACCGCAGATATGGCTCGGCCGCATAACCGAAGCCCGCCAGCGCGCCTACGCCCTGGCCGAAGCCAATCGCATCGGCCGCTCTCTCGGAATCATCGATGCGGTCACGCTGCTCAGGATCGAGCCCGACGAGGAGCACAAGCTCGTCGCCACGTTTCCTTTCGGCATCGGTCGGGTTGACTTCTACGACCGATTCACGGCCTGAAAGACAGCCCGCGACAGATGGAGTCCCGGGACGGGTCTACCTCGCTGAGCTGGCACGACCTGTGTTCTGCAGGTCGTGGTGGAACTTGGGCCAGGCCGAGCTTGCGAGCGGACTTGTGCCCTTGAGGGCGTACAGGTAGCCGTCCTTGCTGGTGAAATAGACCTTTCCATCCGGGCCGATCGTCGGCGAGGATTGGATGGCGCCGTCGGCCTCGAACTGCCACCTGGCTGAACCGCTCGTGTTCACGGCATACACGCTGCCGTCAGCCGACCCGAAGTAGACAGTCCCGTCCGCGGCTATTGCCGGTGAACTCTCGACTCCCCCGCCGGTCCGGTAGCGCCACTTCAAAGACCCATCCGGGTTGAGCGCGTAGAGGTTGCCGTCGCCTGACCCGAAGTAGATGGTACCGTCAGGCGCAATTGAGGCGGCCCCCAGGACGACACTGTCGGTCGGGAATTTCCACTTGAGCGACCCGTTGGGGTTCAGTGCATACAGGTGTCCGTCGTCCGAGCCGCAGTAGATCGTTCCGTCGGCATCAAGAGACGGAGAGGAGTGGATGGTGCCGTTGGTCTTGTATTCCCACTTGAATGCACCGTTCGTGCTCTCGGCACAGATGCAGCCGTCGGCAGTTCCGACGTAGATTGTTCCATCGGCACCGACTGCCGGACAGGAATGGCCGGCCCGGTTGGCCAGGGCCTTCCAGGCGAGCGAGCCGAACGGGCTGAGTGCGTACAACCAGCGGTCCAGCGAAGCGAGGTAGACCGTACCGTTAGCGCCAATAGCCGGCGATGATTGTATTGAGCCGTTCGTCGAATAGCTCCACCGGTACGTGCTGTCGGAATTGATGGCGTAGAGCAGGTCGTCGTACGAACCCACATAGACAGTCCCGTCGGCGGCAATCGCCGGTGATGACCGAATCATGTTGCCGGTCACGTACCGCCACCGGAGCGTGCCGTTAGTGCGGAGCGAGTAAAGCGCGCCGTCCGGCGAACCGACATAGATGTGGCCGTCCTGACCGAATGCCGGCGAGGAGTAGAACGAACGTCCCTCGATAGCATTCAGTTTCACGCGCCACAGGAGCAGGGTGTCCGGCATCCGGATTCTGATGTTGTGCGGTACCGACCATGGGGACCGCGCGTCGCCCGAGTCCTTGGCCTGCGCCGTCACCGCGTAAGTATCGGGGACCGTCCACCTGTGGTCCATTGCCACCGACTCGCCGGAGGCAACAAACGCACTCCAGTCCGAGGTGTCGCCGTCGCCCCACGCGAACCGGATGGATACGTCCATGCTCTCGGGGTGGAATGCGACAGCGGCAAACGTATACGTTGAGTCCTGACCGCCTTTGTCCGGTCCGTCCGGTTCCGACGGTGCATAAGGAGTAGGCCGAGCCACGACCACGCGTACCGTCAGCGCGGTGGACCAGTCTGATTCCTGGAGCTCCTTGTCCCGGGCCTGGGCGCGGACCTCATAGGTGCCTGTGTCAGGCCAGGAGTGGGGAAGCGCAACCGTGTCCCCGCTTGCCACAAACCCCGACCAGCTCGACGTGGTGGAATCACCCCAGTCGAAGCGGACGGCCACGCTGTCGCCGTCAGGGTCGGCTACGATTGTCGCGAAGGTGTAGGTCGTATCCGTGAAACAGGAATCCGGGCCCACCGGTACGGTCGGGATGCCGGCCGGGTGGTTCCTGCGGCAGGAGAACACCGTGACCAGCGCCAGGGCAGCGGACAACACAGCGAGCAATCTGACATGACTTCGATTCAACATTACCTCCCGCGACTACCGGATGTCGCCAGCCAATGCTACTGAGTGTAGTCTATGATTGGAGAACTGCCATGTCAATCCCGCAGCCGCCCCCCCGGAACGGAGATTGCTGGCCACGAAGACACGAAAACGGAGTGAAACGGACATGTGTGGCATCCCGCACCCGTTCGTTTCGTGTCCTTCGTGGCACCAATGTCGGACTCAGGACCGCCGGCCTCAGTCGACGCGGATGTTGATGGCTTTGGGCAGGACGGTGAGGCGGAAGCGCCGGAACGGCTGAGGTGAGAGTACGTCGCCGTCGAGCTCGACCTGGACCGGCTCCAGGAACTCGAGGTCAAGCTCCGGGCCGCGCAGCATCTTTACTTCCTTCAGCGTAACGTGAGTCCCGGCGACGAAGCGCGGGAGCTTCTTCAGCGTCGACCACCATCCCATCTCCCAACCGACACAGACGTCGATGAGGCCGTCGTCAGGACTGGCATCCGGCGCCACCTTCAGACCGCCGCCGTAGTACTGGCCGTTGGCGGCCGCGACCATCAGCACGCGCTGGTCGGCTGAGAAGTCGCCCGCTCGAATCCGCACCAGCGGGCACTCGAGGTGACTCAGTGTCCGGACTATCGCAACAAGGTACAGCAGCATGCCGCGCAGGCGCTTCGACTTCTGGGCTTCAGTGGTGACCTGGGCATCGAAGCCGAAACCGGCAGCGTTCGCGAAGTACGTCTGCTGCATGTTGGTGCCCTCCGACATCTCGACCCGAATCACGTCGAGGGGACGGACGCTGCCGCCTTTGGCGACACGGCAAGCCTCGGTAACGTCCGCAGGAATGCCGACGTTCCTCGGCAGGTCGTTGCACGAGCCGACGGGAATGACTGCCAGAAGAGGAAGTGATCCAGTCGTCGAGTGGTCCAGTGGTCCAGTGGCGGACATGAGGCCGGAGACGACTTCGCGGACCGTGCCGTCGCCGCCGACAGCGACGATGAGTTCTGCGTCTCTGGCATCTCGTGCCAGCTCGGTTGCGTGGCCCGGCCTGCTCGTGTAGAGGAACGTGCTGTCGGGGAAGGTCCGCATCAGTTCCTCGAGCGCCCTGGCGCGGAGCTTTGCGCCGGGGGCCTTTCCGGCCACCGGATTAACGATGGAAACGACGCGCGGCATGGTCAATCGTGCCAGCAGGCCTCGATAAGTCAAGAAGAGCATGGGCCAATGAGGACAAGCCCGAAATCCGAAACTCGAGTGACGATTGAAGCCCGATTTGCGGAGAATGGCCAATTGGGAATTCGGACTTCGTCATTGATTCGTCATTCGNNTGACGAAGGCAAAACGCCATGCTTGAGACCAACCTCGATAGAATCAGGGAACTGGCCGAGCAGAAGAAGGACGAAAACCGGGCCTTTCGGCTGCACATCAAGGATTGCGACATCGAGGAAGAAGAGATAGATGCGATTGTCCATCGCCTCGATGCCTACGTTTCATCCAAGATAGACTGCCGGCAGTGCGCGAATTGCTGCCGGGAGCTGCAGGCGACGCTCGGCCGCGAAGATGTCGTCCGGCTGGCGCAGGCCGAGGGCATCACGCCCGAGCAGTTCGAGCGACGATACCTCGACAAGTCCGACGAGCCCGACCGGTTTCTTATCAGGCAGAAGCCCTGCCCGTTTCTTGAGGGTAAGCTCTGCCGCCACTACCACGTGCGGCCCGAATCCTGCGCCGAGTTTCCGTTCCTGCACAAGCCGGATTTCACGACCCGCTCGATGATGGCTCTCTGGAATCTGCCTTACTGCCCGATTGTCTACAACGTCTACGAACTCCTCAAGCAGGAAATCGCGGAGCTCGAAATGCTCCGCCGCGACGCGAAGGAAGAAGACCTGGAATAGTGCATGGACATCTCCGGCTCCGCGTGAACTAGACTGCTGACGGATAACAGCAGGGGCCGCGCCGGATGGCGCGGCCCAGTGTTGGCAGGCNNACGTTGAACACGTCGGTGCGGATGGCCTGGAGCACGGCCTCGGTCAGGCCGCGGGCCTTCCACTTCGCGATCAGGGTCGCGGCTTCGATGGCGAGCGTCTCACCGGAGATTTCCTTCCGGGAGAGCGCCCACAGCTCACGGCCGAAGTTGAGGTAGAACGGCAACTGGATGGTCTTCACTCCCGCACCATCGCAGACCTGCTTCACCTGCAACTCCATGGCCGTGATCATCGGGAACACCGCGGTGACGCTGGCCAGCATGGCCGGCCGCTTGTCATCGAGTGTCGCCTTGATCCGTTCGGTGTTGTACTTCACGTTCCAGTTCGCGATTCTCTTTGCTGGATCCATCATGGGACCCTGCCTTTCTGCGGGTTTCCCCGCACGTTTCGGATCTTTTCTGACTTCAGGGCTTTCTTCCGGCACTTGATCTCTGGATCACTCGATCTCTTGATCTCTGGACCACTGCGCCTTCTGCCCTTCACTATGTTATACGCACGCCGAACCCCGATTTGTTAAAAGAGAAAAGCCGCCGTGGTCAGCGGCGGCTACTTCGGTGAGTTCATGCTATGCTGTTTCGGAATCCTCCTTTTCCTCTGCGGCTGCTGCACCGACCAGCGTGTCCGGCCCGTCGGGCAGGACTGCTACGGTTGGCGCGGCGTAGTCGTCAGGGTCGGTGCGGTCCCGACCATACCAGATGGGCGCAGGCGTCGTATCAACGGCCACCGGCCTAACTCCGCGCTCCTGCAGTCGCTGCCTGAGCCCGGACAGGGCCAGCCGGCGCCGGTACCGAACCTGCATGACGCTCAGCCCCGAGGCCTCGGCGCTCTCCTCGAACGTCAGGCGGCCGATGTCGTGAAGAGTGATGCTCTGCCGTTCTTCCTCCGACAGGGATTCGCTTTCCTCTCGGAGAACCCGGCTGAGCCGCTTCTCCTCGTAGACATCGGCTGGCCCGGTCGCCGTGACGGCCCAGGCTTCGTGCACTGCTTCGTCATACTGGACGAGACGCGGACCAAACCACTCGCGCATGACCAGACCGGCCACGCTTCGTGACTTCCAGTTGAACCATGTTTGCAGAGAGGCTTTGGTCGCATCGTATTCGCCCAATCGCGGTAGTAGATATTCATGAGTACGGACCGCGACTTCGTCTTCGAAGGACGGTCCGGCCCAGTAGAAGTGCGAGCGGATGTACGCCCGCATCGGTTTGTCGACCTGCTCGTAGATTACTGCATAGTCATTCCTATGACCATCCAGCACCCGCTGAATGGCTGCTTCGATGGACTTCCGGTCCATGTCGGATGGGGCCATTGCGCCTCCTTATGTTTGGTGCCGCGCATGCCGCGCCTGGCGGCGGATACTGCGACACAGTTGTTCTCTTGTAAGGTAAAGATAGAGCTCGTATCGATCTGTCTTTCATATCATGTTTCCTTGCTCATGCTTAACTGCCAGGGTGTGCGCATTGACGGCACGTCTGTCATACTGGCAGCCCTTTTTGGAAGCGATTGCTTGAAGGACCGGGGTGCGCTCCCTTCTCCGGCGGCCGCCATTCCACGCCCGAAGGCGTGTACTTCCAGCGGCCCAACTCTCAGACACAGTCTCGCGTACGCAGGTCGACCATCATCGCGCATCTCCTTCTGGTTCCTGTGGAACCGTTCCGCAACCACTTGCTCGAACCGGTTGGTTGCATTGGCCGGGTCCGATGCCGGCAGAACCCATTTCCTCGGGGCCGGCGCGGACGATATCCAAAGCTTGAGATTCCGCATCGTCTATCTTCTAGGCTTGAAATTCAACTCAACTATCCGGCAAAATAAAAGGACTAGCATGAAAACATCCGCTGTTGGCCGGCATGTTCCTCTTTCGTGCCGGAAAAAGGCCTTCCATCTTCGGTAACGTGTGTATGCCCCAGGCGCCGCAGGCGCATCGTGAGCGCGCTGATCGTCACGGCGAACTGCTCGGCGACACGGTACAGGTTCGACAATCGGGTCGCGTCGATTCCATTCACTATTGGGAGCAGCAGGTACTTGGGCATGAGAAGCGCGCCGGCGTAGCGGTTTACCGCGCTTGCGACGTCCGGTGCATCGCAGGTCCGCTGCAGGAACGAAAGGACCTCATGTTTGCCGTCATTGGTCCAGAGGCCCTTGATGAACTTCACCGGCACGCCGCTTGGAGTCCTGTAATCGACCCTGCTGTCTGCGGCAGTGTGACCAAAGAGGAACCCGGTGCGAGTGTCCTTGTCCTTCTCAAACAGATCCCAATGGCCGACCTCGTGTCCGACCGAGAACCGCTCCAGGCCGGGCTTCCTGGTAAAGACCTCGCGATGTCGTTCGTTGACGACGACCGTTTTGGATTCCGGGCAGAAAGCCGCAGGAACGAAGAAATCCGGTAGCACGTCGAACGGCTCGTAGGTCATCCGCAAATCGAACAGCACCTCGGCCAGCGACTCTACCGGGACCGGCGGCTCGACCTTACGGCCGGTCTTACGCTCGTACTCGGCCAGTCGGCCGGCCGTGTGGGCCTCCAGTTCAGCATTTCGCCAGAACTTCACTTCTTGTCCGGGCCTTTCTTCCTGAGCTGGCGCAAACACTCCTCCAACTGCTCCTCGGTGAACTCCTTGTCCTTCATGGCCCGCAGCAGGGTAGGCATTGTCTTACTGCCGGTTACCACCTTGCCCAGGTCTTTCGGCACCTTTCCTGCCAACAGAATGAGTTTGTCGGCGTCGGCCCTGAGCACGTCGGCCAGCCTGAGAATAGTGTCCTCCGCCGGCGGGGCCGCACTGCCCGTCTCGATCTTGCTCAGATAGGTGAAGTCGATGTCCACCCGCTCGGCAAGTTCCTTCTGCGAGAGGCCCTTGGCCTTACGCAACTCTCGCAGGTAATCACCGAACGAAAGGTCTTGTGATTCGTTCACGCAGAGAATCTAACACACTTGGCTTGAAAGTCAAGCCAAACATGCGATGACAGGGAAGTCTTGGTCATCATCACCGCGTTCGTTCTCCGTTTCGCTATTTCCGGGCGCTGTGGCGAACTGCTGTCTGGCTGCTCGCCTTATTGACTCCGTGTCCTTTTCCCGGTATAACCTCGCGTGATTTGCCGGGAGTCTGGACCCGCCCTGCACGCGACACGCTGTCGAACAAGACCTGTGAGGTGAACCATGGCTAGCCATCCCGAACTCGAGGAATTCATCTGGAAGATCGCCGACATCCTGCGCGGACCGTACCGTCCGCCGCAGTATGAACGGGTAATGCTGCCGATGACCGTGCTCCGACGGTTCGATTGCGTGTTGGCCCCGACCAAGTCTAAGGTCCTGGCAGAGTGTGAAAAACGGAAGGGCAGCAAGGTCAGCGACGAGGCCCTCGACTCGGTCCTGAACAAGGCGGCAGGCCAGCGGTTCCACAACCGTTCTCCGCTGACGTTTGAGAAGCTGAAGGGCGACCCAGACCACATCGACAAGCACCTTGTGTCGTACATCAACGGCTTCTCGGCCAATGCCCGCCGTATCTTCGAGTACTTCGAGTTCGCGGCTGAGATTGAGAAGATGCGCGAGTCGAACTTTCTCTATCTCGTCGTGTCTAAGTTCTGTGACATTGACTTGCATCCTGACCGCGTCCCAAATGAGCAGATGGGCATGATCTTCGAGAACCTCATTCGCAGGTTCAACGAACTGGCGAACGAGACCGCGGGTGACCACTTCACCCCACGCGACGTGATTCGGCTCATGGTGAACCTCCTGTTCATCAACGACGACAAGCTGCTTGCCACGCCCGGCACCATTCGCAAGCTTCTCGACCCGGCATGCGGTACTGGCGGGATGCTCGCCGAGGCGCAGAACTCCCTGAGCGAGCTCCATGCCAAGGCCCGACTCTTCGTGTATGGGCAGGACTATAACAAGCGGGCCTTTGCCACCGCCGCGTCTGACATGCTCATCAAGCAGGTGGACCATAACGGTAGCGGCGACAACATCCGCTTCGGTGATACGTTCACTGACGACCAGTTCGACGGCGAGACCTTCGACTACTTCCTGACTAACCCGCCGTTCGGCGTGGACTGGAAGAAGCAGCAGAAGGAAATCGAGCAGGAATACGAGAAGCGAGGCTTTGATGGGCGGTTCGGAGCCGGGCTGCCACGCATCAATGACGGGGCCTTGCTGTTCCTGCAGCACATGATAGACAAGTTCGAGCCGGTGCTGCCGGACAAGCAGAAGCATGGCTCGCGCCTCGCCATTGTGTTCAGTGGTTCGCCGCTTTTCACCGGCGGTGCGGGTTCGGGCGAAAGCGACATCAGGAAGTGGATTATCGAGAACGACTGGCTCGAAGCCATCATCGCCCTGCCCGAGCAGATGTTTTACAACACGGGCATTGGGACGTACATCTGGATTGTCACCAACCGTAAAGAGAACCGCCGCAAGGGCAAGATACAGCTTGTGGATGCACGCGACCTCTGGGCGCCGGGCGGCAGCGAGGACAGCCGACGAAGCCTCGGGGACAAGCGGCGACACTTGACCGAGGAGAACATCGCCGGCATTGTGAAGTTCTATGGCCGGTTTGCAGAGGCTGATAAGTCCAAGACGTTCGACAATCCGGACTTCGGCTACACCCGGGTGACGGTGGAGCGACCGCTCAGGCTGCGATATCAGATGACGACCGAGAACAAGGCGCGGTTCCTTGATGCCTGCCCGCACATGCTCGACGACGTACAGGCGATAGACAAGGCACTTGGACGAGAACCACAGCGTGACTGGAACACAGCGCTTGAACGCATCCTTGACCTGCTCCACGAACGTCGTTCCTCATGGAAGAAACCGGAGCGCAACCTGTTCCGCAACGTATTCACCCAGAAAGACCCCGAGGCGGCTCCGGTGCATAAGGAAGGCAGCGAGAGGGACTTCGAGCCTGACCCCGACCTCCGCGACTTCGAGAATGTCCCACTCAAGGAAGACATAGACGCGTACTTCAAGCGCGAGGTTGTGCCGCACGTGCCGGATGCCTGGATGTACCGCACCAAAGACAAGGTCGGGTATGAAATCAACTTCAACCGCCACTTCTACAATTACACTCCGCCACGCCCGCTGGAGGAGATTGATTCCGAACTGAAGAAGGCGGAAGATGAGATCATGCTGCTGCTGAGGGGTGTGACATCGTGACTGCAGGCCCTGGCAGCCTGCTCCCACAGCTGCCGACGCATTGGAGTGTCACACCGGTTAGGTATGCTTCAACGTGCCTTGACGGGAAGCGAGTTCCGCTCAACATCGAGGAACGTTCTACTCGACGCGGCGACTACCCCTACTGGGGTGCGAATGGAGTCGTTGATTCCATTGATGAGTATCTCTTCGATGAGCCGCTGGTTCTTCTGGGCGAGGACGGTGCGCCGTTCTTTGATAAGACCAAACCAGTCGCTTTCTTTGTAACGGGCAGAGTCTGGGTCAACAACCACATCCACGTGCTGCGATTGACTCTGCGTTTCGACCCGCGCTTCATCATGCACTGCCTTAATGCGGCAGACTACGGGCCATGGATCGAGGGTAGCACCCGCGAAAAGCTGACGCAGGACAAGATGGGGAGCATCCCTCTGCCCACCCCACCCTTACGCGAACAGCGCGCCATCGCCGACTTTCTTGAACGCGAAACGGCGCGGATTGATACGCTGGTGGCTGCGAAGGAGCGGCTGCTCACGATTCTGGCCGAGAAGCGGCAGGCGCTCATCAGCCGCGCCGTCACCAAGGGCCTCGACCCGGATGTCCCGACAAAAGACAGCGGCTCTGCGTGGTTCGGCAGCATACCAGCGCACTGGGAGGTTAGGAAGCTAAAGTGGATGTGCCGCCGCATCACGGATGGTTCTCACTATTCGCCGCCGACCCGCGATGATGGCCGCCCGTATGTCACGGTGGCCAACGTCGTAGACGATCGCGTCGATGTTGAGGGGGCTGCCCGCATCGACGACTCGGACTTCGCCACCCTCGAGCGCAACGGTTGTCGGCCTTCTGTCGGCGACGTGCTGTTCTCAAAGGACGGTTCCGTTGGCAAGGTGGCCGTCGTAGAGAATGACGGCTTCGTAATACTCTCGTCGCTAGCACGGCTCAGCCCGACCTCAGCCACCGACTCCGATTACCTGGCGTATTTCCTCAAATCCAAGCCGGGCGGCGACCAGGTTGAAAGCCACTACGCGGGTGCAGCGCTGAGGCGAATCACGCTTGACACGATCGTCGACCTATTGGCGGTGCAGCCTCCGCTTCATGAGCAACACGCCATTGTCGCCTTCATCAAGGCAGAGACCGCGAAGCTGGACGCGGTACGTGCTGCTGCTGAGAAGACGATTGGCCTATTGAAGGAACGCCGCGCGGCCCTGATAGCCGCGGCGGTGACGGGGAAGGTTGACGTGCCCCTAGAGTCCGGAGTAGAATCAGCAAGAACATGAATAGGAGAGCGTAGCGTGGCTCGTGCAGACCTTATCATCAACCTCGTCAGGGCAGGTGCCCGGGGTGATTTGGCGCAGTTCCAGAGGACAGTCGAAGCGCTGGCCGCTGACGAGAGAGCCAAAAACCACAGCATCCTAGCGGACAGGATCATCGCGCAGGTACAGGACAACGGAAAGCCCAAGCTGGC
Organism: Caldifarciminota bacterium UBA2258; assembly: GCA_002347155.1. GTDB lineage: Bacteria > Hydrothermota > Tepidihabitantia > Tepidihabitantales > Tepidihabitantaceae > UBA2258. The sequence continues at coordinate 19,417 of DDXO01000008.1, forward strand.
GGCGCAGTCCCCGATACGCGTGACTTCGAATCATGTCATCACAGAAGTGGCACCTCGTCGGCGGTTGTCGGACCTCATCTTGACGCCCCAGGCCGAGAAGACCATATGCGAGCTAGTGGAAGAACAGCATCGGGCTGACCTGTTGCGTTCCTATAATCTGGAACCGCGTCATAGGGTACTGCTGGCAGGTCCTCCAGGGAACGGCAAGACCTCTCTTGCCGAGGCACTCGCGGATGCCCTGCACATACCCCTCTTGGTAGTGCGTTATGAAGGCGTGATTGGCAGTTATCTAGGCGAGACAGCGCAACGCATTGCGCAGGTGTTTGAACTTGCCCGTACGCGTCAGTGCGTCCTCTTCTTTGACGAGTTCGACGTGGTCGGCAAGGAACGCGGGGATATTCACGAAACGGGCGAAATAAAGAGAGTGGTGAGTTCTCTCCTGCTACAGGTTGATGCCCTGCCAAGCTACGTTGTGGTCGTGACAGCCAGCAACCACCCGGAGTTGTTGGACCGGGCCGTCTGGCGACGTTTTCAGGTACGTCTAGAGCTGCCTGCACCCAGACAGAGCCAGATTGAAGAGTGGTTCCGACGGTTCCAGGCACGTACGGGACTCTCTCTAGCCCCAACCCCGCGGAGGTTGGCACAGCACTTGAGAGGGTTGAGCTTCGCCGAGGTCGAGGATTTCGGCACGGATGTGCTTCGGAGGGTCGCCCTGCGCCAGCCTGAAGCGGAAGTGGGGAAGATCATCGCCCAGACTTTGGAACAGTGGCGGGTACGGTTCACGTTAAGAAGAGAACGGCCGACCTCAAGGCAGTAGACGAGCATGCCTGAGCGTCCGCTTCTCGTTTTCCCCGAACCGGCAAGGGCGGCAAAGAACCGACGATTTGGAGGCGGTCCGAGACTACGAGTTCCTCCCCCGTCGCAACAAGCGAGGCGACTTGCCCCGCAGTTCCAGCGCCTTGAGCAGGCCATGAACAGACAGAGAACGGCCCTCCAGCACAACACGCTCGGCCTTCAGCCCGAGCAGGTCTTGGTACTCGAGACAGTCGGCCCGGTCCAGAACTTCCTCCGTGCGGTAAAGAGAATCGCAGGGCTGGAGTGGCTAGGCGAATTCGAGATAGAAGACATCCCTCCGGAAGACGGCTTCGCGGACGAACGCGATTCCGAGAAGCATCTCGGCGGGCAGTTGTTCCTAGTTATGACTGACCAACGCGCTCTGCGGGAGTTGGCTGGGCTTTTCAGAGCTTGGCAGAGGCGGCCAGAGAGGCCATTCTCGCGTGGCTTGACTCCATGGCAGCACGCCTTCGCACATCTCCGTAATATCCGACCATGGGACGCGACAGACCGCATCCGTGATACGGGCATCAAAGAGGACTGGCTGACGAGGATTGCCAACAATCAGCAGGTACTACCGTTTGAGGCCGAACTCTGGTTCAGAGAAAACACTGAGCGCAGGCAGCAGGGTGAGGGTTACCTCAGGGACTTGGTCAACGGCCTTGGTGGCGAGGTCGTTCAGCAGTGCACCATTCCCGAAATCCGATACCATGGACTCCTCGGTAGGATTCCAAGCAGCGGTGCGCAGGCCATACTCGAGTCGCGAGAGGTCCGCTTGCTGCAGTGCGAGGACATCTGCTACATGCGCCCCGTCGGGCAGTTCGCGGTTCGTCTTCCTGAGTCCACCGACACTCAGGAGCCTCTCGGCGCGCAGCGCGCGGGCACAGAACCACCGCAGGGGGCTCCGGTTGTCGCGCTTTTCGACGGCATGCCCCTCGCCAGACATCGCCTCTTAGATGGGCGCTTGATGCTCGATGACCCTGATGGCTTCGAAGGTAGCTACCAAGCGGCCGAGCGTATCCACGGAACGGCTATCGCGTCGCTGATCTGCCAAGGCGACCTGACGAGTGGTGGATTCCCGTTGAGTAGACCCGTGTATGTCCGACCGATAATGAAGCCGCACCGAGACTTCGATGGGTCGTGCATAGAGCTGATACCAGAAGATGTCCTCCCTGTCGATATCATCCACCGTGCGGTCCGCCGTCTGTTTGTCGCCGGCGGGGAAGGTCCGCCAACAGCGGGTGAAACTCGAGTTGTGAACCTCTCTGTCTGTAATCGCGCCAGACCGTTCGACCGCGAGATGAGTTCTCTAGCTCGCCTGCTTGACTGGTTGTCGTATCAGTACAACGTACTTTTCGTAGTTAGCGCAGGAAATCACCCACAGGATATTGCGTTGGCAGTCGCCAGTGCAGATCTGCACTCCCTCAGCCCCCAAGACACAGAGAAGGCAATCCTGAGGGCAGTCGCGGCAGACACGAGGCATCGGCGGCTTCTGTCACCCGCGGAGGCGTTGAACAGCCTCACGCTTGGGGCCAGCCACGCCGACGCTTCGACCGCTGCGCTCGCCGCGCGCGACATCGACCCGTTCAGCCTCGCCTGCGCTCCCAGCCCCATCAGCGCACACGGCCCCGGGTACCGGCGCTCAATCAAGCCGGAAATCCTCCTTCCGGGAGGTAGGCAACTCCTCAGGGAGAAGCTGGGGGGAGTCCGGTCTAGCACCACCCTTGAGGTAGTCAATAGTAGCCGCGCCCCCGGATGCCAAGTTGCCACGCCTGGACCGGCGGGCCAACTGGACCGAACGATGTACACGCGGGGTACTAGCAACGCTGCGGCATTGGCGTCGCGCGGCGCAGCCCTGCTATTCGATGTGTTGGAGAACCTGCGAACACGCCACGGCACGGCCCTCCCGGTGGAGTACGATGCTGTGCTGCTCAAGACGCTCCTCGTACATGGGGCGGACTGGGGCGAGGCCGGGCCGCTGTACGAGTCCGTACTCCGCACACCAGACAATAGTAGGACGATCAGAGAGACCCTCGCTCGCTTTCTTGGATACGGAATGATTGACCTAGCAAGGGTCATGGACTGCACGGATCAGCGCGTGACCGTGCTTGGCGTCGGCGCACTCGGGGATGGCGAGGCCCACGAGTTCCGGCTGCCCCTTCCACCGAGTCTTTCGGCCGAGACAGAGAAGCGCCGCCTTGCGATCACTCTAGCCTGGTTCAGTCCCGTGAATTGTCTCCGTCAGAACTACAGGGTCGCACACCTGTGGTTTGACTCGCAGAACGCGCTTGCTACGAACAGGATGTGCGCAGGCGTCAATGCGGCCAGTCGGGGGACGGTCCAACATGACGTTCTGCAGGGCACAGAGGCCGTTGACTTCCAGGACGGTGACGCCGTAGTCATCAAGGTGAGCTGCCGGGCGGATGCCGGTGACATACTCGCCCCAGTCCGGTACGGCCTGGCTGTGACTCTGGAGGTGGCCGAAGGTGTCGCCATACCCATCTACGAGGAAGTGGCTGACAGGTTGCGCGTGCGAGTACCGGTGGCAGGTGGACGGCCGCGGGCAGCTCATCGACCCGGATGATCAGCCTGCGGGCTTCTATGCTCCGCGCGGGTTCCGGAAGAGCACTATGTCGTGGGTTTCCCCGAAGCAGCCACCGGATTTCGGATGACTGAGAGTCGAGCCGAGAGGGCTTTCGAAGCCGTCATCGAGACCCACTTGCTGGCGAATGGCTACGTCGCCGTGGACCGCGACGGATTCGACCGGGAGCGAGGCATCTTCCCGAAGACTGTGCTGGCCTTTGTCCAAGAGACCCAACCGCAGGAGTGGAAGAAGCTGGAGGCGTTGCACGGAGACAAGACAGGCGACCAGGTTCTTGGCGACCTCTGCAAATGGATGGACGCCAACGGGGCGCTGGCGACGTTGCGGCATGGGTTCAAGTGCTATGGCCGGACTCTGCGGGTGGCATTCTTCAAGGCCGCGCACGAGTTGAACCCGGAACTGGAGGCCCGCTACGCCGCTAACCGGGTCGGCATCACGCGGCAACTGCACTTCTCGCCCCGCTCGGACAAGTCCGTTGACGTGACCATTAGCCTGAACGGGATTCCCGTGGCCACGGCGGAACTGAAGAACCCACTGACCGGACAGACGGCGGAGGATGCGCTCAGGCAGTACCGGCAGGACCGTGACCCGCGTGAGCCAATCTTCGAGTTCAGGCGCCGAACCCTCGTGCATTTCGCGGTTGATACCGAGACCGTATTCATGACGACACGGCTGGCAGGTACTGCCACGTACTTTCTGCCGTTCAACAAGGGCTACAACAACGGGGCCGGGAACCCGCCCGACCCGGCCGGCAGGACGTATCGCACCGGCTATCTCTGGGAGGAAGTGCTGCAGCGGGACAGCCTGCTCGACCTCCTGGCGCGGTTCATACACCTCCAGTCGGACGAGAGGCGCGACGACCAGGGCCGCAAGGTGAAAAAGGAGACGATGATATTCCCGCGCTACCACCAATTGCAGGCGGTTCGCCTGTTGGTGGAAGCTGCTCGAAGCGAGGGAGCTGGACACAACTACCTTGTTGAGCATTCGGCCGGGAGCGGGAAGAGCAATACGATTGGCTGGCTGGCGCACCGGCTGTCCTCGCTGCACGACGTACAGAACCAGCGTGTCTTCGACAGCGTGGTCGTGGTGACTGACAGGGTCGTGCTCGACCAGCAGTTGCAGGACACGATTTACCAGTTCGACCACACGCGAGGCGTGATACAGAAGATTGACGAGGATTCCAGACAACTCGCCGAGGCGCTGGAGAACGCGGTTCCGATTATCATTACCACTCTCCAGAAGTTCCCGTTCGTATCCCGCCATCTGCTCAAGATGGCCGAGGAACGCGGCGCGGCAGGCACAGGCAGACTCCAGACCCGGCGTTGCGCGGTCATAGTGGATGAGGCGCATAGCTCGCAAGGCGGCGAGACTGCAACCGACCTCAAGGAAGTGCTTGGCGGTGAAGACCTGCACGAAGAGGCCAGGAAACGGGCAGCCGAAGATGGTCAGGAGGGCATGGAGGAGTTGTTCCGCAGCATGGCCAAGCGCGGCAGGCAGGCGAACCTGAGCTTCTTCGCGTTTACCGCCACGCCTAAGTATAAGACATTCGCGGTCTTCGGGCGAGACGGCGAGCCGACGCACCGCTATACGATGCGGCAGGCGATAGACGAGGGGTTCATCCTCGACGTGCTCAAGAACTACATCACGTACAAGGCGTACTACAGGTTGCTGAAGGCATGTGCCGATGACCCGAACGTTGAAAGGAAGAAAGCGGCACAGGCGCTGGCGCGATTCATGAAGCTGCACCCGCACAATATCGCCCAGAAGACCGAGGTCATGGTAGAGCACTTCAATGCCGTAACCCGACACCGTATCGGCGGCAGGGCCAAGGCGATGGTCGTGACCGGCTCGCGGCTGGAGGCGGTACGCTACAAGCAGAGCTTCGACGTGTATATCGCGGCGAAGGGCTATGCCATCAAGACGCTGGTGGCGTTCTCGGGCACGGTGCAAGACGACAAGCTGGAGGACGTGACCTACACGGAAGAGGGTATGAACCTCGGCATCCGCGAGAAGGAACTGCCGGAGAAGTTCGCCACCCCAGAGTATTCCGTTCTGCTCGTGGCCGAGAAGTACCAGACCGGCTTCGACCAGCCGCTCTTGCACACGATGTATGTGGACCGGCGACTGGCCGGCATTCAGGCGGTGCAGTCGCTGTCCAGGTTGAACCGCATCCATCCGCTGAAGGAAGACACGTTTGTCCTGGACTTCGTGAACGACCGCGAGGAAATTCGCGAGGCGTTCAAGGTCTACTACGAAGGCGCGGAGATGGGCGACGAGGTTGACCCGGCACGAATGTACCAGCTTAAGGGCGAACTGGACGAGTCGGGCATCTTTCTGGCCGAAGAGGTCGAACGGTTCTGTATGGTCTACTTCAAGCCGAAGCAGAGGCAGAGTCCGTCTGACCATCAGGCTATGAACGCCATCCTTGACCCGGCGGTGTCGCGCTTCAAGGCTTGGCGTGACCGGGATGAGGCCGAGGCCGAGCTCTGGCGGGGCAATGTCGTAGCGTTCCGGAACCTCTATGCGTTCCTGAGTCAGGTCATTCCGTATCAGGATTCGGACTTGGAACGGTTGTACGTCTTTCTGCGTCATCTCGCGACGAAGCTCCCAAGACGACAGGGCGGACCCGGCTACCAGTTTGACGAGAGCGTGCGGCTGGATTACTACCGGCTTCAGAAGTTGAGCGAGGGTTCTATCTGCTTGAAGGATGGAGAGGCATCCCGCCTCGACGGGCCGTCTGAGGTCGGAAGCGGACTGGTGCGCGATGAACCGATGGCTCTGTCGCGGCTGATAGACATCGTGAACGAGCGGTTCGGAACCGACTTCAACCAGGCAGACCAGTTGTTCTTTGACCAGGTTGTGGAGGCCGCCATGACCGACGAGGCCATGAAACAGGCGGCTGCGGTGAACCCGGAGGACAAGTTCGAACTCGTGTTCAAGAACCTGCTTGAGACGCTCTTCGTAGAACGCATGGATCAGAACGAGGGAATCTTCGTCCGTTACATGAACGACCCGGCTTTCCAGAAGGTGGTGACCGAATGGCTGGCAAGGGAGGCGTATCGGAAACTGCGTGCCGGGGCCTCGGCATTGCGCGAGACGGCATCAGGTTCGGGCTGATGATTGGAGGAAGCAATGGCAGTTTGGCTAGTTAGGGCTGGCAAGCACGGCGAGTTTGAGCAGAAGTACATCACCGAGAACCGAGTCTATGTGACTTGGGAGAATCTTGATGTGGACCTCTCCAAGCTCAAGGACCGGTCCAAGTTGATAGAGGCACTGACACAACGCTACCCCGACACCAAACCGAAGACAATTATGCAATGGGCGAGCCAGATTTGGCCGTTCGCACACGCGATGCAGAAGGGCGACATCGTGGTCGTGCCGCTCAAGACTCAACCTGCCCTGCAAATAGCCGAGATCACCGGCGACTATCATTTCGAACCGACTGGGCCCAGCCCCTACTACCATTGGCGTTCGGTGAAGTGGGTTGGCGAGGCAATACCTCGGACGCGCTTCGGGAAGGACCTGCTGTACTCCCTCGGTGCCTTCACGACCATTTGCCGTATCCAGCGCAACAATGCGGAAGCCCGCATCGCCGCAATGCGTGCCAGTGGCTGGCGACCGGAAGCAGGGTTGGTGGTCCCGCCCGACGCTACTCCGCCGGACGAGGCGGAGGTCGGTAGCCGCGACCTTGAGGAACTCGCCCACGACCAGATCGCGCAGGCTATCTTGGCCCATTTCAAGGGGCATGGTCTGACGCGACTGGTGGAGGCCATTCTGAAGGCGCAGGGCTACTCGACGTATCGCAGTCCTGAAGGTGCGGACGGCGGCGCGGACATTCTCGCCGGCGCACCGCCATTGGGATTCGGAGCGCCTCGTTTGTGCGTCGAGGTGAAGTCAGGCGATACGCCCATTGACCGTCCTGCGGTGGACAAGCTGCTCGGGGCCGTGACCAAGTTCGGGGCGCAGGAGGGGCTGTTCGTTTCCTGGAGCGGCTACCGGAGCAACGTGCAGAAGGAGATGGCGGCGAGTTACTTCCGCGTACGGCTGTGGTCCCAGAAGGAGCTTTTCGAAGCACTCTTCGCGAACTACGACCATCTGGATGACGACATCAAGGCCGAGTTGCCACTCAAGCGCATCTGGGTGCCTGTCGCGGAAGAGGACGAGGACTGGCAGGCCCGCGACGGCGGTGAGTAGTTTATGCCAGACCTAGGACGCCTAGAGAAAGTAGACCTGCGCAAGGCGTGGCTAAGCGAGTCCGGCGACTTCACGCCGTGGCTCGCGCAGGAAGATAATCTGCGCCTCTTGGGTGAGACGTTGGGCATGCAGCTTGAGCTGGCGGGGCAGGAAGAGGCCGTGGGCAGATTCGTTGCCGATATTCTGTGCAAAGATCTATCGACAGATTCCTGGGTTGTCATAGAGAATCAACTCGAACGAACGGACCACTCGCACCTCGGGCAGATTCTGACCTACGCCGCTGGCCTTGAGGCGGCGACGATGATTTGGATTGCCCCGGAGTTCACTGAGGAGCACCGCGCCGCACTGGATTGGCTGAACGAGCACACCGACGAGAAGACGTCATTCCTCGGGCTAGAGGTCGAGCTCTGGCGCATAGGCGATTCCCCGCCTGCCCCGAAGTTCAACATCGTCTCCAAGCCGAATGACTGGGCGCGGGAGGTCCGGGCGACGGCCGCGAAGGGCGAGCGAACCGAGCGCAAGAGCGCGCAACTGGAATTCTGGACGAAGTACTCCGAGTACATGTCGTCCAAGAGCAAGATTCCGTGCCAAACGCCAGCCGCAAAGCACTGGATGAATCACAATGTCGGGTGGCCGGGAATGTGGCTCGCGTCGATTACGTCGCTCTGGGACTCGGAGACTGGAAAGACGGGCCCGGAAATACGGGTTGAGCTATACATGAGCGGCGGCAATGCGAAGAAGCACTTCGCTCAACTGTCCGAGCAACGGGAAGCCATCGAGCGTGAGGTCGGCCAGCAGTTGCTGTGGTACAACCCTGAGGAAAAGCAGATGGCACGTATACACACGCGAAGGCCGGCCGATGTCCTCGACCGAGCCACGTGGCCGGACCAGTTCGAATGGCTGAGGAAGAACGTGGAGTTGTTCTACAAGGTCTTCGCCCCACGTGTGAAGGCGCTCAAGGGAGGCGATGAAGTATGAACTACTGGCGCATGGCGTTCAGGTGGGGCACCCAGGGCGATGAGCTGTGGCAGGGAATGAGGGACAGTCACCATATTTCATGGCAGCGTCAAGGGCAGCGGGCCACGAGGTGGCTCCGCCACAGCCTTAAGCTTCAAGCCACAAGCCCACAGTTAGCTCAAGCCCAAGCGCAAGCGTTGTGAGTCAGGGATTCTCTGTGTAATTCCGGGGACGCAAGAAAAGTTTCCTGACACGCGGCGAGGCCGCGGGGCTAGTTCACCTCCAACGGACGCGGCTTCGCCGCGAGTTAGGGAGTTAGTCAGGTAGCTGTTAGCAGTATCGGGCGGGATGGCCGACGGCCTGCGGCTCACGGCTTGGGGAGAATGTCCAGCGCGAAAACCCACGCGCTTGCGCGCGAGTGACCAGTGACCAGGCGAGACCCTTCCATCGGCGTCAGGGCGACCAAGCGTCGGTTTGCAGTTTGCAGGTGTGGAAGTGGGAGGCCTGCGGCTTGCCGTCTGCAGACTTGCGAAAGGTCCATGGCAGAGTATAATCAATGTGTTCGGCACTGATTTGACAACCGGCCGCAGTGCAATACGATACTTTAGAAACAGTAGACCACAGGCTGTAACAGGAGTTGACCATGCCCGAAAAGAAGAACGACGAAGCGACGGCGATCCGCGCGGGTAGCTGGGTCGCGCACGAGAACGACCGACCTGACAAGGTCGTGGCGGTCGCGTCCACGTACGAGGCTGTCGTTCGCAAGCTCGAAGCCGTCGGCAAGACGGACAGCGTCACTCTCTTTCAGGTCCCGCCGAGAAACTGCGCCCTCATCCTGTAGCGGCGCGTGCCCGAGATAAGAATCCCGTACTACTGCCGCCGGGTGCCTGTGGCGCCGGGCGTCACCCAGACGCGGGCCGTGTACTATCCCTGGGTTCCTGTCCGAGTCCACAGAGACCAGCACGCAACGCCGCGGATGCTCCTTCTGGTGGATTCCGGCGCAGACTTCTGCGTGCTGAGGTCGGACATCGGAGCCGCGCTGGGCATCACGAACATTCAGTCCGGCGAGCCGTGTCAGTTGCGCGGCCTGGGTCGTGCGACTGTCAACTCTTGGTTTCACGATGCCGCGATAGAGTTCGAGGGGAGGACCTTCCCGTCACGGTTTGCCATCACCAGCGAACCACTGCCCATCCCCGGAATGCTGGGCAGGCAGGGCTTCTTTGACCAGTTCAAGTCCGTCAGCTTCGACGAGAAGAACCGGGTCGTCTCGATCAAGCTCTGACGCCAGCTAGTTCAGCCTCAGCCCGAAGACCTGATCACAGATTGAGCCGAGGATTCCAGCGTCGCAGCCATAGGATCTCCAGCGGGCAATTGCGTCCATGACCATCAGACGGAGCGATTCGCCTGAGTAGTCGCGGCAGAGTTTGTCCACGTGGAGGCCGAAGCTGCGGTACACGACAAACTGGCACACCACGACACCGGAGTTGCAGAGCACTTCTTTGATCTGCGCGTAACGGAGGCTGGCCCGCTCGAAGGCGTCGCGGAAGTTCTCGGTCTGGCCGGCTGAGTCGCCGTCGGCCCGGCAGGGGTTTGACCCCTGCCGGAGCGATGCGGCGTAGCGCTGGACGGCGCGGTCGACGGAGAGCGCACTCCGCCTGTCACTCGGTTTCACCGCCGCTCCTGTTCATCCGTAGACAGCTTCGACGGCGTCGTGCTGCAAGGGATCGAGGGATCAAGAGATCGAGGGATCGAGTGCGAGCCGGAAGGGATCGAGGGATCAAGGGATCGAGGGATCGAGTGTCCGGGCCGGACATCCGCAGATTCCGGAGGGTCATCCACAGATTCCACAGATTGTGAGCGAAGCTCTATGGAGTGCGGCAGCGGGGCTGCCGCTTTTTCGGGTCCGTCCGTCCGGGCCGGAAAAGCGGGAGTTGGCCCGGCGCCCCTGTCGGACAGTTCGCTCCCGCAGTCCAAAGCTCCGGATTCACCATCGTCTTCGTGTCTTTGTGACTTTGTGGTGAGGTCGGCGTCCGCAGTTCCTGTCCGGCATTCGTCATTTCCACTTCGTCCTTCGGACTTGCCTTTGAGGCGCTGGTGCGCTTCGCAGACGAGGAATTGGAGCGTTCTCGGTTCGAGGCCGAGGCCCACCCATTTCCTGATGCAGAGTTCGAGGTGGAAGGCGAGGTCACGGCCTTTGCGGGTGCGCCAGTGGCGCGCGAGTTCGCGCAAGTACCAGCGGTAGTGCATGACGTGCAGGTTCGGCAGGCCCGAGCCTTCAATCAGGGGCAGGACGTAGCGGTTGACCTTCTCTTCGGCATCGGCCGAGGCCGTGCCGTAGAGCGCGTTCTCTGCGCCGGAGCGGATTTCGTCCAGCGCCTGGGTTGTTTCCCGGTTTAACTCGACCGGTTCGAGCAGGCTTTCCATACAGATTCTCCTTTGTCGTTTCGACTATCGAACTTCGGGGCTTGCGCTTGAGCTTGAGCCTTGCGGCTTGTGGCTGGCGCGGAGCGCCCTCACTATGTTATACGCTCCTCAATGCCCGATTTGTTAAAGAATCTTCATGAGAGACCCTTCCATCGGCGTCAGAGCCTGCCCTGAGCTTGTCGAAGGGGCGACGTTTTACGTCGAATTCCCGTACGGGGTACGGACTGGAGACTGCCCGGGGGGCTGCAATCGAGTAAGGAAAAGGCTAAGGTTGAGGCTGAGGTTTAGCCCAAGGTTTAGGTTAAGGTTTAGATTGAGCTTTGGGTTAAGGTTTAGGTTAAGGTTAAGGTTGAGGTTTTGGGCGAGCTTTGCGAGAAGCTCTGAAGTGAGCTTTTGTCCGAGCTTTGAACGGTGCTCTGAAATGAGCCTTCAAAGAAGCTCTTGAACGAGCTTTCGACTAAGCTTTCGGGCGAGGTTTCTGACGAGCTTTCCGACGAGCTTCGCGGTGAGCTTTCAGCGCAGCGCTGAAGAGGCGGACCAGGGATGAAGGCGCGCACGCAGTTGAATGCGCATCTGCCGGAGCTTTCTGGCGAGCAATGCGACGTACTTCGAGAGACACAACGCGCCGCTGGCGCGAGGTCCTAGTCTGCAGTAGGCAGTTTGCAGGACTCCTCACCCCGACCCTCTCCTCATGGAGGAGAGGGAGAGCGGAGCGACTGTGAGGAGGGCGCCGGTAAGCAACCAAGTGCCAAGACCCAATGATCAATCAAAGCACCAGTGACCGAGTGCCAGCGGATGCCGTCGGCCCGGACATCGGTATCTGTCCGTGGTTCAATGACTGCCAGGGTAGAGTGGGCACAATTCTCGTTTTCGCGACAAAGCCCGCGCCAGATAGGGTAGCCTGCGGAGCGGTCACAGTTCACTTTGACACGGCGCTGAACTCACAGCACAATTGAGAGAGGATAATCCTGAATGTCTGCTGAGTCTGAACCTGACAGCTTCACGTTCCGGGCGGCCGAGCTGATTCGGAGCATACCGAAGGGCAAGGTCGCGACCTATGGCCAGATTGCGGGAATGGCCGGAGACCCGCGCGGGGCGCGTGAGGTTGTACGCGTGCTCCATAGCCAGAAGAACCTGCCCTGGCACCGCGTGCTCGCGGCCGGGGGCCGGATTACGCTGCCCGGCTCCGGTGGCGTTCTGCAGCGGAAGCTGCTTGAGGCCGAAGGCGTCCGGTTCAACGCCGACGGCACCACCCCCCTCGCCGTCTACGGCTGGCAGGGCGAGCCGCGACCGCCGGTCCCCTGACCTCAAACCCCGCCGCGTAGCAGGCGGAACCAGACCCGAAAACCGCCGCCGCACCCCGCCGCCAAGCCGTGCTTGACTCCCGGGAGCTAATTAGTAGTATTTTACTACTAACGTATCATGAAGCTACTAATAATAGCACTGAGATGCAAGAACCCGCAACATTGCCGGCGGGCGCTGCGTCTAGAAGGAAGACAGGATTCGCAGATGAGGAGGTCCGTTATGAGAATGCTGACAGGTTCGTTACTGGCCGTGGTTCTGGTTGCGCTGCTGGTGGCCGGTCTGGGGATTGTCGCGCAGGTGCCGAGCGGCAAGACTGGGGACAGTCCCTCGGAGCGTGTGGCTTCGCCACCGCAGGAACGAGCGGCGCGCGGTACAGTCCCCGTTTTGCCGGGAGATGTGCCCGAGGTCGTGGTGACCGCGGAGCGTCCGGCCGGATTGATGCCGGAGGTGGTCGTGAGCGCTAACCGCATGCACGAGGTCGTGGTGCGGGCGTCGGGGCGGCCGGAGATGGCGTTGTGAGCACGGACACTTCGGAAAACAGGGGACGGTCCCCCGGAGCAGCTGCGTCGAACTCGCTGCGGGACAGTCCCCGTTTTCCGGGATGGTGATGGCGACGAGCGAGCAGGCGGCGGTGGCGGTAATTGAACCGGTGGCAGCGGCCGCGCCGGAAGCGGTCGTTATCAGCGCGAAGCCGCGGCTGTGGAATCTTAGCTTCTATCTGCTGTGGCAGGGGCAGCTCGTATCAGCGCTGGGCGACGCGGTCTATGCAATCGCTCTCGGTTTCTGGGTACTGAACAAGACCGGGTCTACCGCAGTCATGGGCACCTTGATGGCCGTTTCGTCGCTGCCGCGGGTAGCGATTGCGCCGTTTGCCGGAGTGCTGGTGGACCGGGCGGACCGGAAGTGGATGCTCGTGGCGATGGACGCTCTGCGCGGACTCGCCGTGGTGCTGGTCGGCGTGGCCGCGTTCTCCGGCCTGATTCAGGTGTGGATGGTGCTGGCGGCCGGCATCACTATCGGTATCGCATCGGCGTTCTTCAACCCGGCGGTCGGTTCGGCGATTCCGGACATCGTGCCCAAGGGGTCGATTGTCCAGGCCAATTCCGCTTTTGCCCTGCTCCAGACCGGGTCAGGAGTACTGGGAAACGCGGCGGGCGGGTTTCTGTTCCAGTTGCTGGGCGCGCCGCTCATGTTCCTCGCCAACGGGATTTCGTACCTGGTCGCGGCCGTGGCCTCGCTGCCGATACGCGTGCCGAAGGTGCGGCACGAGACGCAGGAATTCCGGTTCTTCCGCGACCTGAAGACGGGCCTTGCCTTTGTCTGGCAGTACCGCGGCATCCGCTACATGGTGCTCACCGCAGCCGCGCTCAATTTCTTCGCGGTCATCGGCATCACGCTGTTCCTGCCGCTGTTCCAGCGGACGCCCGGACTCGGTTCGCGCGGCTATGGTATCGTGATGGCTGCGCTGACCGGAGGCATGTTCGCGGGGTTCCTCTTCACTTCGGCTAAGAAGATTGCCTATCGGCGCCGGTTCAGAATCTTCTATGCCTGCGGCCTTTTCTCGATGGCCTGCGCCGCGGTAATCCCGGCGTGGCTGAACGTTGCGGTGATGGTGGCGCTGGCAGCAGCATTCGGGGCGACCAATGCCGTGGTCAACTCCTTCCTCAGCGCGACATTGGCGACCGCGGTGCCGCAGAACCTGCGGGGCAAGGTGTTCAGCTTCATCGGTACTATTGCCGGCGGCCTTACGCCGATAGCGTTCGCCGCGGCCGGCGGACTGGCCGAGGTTCTGCCGCTGCGGCCTCTGATTGCGGTGACATTCGCGGTGACGCTCTTCTGCTTTGCACCGCTTGCCTTGTCGAGGCCGACACGGCGGCTTATCAACTACGACCCCGAGTCCGATACTCTGGAGCAGATACGGTGAGCCGGGCCGGGATTCCTCAGATTACACAGACAGATTTGGAGTGCGGGAGCGCAGCTCCCGCTCTTGCGCAAAGCGGCAGCCGTGCTGCCGCAATCCACATCCGGACTTTCCGGTGTCCCGGTGGTTGGTTTCTCCCCGGTTCTTCCGCAGATTGAAGAGGAGGCACGATGTACCTGATTCTCGCACTGTTCGTGACCGCCGCACCGACCAAGACAGTCAACGTAACGACGGTAGCGACCCCGCCCCGCATCGACGGCCGGATTGAGGAAGTCTGGTCGCAGGCCGATTCGAGCGACGACTTCGTCCAGTCGTGGCCGGACGACGGCGGGGCAGCGTCTGAGCGGACCGTGGTCCGCTTGCTGCAGGATGACGGCAACCTGTACGTCGCCTTTCGCTGCTACGCCGCCAGGCACCGGCCGGTTGCCGTCCTGTACGGTCTGGAGGAGGAGGTCACTCTCTTCCTCGACCCGACCGACTCCCGGTCGAACGGCTACTTCTTCCGGGTGTACGGCAGCGGCCTCTACCTGGACGGAATGCTGCTCGACGACGGCAACAACTGGGACTGGTCCTGGGACTGCGTCTGGTACGCCGCCACGAAGATGTACGACGACCGGTACGAAGTCGAAATCCGGATACCGTTCAAGTCGATACGCTACCGGCCGGACGCGGTCGAGTGGGGCGTGAACTTCGACCGGATGATTGCCGCGAACCAGGAACGGCTGGTCTGGCAGCATGTGCCGGAGGAGGAGGGCGGGATGCGCGTGTCGAACGCGGGCCGGCTCGCCGGTGTCGACCCGCAGGCGCGGGGTTACTACTTCGAGCTGTATCCGGAAGGTTTCGTGCGCTACGACCAGGACGCAAGAGACACAGTGAAGACCGTCGCCGACATCGCCGAGCGCGTCCGGCCGCGTGCGAGCCTGAACCTGAAGTGGGACCTGACGCCGCAGACCAGCCTCAACGCAACGGTTCTTCCGGACTTCGCCCAGATTGAAGCCGACCCGTACTCGTTCAACCTCTCGCGCTATCCGACCTACCTCTCGGAGCGGAGGCCGTTCTTCGTCGAGGGAAGAGAATTCTTCCGGATGACGGGAAGCCGCAACGGATACGGCTCGCTCAACACCTTCGACTCGCGGCGCATCGGCAAGGCAGTCGGACAGGAACCGGTGCCGATTCTCGGCGGGCTGAAGCTGACCTCCCGCCAGGGTTTCACCAACCTCGGTGCTATCGGCGCCTACACCGACGCGCTCAAGGACACAGGCGGGAATGTGATCGAGCCGCGGCGCGCGTTCGGCGTGCTCTCCGGCCGGACCCGAATCGCCGAGCAGACGACCGGCGGCCTGATCTTCAGCGGCACCATGGCCGATGCCGATGACTACAACTTCGCCCTGGGCGGGGACTGGAACTTCTCGACCGGACCGCACAACGCAGTCATCCAGGCCGCAGCCAGCGACCGGAACGGCAAGACCGGCTGGGGACTGAACTCCACCTACTCCGGCCTGTTGAACGGCAACATCGCCGCCGAGGGTGCGCTCCAGGCAATCAGCGATTCCTTCGACGTTACCGACATCGGGTTCGTACCCTGGGCCGGCCGTGTCCAGTTCCATGCCGCGGCCGGGCCGCGGTTCCGCGGCCGGGGCGAACTTGCCCGACTGACAGTCATGCCCAGACTCGGCTTCACACGCGAGCCGGGCAGTGACAACCTCTCCTATGGTGCCGGCGTTGGTGCGAACGCGAGCCTGCGCAGCAACTGCTACATCTACGTGGGCGGCGAAGCCGGACAGCAGGCCGAGGCTGACACCCAGTTTCCCGTCAACAGCCTGAACCTGTCCGTAGAAAAGACCCATCTGAAGTACAACCTTAGCTTCGGCGGCAATGCCGGGCGAGGCTACAACTACAGCCGCGGCTTCGTCGCCTACAATGCTTCGGACTGGCTGTACTATACATTCTACATCGCGGGCCACGTCGCCGTGGTGGTCGGCGGCAGCAACAACTGGGAGCTCGACCCGCAGAACCGCGTCGTCGGTGTCACCACGGTGGCACGGCCGCGCGTTGACGTCCGGCTGAACTCAAAGACTTCCATCAACCTCTATGATGAGATCGTACTGCGAACGCCGGAGACCAGGTGGGATTCGACTCAGTTCCGGAGCAACCGCATCGGCTGCCTGTTTTCGTGGAACTTCCTGCCCAAGAGCTGGCTCTACGTGGCGTTTAATGACTTCCGTTTTGACTCGGGCGAAGGTCTGGCCCTGGCCAGCCGGGTCGGAGCGGTGAAGCTGCGGTACCTGTTCTACTTCTGAGCGGAGCGGGAATCGGACGAATAGGACCTATCGGACCTATACCCCACGGAGAAAGACGAGGCGGCCCGAAGGCCGCCTCGTTTTCGGTCAGCTCCTCACCGTCATCTATCGATCACAAGTTTCTGCGTGGTGCTGGAGCCTGCGGCCGTCACCTTCACCAGATACACGCCCGCCGGCATCGACCGGAGGTCAAGGCGGAATGGCGAGTGGCGAATGGCGATTGACGATTGGACGAGGCGGCCGGAGGCGTTGAAGACAGAAACGGAAAGGGATCGAGGGGTCGAGGGATCGAGGGACCGAGTGGAGGAACGAGAGAGGGAGAGCGTGGCGAAGGGGCCGGAGGCGGGGTTAGGGGAAAGGTTGACGTCGAACGGCGAAGGTCCAATGTCGAGCGCCTGCGCGGACGTGACGCCGTCGCGCGAGGGCTGCGGAGCGGTCGCGTACCCGAGCGCGTAGCGCCAGAGTTCGTTGGTCTTGTTGCCCTTGAGGGCGAAGAGCGTACCGTCGACGTTCACCATGCTCGCGCCGGCATACACCTTGCGTATTTTACCGGACTTGGCCAGCGTCGGCAGGGAGTCGAATTCGGTCCAGGCATCAGCGGCCGCGTTGTAGCACCAGCATTCGGTGGTCGAGCCGCCCTTGAGGGCGTAGACAGTGCCCTCAAACCAGGCCCCGGACCCGCCGTCCCGGGACCTTCGGCTGCGGCCGGCACGTCCCACAAACGGCATGCC
This sequence comes from Caldifarciminota bacterium UBA2258, assembly GCA_002347155.1. Taxonomy (GTDB): domain Bacteria; phylum Hydrothermota; class Tepidihabitantia; order Tepidihabitantales; family Tepidihabitantaceae; genus UBA2258. The sequence continues at coordinate 36,685 of DDXO01000008.1, forward strand.
GCTCCGCCGCGCGCCGCTCCATTTATCGGTCAGCACGTCATAGGCCCAGAGTTCGTGGTAGCGACCCTTGTGAGCGTAGATGGTGTGGTCGCCGTCGAACGCGAGGAATGACCCGCCGTACCACTTCGCGTGGTTACCCATCGGCGCCGGCTGCATCGTTTGCCAGGTCCACGTCGCCACGTTGAACCGGTAGAACTCGCGGGTCGGGCCCTTGAGCAGATAGACGTAGCCTGAGTCGCCGGTCTGCACGTAGACCGCCGCGCCGGCTCGGACTTTGCGGTGGCCGCCGGCCGGTACATTGGCGAGCTGAATCCAGGTATCGGTCGCGACATCGTAGCGCCAGAAGCCGAGGGTGTTGTTGCCCTTGGCCATGTAGACGTACCCGGAGCCATCGGCGGCGCCGCACGCACCCCGGCGCGGCAGCTTACGATCGAGGCCGGCCGGGATGCCTTGGAGCGTGGTCCACTCACCGGTGCTTACGTTGTAGGAGTAGAAGTCGCCGGTCTTGTTGCCTTTGCCCGCGTAGATGAGGCTGCTTCCGGCATCGTAGGCGAGCCAGGCACCGTCCTTGACCTGACGGTACGAGGGGGGCTCAGGCATGGAGTTCATCTCAACCCACTGCGAGCGGACCGCAAACCCACCGGTGAGCACGTTGTTGCCGAGGTGCGCGTCACCGGCAAGGGCGGTACTGCACTTGACCGCCCAGTCGCCGAGGACCCGAAGCGTGCAGGGCCGGAAGGCGTCAACGGTCACGTTGTTGGCAGGGTCGAGGCCCGCTATGCTTGTGCTCTCCGAGTAGCACTGCGTGCCGTTCGGGTCTGTAAGCAGCATCCAGACATCGAAGTCGGCCGGGACGTTGCCGTAGTTGCGGATAGTCACAGTCGGGGTGATGATTTCCCGTGGTCCGTAGCTGCCGACCGGCCGGTTGATGCCGACGATGCCGACGTCCCTCACCCGGACCGTGACCGAGCCGGACAGGGTGTCGTTGGCGGCGTTCTGGTCGCCGGTGAGGTCGGTCGAGCAGCGAACGGCCCGCGTACCGCGCGGGGCCGCGGTCCAGTCGGCAAAGCTGACCTCGACCGAGTCGCCGGGGGCGAGGTTCGTGACAGTCTGGGTGTTAGCGTAGCCCGAGCCGACGAGCATGGTTGCCGGGAAGGTCGCGTTTGTGGTTCCGAAGTTGTGGACCCAGGCCCGCGGCGTCACGACCGTACCGGAGTCGACGGTGTCGGTTGGAGCGACGATGCCTGTGACCCCGACGTCGCCCATGCTGAACGGATTGACCTGACAGGTGTCTTCGTCCGGCAGGTGGTTGGCGCGGGTCGCCGTCACATACATGTAGCCGGCGGTCGTCGGATTGATGGCGAGCGAGACCTGTCCGGATGAGTTCGTGTACTCGCGCGCATACACCTCGGCACCCTTGGCCACGCAGACGAGTGCTCCGGCCACCGGATTTGAGGCCGCTGTCACGGTGACGGTGAACATCTGGCTGCCCGTGCCGATCGGCTCGGTGAAGGACGCGGCGAGCGGGCTCGGGATGTTCTCGTACATCAACAGCAGCGGGTCGCCGAGCAGGTTGGTTTCGTAGTAGCACCAGCGCCAGACTCCCTGCGAGATGGCGTAGTTGCGGTAGACCTCCTTGGACAGGGCCTCGGTGATGCCGATGGGCATCGTGTCGTGGTTGAAGAAGTAGTCATAGAATCGGATGTCGAGTTTCTCCGACGGCCCGATGTAAGGCGGCGTGCCCCAGCCGTAGCGGGAGTTGAACACCACCGCGATGCTGCCGCCGCCGTTGCGGTTGTGCGCGGCTTCGGCGACGCAGTCGGAGTACTCGAAGTTGCCGCTGTAGCAGGCAATCGAGTTGAGCAGATTGACGCGGTCGCCGTTGGTCTGGCTGTTGGCGAAATTGGTGTTGTAGTAGGCGTTACTGCCGTCGTAGATGCCGAATTCGTTGCCGTGGCCGACCAGATGCACAAACTGGAATCCGTTGTTGATGGAGTCGCGCACCGCAGTCGAACTGCCCGGGTCGTGGATGAATACGTCGGTCCAGCCGGACGGCGTGATGGCGGCAATTGAGTCGTTTGACTGCCGGTGGTTGTACCCGGACCAGAGTAGTGCGTCGGCCAAGAGCATCTTGCGCAGGTAGTCTGTCGGCGGGTTCTTCTCGTGGGTTATGACCTTGTTCACGAAGGTCTGAACCTGGGTGGAATTGTCGACCGACGCCCGCCCGACGTAGAGGTCGTAGTAGAAGTCCACGGTGTCGTCACCGGGCTCACCAAAGATGTTGTCGTTGTCGTCATCCCAGCTGCCCTGGATATCGCCGTAGTAGAGGTCACAGGGGATGTTGCCCGTCTCGCCGGCGCAGTAGGCTCGCGCCCGGCGGCAGGGGACTACCGCGTTGTCGCCGCCGAGCAGCACCCAGCGCGTGCCCTTGTTGTTGTAGTAGTCGATGATGAAGTTGCGGATCTTCTCAGGCGTGTCGCGGCCGGTGTAGTTTGCAGTTATCCATGAGACGGTCTGAATCTCGGTCTTGAAGCCTTTCCGCGTGCGCCAGTTGGCCAGCGGCTGGAAATAGCTCGAAAGGGCGTCAGACGTGATGATTACGTAGTCCACATCGCCGAAAAAGGCCGCCCGAGGAGACGGGGCATACCGGTTCACGTCACCGCGGTTGTAGACAAGCGCCTGCGCTGCCGGGCCGAAGGTTTCGAGCTGGCCGGAGGTCAGGAACTCGCGCGGCGCGAGCGGGTCGGGTTCGTAGCGCACGGTGACCGTCAGTTCGCCGGCGATGGTCAGCCGGCCGGACGCAGGCCGGTACTGGAGCGGATGGAGTGTTATCGTGACCAGCCGGAACCCGGACTTGATTCCGACCGGGCTTGCCGCGGCAAACCGGCCTGGCCAAGTTGCATCTGACCCATATACCGCCGGGTCAGGGGAGACGAACGGCGGCAGAATCCTCTGGGTGAACGGGACCGGGGCCTGGCCGGGGAGTATCTGGAGCCCACGAACCAGTTCGGTCGTTCCGGTGGCCTGGCAGTCAACACCCGCGACCCGCATGCCCTGGGGAATCACGAGCGTGAAGCTCCACTCCGGGAGGAGCGGTTTTCCCGGTGCGGCTGAGGTCAGCACCGCAAGGCCGGCCGGCGACATATCCCTGACCGGTTGCACCAGCCGGAAATCCCGGCCGTCGCGCGACGCGTCAGTCAGCGCTACGGAACTGGGGGAAAAACTGAAGCTGCCGGTCCAAGAAGCCGCAATTGCGGCTGCCGACAGCACGAGCAGTATCAACACCGTGTGTTTACTCACGATTCCTCCTCGGGAGGGACTATGCGTTTCCATGCAAGAAGCGTCATCTCAGTACATTTGCCTTCTACCCTGAAGCCGTGCTTCGTCAGCCCCGACTGAAACCCGGATGCCGCGTCACGGCCGGACTCGGCCGGGGGATGCAACCCGGGCAGATGCGGAAGTAACGGCACTTACGCGAATTATAGCAGCCACGTTCCCGCTGTGTCAATCACTTCTGGTCGTGTGGTGCAAAAAAAGCAGGAGCGGCGGCCAGCCGAGTCAGAGAGGCGAAACTCTTGTAGTTGTTCTCTTCCAGGGTGGAATGGGACCGAAGGGACGAATGGGATCAATTTGACCGATGAGCTGCAGGAAAGACCGAGGCGGCCCGCAGGCCGCCTCGGTTCGCTGCAGCTCCCGGCCGCTATCTTTCTATGACCAGCTTCTGCGTAGCGGTCAGGTCACCGGTCTGGACCCTGACCAGGTAGACGCCGGCCGGCATTGAACGAATGTCAAGCGGAAATGACGAGTGTCGAATCCCGGATGACGAATGTACCAGGCGGCCGGTGGCATTGAAGACCTCAAGCGACGCGACCGCGCCCTTCGGCAGGTTGCAGTGCAGCGTTGCTGAGCCAGAAACCAGCGGGTTCGGTCTCAGGTGAATGGCGAACGGCGAGTGGGGAGTGGCGAGTGCCTCCGCGGCCATGACGCCCTCACGCGCCGGCTGCGCAGCGGTCGCGTATCCGAGCGTGTAGCGCCAGAGTTCGTTCGTCTTGTTGCCCTTGAGGGCGAAGAGCGAACCGTCAGCGTTCACCATGCTTGCGCCGGCGTAGACTCGACGCGTCCTGCCGACACGACCAAGCGACGGCAGGGAGTCGAATTCGGCCCACGCGTCGGCGGCCGCGTCATAGCGCCAGCACTCACTGGTGCTGCCGCCTTTGAGCGTGTAGATCCCGCCCTCGAACCAGGTGCCGGACCCGCCGTCGCGCGACCTCCGGAAACGACTCGTACGTCCGACGAACGGCATACTCTTGAGCCGCACGCCGCTCCACTTGTCGGTCAGCACGTCATAGGCCCAGAGTTCGTGGTAACGCCCCTTGTGGGCGTAGATGGTGTGGTCGCCGTCGAACACGAGGAACGACCCCGCGTACCACCTCGGGCGGTTGCCGGATGGAGCAGGCTGCATTGTCTCCCACTTCCACTCAGCTACATTGAAGCGGTAGAACTCAGAGGTCGGGCCCTTGAGCAGGTAGACGTAGCCGGAGTCGCCGCTCTGAACGTACACCGCCGCACCGGCCCGGACTTTGCGGTGTCCGCCAGCAGGTACATTGGCAAGCTGGATCCAGGTGTCGGTCGCGACATCATAGCGCCAGAAGCCGAGGGTGTTGTTGCCCTTGGCCATGTAGACGTAGCCCGAGCCATCGGCTGCGCCGCACGTACCCCGGCGCGGCAGCCTGTTCTCAAGACCGAGCGGTATACCCCAGAGCGTGGCCCACTCGCCGGTACCCACATTGTAGGAGTAGAAGTCGCTCGACTTGTTGCCTTTGGCGGCGTAGATGAGGCCGCTTCCGGCATCAAAGGTGAGCCAGCCACCGTCCTTGACCTGTCGGTATGAGGGTGGCGCAGGCATGGAGTTCATCTCCACCCACTGCGAACGTGTCGCGAACCCGCCGGTCATGACATCATTCTCGGGGTTAGCGTCACCGGCCATGGCGGTGCTGCACTTGACCGCCCAATCGCCGAGGAGCCGGAGGGTGCAGGGCTGGAAGGTGTTGAGAACCAGGTTGTTGGCGGGGTCGAGATTCGCTACGGTTTCGCTGTCCGAGTAGTAGAGGACTCCGTTCGGGTCGGTGATGAGCATCCAGACCTCAAAGCCGGTCGGAACGTTGCCGTAATTGCGGACGGTTACGGTCGGGGTAACGACTTCCCGCGGCCCGTAGGTCCCCACCGGCTTGTTGATGCCGGCGACGCCAGCGTCTCTTACCCGCACAGTGACCGAGCCGGACAGCGTGTCGTTGGCCGGGATGACGTCACCCGAGAGCGCGGTGGAGCAGCGCGTGGTGTGCGTACCGCGCTGGGTCGCGTTCCAGGGAGCGAAGGCTAAGACGGCCGAGTCGCCGGGCGCGAGGCCCGAGACGTTCTGCGAGTCGGAGTAGAAGGAACCGATGCGGAAGAAGGCCGGGAACGAGGCAGCGTCGGTGCCGTAGTTCCTGACCCACACCTCCGGCGTGACGGTCGCGCCGGTGTCGAAGGTGTCGGTTGGAGCGATAATGGCGGTCACGCCGGCATTGGTGACCTTGACCGTGACCAAGCGCAACAAGGTGTCGTTGTCCGGGTCCTGGTCGCCGGCGAGGCCGGTTGAGCAGCAAACCGGGAGAGTGCCGCGTTCGGTAGCGTTCCAGATGCTGAACATGACCAGGGCAGAATCGCCGGGCGCAAGGTCGGTCACGGTCTTGGTGTCGGAGTAGCCGGTGCCGATGCGCATCTTCACCGGGAAGGTGGCGGCGGTGCTGCCGTAGTTGGCGACCCAGGACCGCGGGACATCGGTCGCGCCGGAGTCAACCGTGCCGGCGGGCGCGATGATGCGCTGGACCCCCGCGTCAACCGCGGAGGTTGGCGAACTGACGTCGCCGGTGATGGTCCAGGCAAAGCTCTGCTTCGCGGCCGTGGCGACGTTCTGACCGCGCACCCGTATGGTCCAGGTGCCGGTGGCCGGCGAGTTGACGCGGACGCATTCCTCGACGTTCCGGTTGTCCCACGTAGCCGGGTTCGGTTCCGACTGGCCGCCCGAGTACTGGTTGCCGCGGTAGTAGGTGCCGTTCGGGTCAGTGACCTCGAGATTGAGGTCGTTGACGAGCGTCGGGTTGGCATTGGGCGCGGCCGCGGTGTCGGTCCAGGCCAGGGCGATGCGGAGCGGGATGGCCGAGTTGACGGCGAACTGCTCTTCCCGGTACTCGCCGGTTCCGATGCCGGCGGTGTCGTCCTTGATCGCCAGCCGGCGCAGGTCGCCCGTGTAGTAGAGGACCGAATCGTCGTCAAGACGGCCCCAGCCGATGTTGAAGCTCGGCACCACGTAGCTGCCGATGTTCGGGTCGCACGAGGCAACGGCCATCGACCGGAGCAGGGCCGACGAGATGTAGTCGATGCGGTTGCCCGAAACCGGGCTGCCGGTCGGGTAGTAGCCTTCACGGAGATAGCAGCGCATCAGCCCGACGGCGCCATTCACTGCCGGCGTGGCCATCGAGGTACCGGACATCTGGGAGTAGCCGTTCGTGCCTGATCGCTGCGCCGACCAGAGGTTGACGCCCGGGGCCATGACCGTGGGTTTGATCCGATTGTCCTGGGTCGGGCCCCGGCTGGAGAAGCCGGCGATGGTGTTGCTGATTGTGCCGTTGTAGGTTGCACCGACGGTGAGTACGTTCTTGGCGATGCCCGGATTGCGGATGGTGCTGGCAGTGGCTTCGTTGCCCGCCGCGAAGATGTTCATGAAATCCTTGTGGGCCCAGCAGTAGGCGTCGGTGGATGCGTCCATGAGCCTGTAATCGCCGACATTGTTCCACGCGCCCCAGGAGCCGGAGTGCTGGAGAATCGGCCGCGCCGAATCGGGCAGGCCGCGGCCAAGGTAGACAGAGTCCCAGAGCGGCGTCAGGTCGGAGCCGATTACGAACCCGCCGCTGGCAGCGGTCAGGTCGACGAAGTAGAGGCGGCCTTTGATAGACATTCCATCGTAGTAGCTCGACCCGCCGGTCACCGAATCGTCGCCTCCGACCGTACCGTTGACATGGCTGCCGTGGTACGGGGTCTCACCGGAGTCCGCGCCTTGATAGAGCTTGAACGCGACCACCTTCCTGTGGTCAGGCCAGATACCCGGGGCCGTGACCGGCAGGGATGGGTCGCGGAAAAGGTCGTGGCCTAGATTCAGGCCGGTGTCGGTCGTGGAGAGGATGACCCGCTGGCCCCGGACTCCGCGCAGCCAGGACGTGCGCACGGACAGCGCCGTGTCGGGCTGGGGCAGTGAATCCCAGCCGGTCTGAGTTACCCACTGGCATTGGTTGTTGCAGATGTCGGCCGGGACCCATTTCTGGACCCAGAGCACCTCAGGAAGTCGGGCGATAGCAGGAATGCGGTTGGCAGCGATGCCGGCCCGAACCGTTGTCGCGAAGCGCGTGGTAAGCGCTTCGATGACCGCGCCGCCGCCTGTCCGGATAAGTTCCTCGACCGCTTCTCCGGTTTCGCCGGGCATGAGCTGAATTACGATTTCCTGGAAGCCGTTTGCATCCAGCAGGGCCTGCTGGAGCTTGTAGGCCGGCTGGAAAAGTCCGACCCAGCGGACGCCGGGAAGCGACCGGACGAGGTCGCGCTGTTTTTCGCTGAGTCGTCCAAGCATGGCGTAGTTGGGCAGGTAGCCGAAAGCGCGTATCCCGCTGCGTTCGAGCCCTCTCACCCACTCGCGTCGGATCGGACCTTCAAACTGGATGATGTAGTAGCCGACCTCACCCGGCGACGCCTGCGTCGCGAGACCGGCAGGCAGATTCGGCTCGCCCGCGCGGGTATCGATGACGAAGCCGTTGGCGAAGGAGATCTGGTTTACCTCCTCGCCTGCAACCGGCTCGAACCGGTACGACATCCCCATCCGGTAGTGATTCATCGGGCCGGCTGCAACCAGACCAACAGCAAGAAGGACCACCAGAACGACAACGTTTTTGTTCATCGTTTCACCTCCGGGAAGAGTCAAGAATAGTGAATAGGGAATCGGGAATGATGAGGTTCGAACCCGGCCTTCTCATTTCACTATTCGCCATTCGCGCTTTCTGAGCCGACACTCTCCGGGACCGGCCGGGAATGTCGTCCATTCAGTATACGGCGGGGCCACGCTCCTTGTCAACCGCAAATCGTCCGGTCAGGCCGGAGGACGGAATTCCCTCAGGTAGCGCTGCGCCCGGGCCGCGTAGTCGGCCGCGTTGCGCCGGATGCGCTCGGTCTCTTTCGGTGTGAGCGGGCGCTTGACCACGGCAGGCACGCCGGCCACGAGCGAGCCGTCCGGCACCACGAAGTCTTCGCGCACAACCGCGCCGGCGGCCACGATGCAGTTGCTGCCGACCCGGGAGCGGTTGAGCAGTATCGCGCCCATGCCGATGATGCAGTCGTTGCCCACGGTCGCGCCGTGGACGATAGCGCGGTGCCCGACCACGACCCGGCTGCCGATAACGGTCGGCGTGTCGTAGTCGACGTGAACCATGGCGAGGTCCTGCACGTTCGTCTCCTCGCCGATGGTTATCGGCGCCATGTCCCCGCGTACGACAGCGTTGAACCAGATGCTCGCGCCGCGGGCGAGCTTCACCTGGCCGATGATTGTCGCGTTCGGGGCAACGTAGCAGGTCGGGTCGACCTGCGGGGTCCACTCCTGCATTCCGGCAATCACCGGCTGTGCTCCTTCGATGCCAACTGCCGGAACCGGCAGACAAGCACATCCCTGGTCCTGGCCTGCACGGTTGCGGCCACGAAGACGTCGCCATTCACGACCAGGTCGGCCCCGACTGCGTTCGGGCCGGTGGAGTAGTGCTGCTCCCAGACGGCGACTGCGTCCGGTTTGTACTGGAACGCCAGTATCTCGCTCTTTCCGCTTTCGAGCAGCAGACCGCCGGTTATGTAGATATCGGAAGCTCCGGTGACGCAAATACCCTTGCCGGTTGCCTGGGCGATGGTCCCGTATGCCAGCTTGCGGATCAGATTGCCGTCGGGGTCGTACTCGATAATGACGCAACGGACCGAGTCGCCGACCCGGGCAGTGCCCGTGGCGATGATGTTGCCGAACCCGTCGAACGCCACGTCGCCCGGCTCGTCGTCGCCGCCCGAGTCGTAGCGCCGGGTCCAGAGCGTGTCGCCGCCTGGGTTAAGCTTGATGATGACGATGTCCGGGTTCGCGGCATTCTCGCCGTGCAGACCGACCAGAGCGAGGTTGTCCTTTCCGTCGCAGGCGATGCGAACAGCGCGGTCGTTAGGCCCGAGGTCGAGGTTCTTTGCCCATACGGTGCGGCCGTCCTTCGCGTCGAGCAGGGCGACCATGTAGTCGGTGTTGGCGTCGGTGCCGGCCACGCCGCAGACCGCGAGCCGGTCACCCGAGACCGGGCAGATGCCGGTGCCCCAGGTCTTGTCGCCGAGCGCCAGGCCTTTCTGCCAGGTGATATCGCCGCCGGCCGCGTAGCGGATGACCAGGCAGATGTCCTTGCCTTCGGCCTTTGCCCTGCCCGTCGCGAACAGGTGGCCGAAGTTGTCCGCCCAGAGGTCCTCGCACATCGCGTAGGGCGATTCCTTGTACGTCCGGGTCCAGACCTCGTTGCCCATGCTGTCGAGCTTGGTCACAAACCAGCCGGCGCGGTCCGACCCGCCAGGCCTGGTGGCGACGAAGCTCACGTAGTAGCTGGAACCGTCGGACGCAAGCGCGGTCGCGGTCTCATCGCCGCCGATGTCAATTGTCTTCTGCCAGACTACGGGTTTGACGCCGCACCCGGCCGCGAGCAGCACGAGCACGACAGCGGAGATACGGAGAACGTCCTTCATCGCGTGACTCCTTGTTGGTGGCAGGCCTTCGCGGATGAGTTCACGAAGTGATAATGCCAGAGGACACGGGCGAAGTCAAAGAGAAGGCCGGGAAGAGATCGAGAGATAAGGGACGTGAGGGGCTCATCACTTGTCTCCTCACTTCACGTCTGCTATCATCCCACTCCAAATGGCGACAGACTTCCTCGGCCGGTTCGACAGCCAGGTCGCCCGCGTGTTCAAGTACGCGGCGCGGGCGGCGTGGAAGAATCCGAAGCAGGCGTTCTTCTTCGCCCGCATTCAGGCAGCTCAGTCACGCTCGGCCCGGCTGCGTGACCGGCAGCGGGAGCAGGGCGTGCAGGTTCCGCCGCTGGTTATTGCCAGCATCACGCGGCGCTGCAACCTCAACTGCCGCGGCTGCTATGCCCGGGCGCGCCGCCGCTCACCCCGCTCGGAACTCAGCGACGAGCAGTGGGCGAGCCTGTTCGCGCAGGCGCGGGAGCTGGGGGTCTCGATAATGATGCTCGCCGGCGGCGAACCGCTTCTGCGGCCGGGCATTCTCGACGTCACGCGCCGGTTCCCGGGTGTCATCTTCCCGCTTTTCACCAACGGGCTGCTGCTTGATGACTCGATTGTCGCACGATTCCGGAGTCAGCCCCAAGTCATCCCGGTCCTGAGCATCGAGGGCTGGGAGCCGGAGACCGATGCGCGACGGGGCAGTGGCGTGTTCGAGTCGGCTGCCAAGGCGGCCGAGAAGCTGCGCGCGGCCGGGGTTTTCTTCGGCGTCTCGCTAACCGTTACGCGCCGCAACTTCGCGGCGGTCACGGGTGAAGGTCTGGTCCAGGCGCTCATCGGCAACGGTTGCAGCCTGTTTATCTTCGTCGAGTACACGCCGGCCGAGCCGGGGACAGAGGACCTGACCCTGCTGCAGGAGCAGCGGCAGCGTCTGGTCGAGTTCTCGGAAGGCATGCAGGAACGGTCGCGTCCTGTGTTCGTCGTCTTCCCCGGTGACGAGGAGCAGTTCGGCGGCTGTCTTGCCGCGGGGCGCGGGTTTGTCCATATCGGGCCGGACGGCAGCCTTGAACCGTGCCCGTTCGCGCCCTTTTCGGACGTGAACGTGGTCGACATACCGCTGGCAGAGGCGTTGGGTTCTCACCTGCTCAAGGCGATTCGCGACAACCATGGAGAGTTGAAGGAGACGCGCGGCGGCTGCGCCCTGTGGCGGAAACGGAAGTGGGTAGAGTCCCTGATAAGGAAGGACCAGGCGTGAGAGCCGGACCCGGGGCCTGCCCTGGGTGATGGACCGGCAAGCAGTGATTGACACAGTCAATACCATAGCCTAACATTTCCCCGGCTGAGCCGGCGCTGCCGGCTCGTCCGTCGGTCGCGGATGTGCCGCACGACGCGGAGTTCTACGGACGCTATTCGGCTAACCAGAAGGAGTTGATGTGAAACGGATATTCGTCATGTCCGCACTGTGCCTGCTCTTTGCAGGCGCCGGCGCCCAGTACCTTGAAACGACAATCCTGCTGCCCGACACGCTCGGCGGCGTCGGGTTCCCGGCCGCGATGGCCTACAACGGCACTACCAACCGCATCTACGCCGGCGGATCGTCGAGCGACCGGATCGCCGTGGTTGACGCGGCCACCGGCGCGCGGGTCGGGCGCATCCTGACCCCGCCCGGCGAAGGCATCTATGCGCTCTGCTACAACCCGGCCAACAACAAGCTCTACGCCTCTACCTCCATGTCCCCAGCCAAGCTGCTGGTCATCGACGGCACGACCCACGCTGTCCTGGCAACGGTGCCGGTAGGCGGCTACGTCAACACCATTCGAGTCAACCCGGCGACCGACCAGGTCTACTGCACTGCTTCGAGCGTTGATTCGGTGACTGTTGTCGACGGCACGACCAACAGCGTTACAGCTACGGTGAAGGCAGGTGACTACCCGTACGCAATCTGCGTCAACGCGACCAACAACAAAGTCTACGTCGCGGGCTATTCCGACAGCTCGGTCACCGTCATTGACGGAGCGACCAACTACGTTCTCGCAACCGTCCGCACCGGCCGCGGGCCGCAGGCGCTCTGCTGGAGCTCCCAGCAGAACAAGGTCTACAGCGCAAACGGTACCGATGGCAGCGTCACGGTCATCGACGGCGCCAGCAACAACGTGCTTGCCACCCTCGCCACGGGCAGCAGCACCCGCGACGTCTGCTACAACTCGACGAACAGCAAGGTCTACGCCGCGGCCAACGGCGCGAGCAGGTTCGTGGTCATCAACGGGGCGACGAACGCCATCGACACATCGTTGACAGTGTCTCAGGCCTACGCGGTCGGGTACAACCCGACGAGCAACAAGGCCTACTGCACCATGCAGTACAGCCGCAAGACGACCATCGTGGACGGAGCGACCAACGCCAAGCTGGCCGATGCCGCCGTCGGCTCCACGCCGGCATCAATCGTTCACGTCGCGACCGGCAACCGGGTCTTCATCTGTAACCGTGACGACAACAACCTGAGCATCGTCGACGGCGCGGCCGACTCCACGGTCGCGACCGCGTACGTCGGCTACAGTCCGTACGGCGTCAGCTTCGACTCGCGGCAGAACCGGCTCTACGTGCCCAACGCGCATGGGCCGGCGGTTGCCGTCGTGGACTGCGCGACCAACGCGGTCGTCGACGAGGTCGCGGTGGGCCGGGAAGTCTACGCGACCTGCTTCGACAGCGCCGACAACAAGGTGTTCTGCGCCGTCTCGGGTTCCGGCCGGGTCGCGGTCATCGACGCCGCGACCGGGACCTTCGTCGACTCGATTGCGGTCGGCTACATGCCCCGGTCGGTGCTCTACAACCCGGTGGCGGGGAAAGTGTACTGCGCCGACCCGCCCGGCGACTCGCTCTTCGTCATCGACGCGTCGACCCACGCGGTGCTCGCCCGGCACCGGATCGGCGATGAACCGTGGTCGATGTGCCTCAACACCGCCGGGAACAAGGTGTATGTCGCCACGCGCTACGACAACCAAGTCAGGGTGATCGACGGGAACACCGACGCCGTCCTCGACTCGATACCGGTCGGTAACGGCCCCATCGCCATCTGCTACAACGGCACGGACAACAAGGTGTACGCATCCAACTACGGCGACTCGACCGTGTCGGTCATAGACGGTGCAGGCGACACCGTGGTCGCAACGGTCATGGCAGGCCGCTACCCCTACCGTCTCGCCCATAACCTCCAACACAACAAGGTCTACGTCACGACCAGCTCCGGTAACGACGTCGTCGTGCTCGACGGCGCCGGGGACAGCGTCATCGCGAGGATCAACGTTGGCCAGAGCCCGCACACCGTTGCCTACAGCGCGCGCACCGGGCTTGCCTACGTCGGGGTTTCCGCGCGGCATGTCGTCCTTGTCGACGGTGTCACCGACGAAATCCGGAAGACGGTCCCCAGCGGCAGCCGCTGCGAGTTCTTCGCGATGAACCCGGACGGAGGCCGCGTGTACGGGGTCAGTGCGTACGCCTCGGCGGTTTCGGTCATCGTCGACTCGCTGACCGGCATCGAGGAGAGCCCCAAGCTGCAAGCCTCAAGCTACAAGCTCGGCCCGTCCGTCGTGCGCGGCGTGCTGAGGATAGGTGACCGGGGACCGAAGACCGAAGACCGGGTGGAGTTGCTGGACGCGGCGGGGCGGAAGGTGCTTGGGTTGCGGCCCGGCGCGAACGACGTGCGCGCGCTAGCGCCCGGCGTTTACTTTGTCCGTCAGGCGTCGGGCGTGATGCGTGATGCGTCCAGCGTCAGCAAGGTCGTGGTGACGCGTTAGTCGCGTCGGGAGACAGCAGTCGGTCGGGGCGGCCTGCGCCGCCCCGACGCGTTGAAGGCGCTCCGCGGGCGCGCGCAGAACTTGACAGCGGTGCGTTTGGAGGCGTAAATGTTAGGCAGAGCAGCGACCGTCGGAGCGAGCGTGATGCGCCAGACGCCGGTACACTGCACGCGGACAGACCGGCTTTCGTTGCGCCGGGAGTTTGCTGCCGGCCGGCTCCAACTCAGGCGTCGCTTGGACGGCGTTCGATGAAGAACTTCCGCGCCGCACACACGTACCGACAGGCGGCACGGCATCAGTGCAGGAGTGTTTGGATAAACCAGGAGGATTCGATGAAGAAGCTATTGCTGTTCGTTATGGTGTGCGCGCTGGCCGTGTCAGTAGCGCAGGCCGAGTGGGTCACAACTACCGTGCCCACGGGCGCGGCTCCCCGCGCGGTGGCGGTGAACCCGGCCATGAACCGAATCTACGTCGCCAATCAGAACAGCGGCGATGTGACGGTAATCAACGGCGTGACCTATGACACTGCTACGGTGAGCGCGGGCACGAACCCTTGTGCGATAGCCGTGAACCCGGTCACCAACAGGATCTACGTCGCGAACCGCGACGGCGGCAGCGTATCGGTCATCAACGGCTACAACAACGCCGTCACCCAGTTGAACGGATTCGCAACTCCCAGCGGGCTGGCGGTGAACCCGGTCACCAACAGGACCTACGTCGCTAACTACGGCAGCGACAGGGTGACGGTGATCGACGGTCCGTTCAACGACACCATACAGGTGCCGGCGGGTTCGTGCCCCACTGCGGTGGCGGTGAACCCGCTCACCAACAAGATCTACGTGGCGAACTCGAGCAAGAGCGTTACCATCATCGACGGCGCCACCAACGATACGACCATGGTGGCCTCGGACACCGGGGGATATGCGGTGGCGGTGAACGTGGTCACCAACAAGATCTACGTCGTGAATCTGAAGCCGGGCCTGGCCCCTCAGGTCGGCAACGTGACGGTGATTGACGGCGCAACCAACAGCACGTCTACGTTGACCATGGGCCTGAGCCCCAGTGCGGTGGCGGTGAACCCGGTCACGAACAAGATCTACGTGGTGAACAACGCCGGCAACAGCGTGACTGTAATCGACGGCGCGACCAACAGCACTACCACCATCGCCGTCGATTCGAACCCCACCTCGGTAGTAGTGAATCCCGCATCCAACAAGGTCTACGTTACGTGCAGCGTCAGCGGCCGTCTGATGGTGATTGACGGCACCACCGACAGCATCACCAAGGTCGACGTCGGTGCCGGACCGACGGCGGTAGCCGTGAACCCGGTCACGAACAAGGTCCTGGTCGCGAACCGCCTGGGCCGGAACCTCGCAGTCGTCGACGGCACCACGAACGCTGCGACTCAAGTGGCGGCGGGCGACCGCCCGCGGGCAGCGGCGGTCAATCCCGTGACCGCCATGGTCTATGTGGCCAACAGCGGGACGGACAACGTTACAGTCATCGACGGGACCACGAACGACACGACCCTGGTAGCGGCAGGAAAGTCGCCGGCAGCGGTGGCGGTGAACCCGGTCACTGACAAGGTCTTCGTGTCGAACGGCGGCGATTCGTCGGTCACGGTTATTGACGGAGCTACCAACGTCGCTACCTCGGTGGCCGTGCGGGCCAACCCGGCAGGCGTCGCGGTGAACCTGGTGACCGACAAGGTCTATGTGGCCATACCGGACGGCTACGTGACGGTGATTGACGGCGCCACGCTCGACACGCTGTCGGTGCCGGCGGGCACAAACCCGCGGGCCGTGGCGGTGAACTCCCGGACCTGCAAGATCTACGCGACCAACAGCGGCAGCAACAACGTCACGGTCATCGACGGGTGGACGCATGATACCACCCTCGTGGCGGTCGGGGACACGCCCGTTGCTCTGGCAGTCAACCCGGTCACGAACCGAATCTACGTGGCGAACCGCGGCAGTGACAACGTTACGGTAATCAACGGCGCTACCAATACGACAGTCACGGTGGCCGTCGGGCAGAATCCCGTGGCCGTCGCCGTGAATCCGCTGACCAACAAAATCTACGTGGCGGACAGCGGCAGCAACGAGGTCACGGTCATCAACGGTGCGACGAATGAGTCGGCCGCGGTACCAGTCGGCACGAGTCCGGTTGGTCTGGCCTTGAGCACGGTGACCAACAAGGTCTACGTGGTTAATGCCGACGACGGCAGCGTTACGATCATTGACGGGACAACCAACGGCACGACCACCCTGGCCGCCGGGGTGAAGCCGGCTGCCGTCGCGCTGAACCCGGTGACCAACAAGATATACGTCCCCAACGATTCGAGCGACGACGTCACCGTGATTGACGAGGTCCCGTTCTTCGACGCGCAGGTCCGCGCCGCGACCGATTCGCTGCCCGGGCACACAACGACACTGGCCCGGCCGGAAATCGTCGGTAAGGCGGTTAATCGTCTGGCGCCCGCCCACAATGTCATGATGGGTGTGCTGGGCCGTATCGGCAGGGCTCAGGCCGTCTGGGTCTGGGCGGACATCACAAGCGGTGCGGGCACGGATTCGGTGAGGTGGACCTTCCCGTGGGCGACCGACTCGCTTATCTCGGGCGAGAACTTCGTCGTCATGGTACCTCTCGAGATGGACGCGGCCGGCACCAGCAACACCGGCCTGGGTTCACCGTTTGCCGGCAACATCGAGATTCACCCGGTCTACCGGACCTGGGGAGCGGGCGTGGCCGAAGCGCCGAGCGCCAAAGTGCGAACGCCGAACCGCGGACCGACCATCGTCCGCGGGATGCTGAGGATAGAAGACAGGGGACCGAAGACCGGAGACCGGGCGGAAATGCTTGACGCAACGGGCCGGAAGGTGATGGACCTCGCGCCCGGCGCGAACAGCATCAGCCGGCTTGCGCCTGGTGTCTATTTCGTGCATTCGACATTCGACAATCGGCAATCGAAGATGACCAAGGTCGTCGTGACGAGGTAGGGCACAGACAAGTAGACAGCAGACAGCATACAGGCAGAGGCGGCCGCCGGGCCGCCTCCGGCCTCTGCCGCGTCCCACCGGACGTACCGGAGAATCGACACTTGGGCCGCGAAGGTACGCAATGTTGGACAGAGTCCGCCGCGGCGAGACCACGAAATGAACGGGAGCATTATGCTGCAGTTCCGTTTCACATTGCTGTCATGAATCTGCGGCAGTCCATTTCGTAACAGGGGGAAGGGAGAGCAGGGAGAGCAGGGGATGATTGACAGCGAGCGAACCTGCGGCTAGCATTCTCGCCTGAAGATGCCATCCGGCAGCGTGTACAATTCCGCGCAGCTCATGACACCGGACGGTGCGGCTTCACGCCGACTCGGTCCGGCTACATTGGTCACCGGCGTGCTGCTTCTGCTTGCTCTCGGAGGCGCGGCGCTGGCTCGGTCGGGGGGCTTCAGCACTAATCCGCGTCCGTCCCGTGCCCGCCGATGTCACCACCTCTGTATCCACCAACCGCGCCAGAGTCGTGCCAGCGCTGTCTGGGGCAGAGGCTCTGTGGTCAGAGTCGCGCCACGCCATTGTGCTGCGTCGCAGCGGCCCCGGCACGACAGCCATCCGGTTTCCCTCAGATGCCGCATGGCTGCCCAATTTGATGTTTGTGGCCCAGTCCGTGCTGTTCGGGCTGAGCCGACGTCCGTCCGTCACACCGGGTACTCACGCATCCTGCGCGAGTAGCGGCGGTCCGGCCGCGCCAGCCCGGTTTGTACCAAGTCTAGCCCCTCAGTGACCGAACACCGGCCCAAGGCCGGTGGAAGATGGAGTAATGGAGTGAAGTACATATACCTGACCATCGTGCTGCTTGCCACCATGGGACTTGCCGCAAGCGATGTCGCCATTGTTCCGCAATCAGCCGCAGGCTCCAAGCCGCAGACTACGAGCCTTGGGACAGAGGCCATATCAATTCCGCAGATGCTCTCCTACCAGGGCAAGCTGACCGATACGACCGGCATCCCGGTGCCCAACGGAAACTACTCGGTCGCGTTCCGGCTCTACACCGCACCTTCGGGCGGCAGTCCGTTCTGGAACGAGACCCAGAGCGTGACCACTAAGGATGGCCTCTTCTCGGTCCTGCTCGGCGCGGTCACGCCCATCGGCTTGATGCCCGATGCCGGTACCGCATATCTGGCCATGGCGATTGACGGCGGGGCGGAACTGACCCCGCGCCTCCGTCTCGCCAGCGCGGCCTACAGCTACCTCTCAGGCCGCGCGGCCGATGCCGACCTCGTGCAGGGTAAGGACACGTCTGCCTTCGCGGCGTCCGGGCACAACCACGATGCGACCTACGTCAACGAGGACCAGACGAACTCGGTCACCGGCGCGATGCTGGTCAACGGCACGGTGCAGACCGCGGACGTCGCCGATACGGCGGTGACGATGGTGAAGATTGCCCAGGCCGGGGCGACAACCGGACAGGTTGTGAAATGGACCGGCTCGGCGTGGGCGCCGGGTCCGGATAACACCGGCGGCGGCTCGGGCGTCACCAACGTCTACCAGGACACCGGCATCGTCTGCGTGCCCAACCCGATAACGACGTCCGGCAACGTCAAGCTCGACCTCAGCTTCGGTGATTCCCGCTACATCAACGAGGCGCAGGCCAACTCAATCACCAGCGCGATGATTACCGACGGCACCGTGACGTCGGCCGACATCCGTGACACCACGGTGAACACTGCCGAACTGAAGGATGGCGCGGTCACGTCGGCGAAGATACTCGACGGCACCGTCACCTCGGCCGACATCCGCGATACCACTGTGAGCACGGCCGATCTCAAGGACGCGTCGGTGACCGCCCCGAAGCTCAACCAGATGGGCGCTACCAGCGGCCAGGTGCTGAAATGGACCGGCAGCGCATGGGCTCCGCGCAACGACTCCATCGGCGGCGGCACGGGTGACTCGGTGCCTGGCAGCTTCGCGGTGACCAACGACCTGCGGGTGTACGGCAAGGGCAGAATCGGCAACAACACCAACGCGGGTACGGCGGCCTTCGCCGCCGGGCTGGGCAACTCGGCGATCGGGAACTACTCCTCAATCACCGGCGGCACGGTGAACTCGGCCGGAGCATACGCCTTCATCGGCGGCGGGTCGGAGAACGTGGCGAACGACTCCTTCTCGGTTGTCGCCGGCGGCTTCGGCAACGACGTTGACGCCTACGGCTTCATCGGCGCGGGGCAGTGGAACCAGACCGTTGCCCCGTACGCGGTGGTCGGCGGCGGGTTGGGCAACATCGCCAGCAGGTCGCAGTCTGCGGTGCTGGCCGGCGAGAACAACCGGGCGAGCGGGGTCAACGCCTTTGTCGGCGCGGGCGTAAGCGACACCGCCAGCGGCAGCAGCGCGGCGGTGGTGGCCGGGTACGGCAACCGGGCCGCGGGGACCTACGCCTTTGTCGGCGCGGGCAATCAGAACAAGGCGAGCGGCAACTCGGCGGCGGTGGTCGCCGGCACGAGCAACCGGGCCGAGCAGAGCCGGGCGGTGGTGGCCGGCGGCTGGGGCAACGTCGCGGCGGGCGAGCATTCCTTCATCGGCGGCGGCGAAGCGAACCGGGCGAGCGGGTACAACGCGGCGGTCGTCGCCGGGGAGAACAACCTCGCCTCCGGGTCGTATTCGGTGGCGGCGGGCCGGGCCGATTCCGCGACCGCTGTCTACTCCGCCGCGCTCTCCGGGTATCGCAACCGGGCGCTCGACTCGGCCGCGGTCGTCTGCGGCGGCGATGGCAACTTCGCCCGCGGCCGCCGGTCATTTGCCGGCGGCGGCCGCTGGAACCGGGCCGATTCGCTCCACGCGGTCGTCTGCGGGGGTGACAGCAACTACGCCCGCGGCCAAAACTCCTTCATCGGCGGCGGGTACCATAACACAGCGTCGTACGCCTCAGTGGTCGGTGGCGGGAACTTGAACACCGCGAGTGCAAGCCAGTCGGTAGTCGGCGGCGGGGTCCGGAACACCGCGAGCGGAAGCTATGCCATCGTCGGCGGCGGGTGGCATAACATCGCAAGCGGCCTGAACTCAGTGATACCCGGCGGTGAATACTGCACCACGAGTGCGACCAACAGCTTTGCGACCGGCAGCGAGTCAAAAGCTCTCCACTACAACTCCGCCGTCTTCAACGGCCAGGCCACGTCCGCGGACAACCAGACCCGGGTCGGCGTGCTGTCCAAGGCCTCGGGCACGTTCACGATTGACCACCCGCTCGACCCGCACGGGAAGATCCTCAACCACTACTTCATCGAAGGCCCGGAGATGCGCAACATCTACGACGGTGAGACCGTGCTGGACGCCTCGGGCCGGGCGGTGGTGCATTTGCCGGACTACTTCGCCGCGCTCAACCGTAACCCCCGGGTCCAACTCACCGGGGTCGGGACATACCAGGTCTATATTGCAGAAGAGGTCACCGGTAACCGGTTCACGGTCGGCGGCCCGGCCGGGACCAAAGTCTACTGGCAGGTGACCGGTGAGCGGCAGGACGTCTCGGCCGAGGCGACAAGAAGGATGATGCCGGTGGAACAACCCAAGACCGGGGTGCTTGCCGGCCGGATGCTCGACGATGATTTCCTGGTCGGCTCAATGGACCAACTTGAACGCGAAGGCAACGCCCGGGGCATTGACTTCCGGAGCGTGGCGGGTCGCGAGCGTTACCGACAGCTGCAGCAGCGTCTGCGCGAAGCCGGGTCGCAGGAACGGAGATAGGTCATGCGTGCAATCACCATTGGCTTGCTCTGCCTCGGCGTCGTTGGCGGTTCACTCTCCCTCGCCCAGTCCTACCGCTGTGACCGGGCGGTGGTCGGCATCGCCGGCGGGGGTATGAGCGGCACCGGGTACCGGGTCGGCGCGACCGCGGGCCAGACCGCGGCCGGACATACCGCGGGCACGAACTACTGGGCGCTCATCGGTTTCTGGCAACCCGAGGAACAGACCGGAGTGAGAGAAGAGGTCGAGTGGTCCAGTGGTCCAGTGGTCAAGACAAGGCTGTACCGTCCATTCCCGACGCCCGCGGTTCGAAGCGTGACGATCCGCTATACGCTTGACGCTGAACGCCGGACACTGCTGCAGATCCATGACCTTGCAGGCAGGGCCGTCCGGACGCTCTGTGCGTCGAGCATGAAGCGTGGCGCGTACAGCGTCACGTGGGACGGCAGCGACGACGGCGGCCACGAGCTCGCCCGGGGCGTTTACTTCTGCCGCTTCACGGCCGGCGACTACCGGCAGACCGAGAAGGTCCTGCTGACAAGATAGGAGAGAGAATGAAGCGAATCTACATACTGCTCGGGCTGGCCGCGGCGCTGGCCGCCGGCCAGTATCTTGAGACAACAATCGAATTCTCGCCCGGTACGGAGCCGGGCACACCGGTGGCGATGGTCTGGAACTCGACAGACAACCGCATATACGTCGCGGATGAGTACGGCCGCAACCTCGGCGTGATTGACGGCGCGACCAACGACAAGCTCGCGCCCATTGCGGCGGCGAACCGCGTTGTCGCGCTCGTCTACAACCCGGACCAGAACAAGGTCTACGCGCCGTCCAGTGTTTCCGACACGCTGGCGATAATCGACGGCGCGACCGGAGCGGTCACCTTCATCACCGCCGGCGGCTCGATGACCGACGTCTGCTACAACCCGGCCAACAACCGGGTATATGCGATGGCCTACGGCGGCAGCACGGTCGAAGTCATCGACGGCGCGGCGGATACGGTCATGGCTCACATCCCGGTCGGCTATACGCCGCAGCACATCGTCGCGAACCCGACGAACAACAAGGTCTACGTCTCCGACTGGAACGACCAGAACCTGATGGTCATTGACTGCAGCACCGACTCGGTGACGGTCACGATGGACTTCGAAGAGAACTGCGAGTGGCTCTGCTACAACCCGCAGGAGAAAAAAGTCTACTGTGCCCTGCGGATGAACAACCAGGTGAAGGTGATCGGCGGCGCAAACGACTCGGTCCTGGCCACGGTCAGCGTCTCCGGCCGGCCGTACCAGATGGCCTGGAATCCGCGCGACAACCGTGTCTACTGCACGGCCGTCAACGGCGACTACGTTGCGGTCATCGACGGCGCCGGGGATACCGTCGTAGCCGCGATTGACGTCGGCGACGGGCCCTGCGCAGTCGTGATCGACACGGCGGCCAACAAAGCCTGGGTGGCCAACTTCTCCGGCAACTCGGTCACTGTCATCGACTGCGCCACGCTGGCGGTCGACACGACCATCGCGGTCGGGCGCGGCCCGGTCGCGCTCGCCTACAATCCGGCCGGCGGCAGGATCTACACGGCCAACAAGAACGACACGAGCGTGTCGGTGCTGCGCGAAGATGACTCCAGCGCGGTGAAGGAGACTTACGGCGATGACCTGAGAACGACGAGTGCGGCCGTCACCATCGTCCGCGGGGTGCTGAAGATAGGAGACCGGGGAAGGAAGACCGGAGACCGGGCGGAAATGCTCGACGCAGCGGGCCGGAAGGTGATGGACCTCGCGCCCGGCGCGAACAACGTGAGCCGCTTGGCGCCCGGGGTCTACTTCGTGCATTTGGGGCTGTCAGCCGTCAGCCGTCAGCCCTCCATAAGGTCGTCGTGACGAAGTGACGAGCATTTAGCAGCTAGCAGATAGGAGTTAGCAGTAGCAGAGGCGGCCGCCGGGCCGCCTCTGGCGTTTCCGACCGTCGGCTATTGCACGTGGGCGTTTCTTGTGCTACCATGGGGCACGCGAAACTCAGGTTCTGCACGTCTATGAACAAAGGAGGAACCGTGCGCAAGAATGCCGTGCTGACCATCCTGATGCTCTGCCTGGCAGGCATCGTCATGGCGGAGATACCATCGGCGCGGGTGACGCCGCCCGCGCCGGACATCGCCTCGTCCGCCGACTACCATCCGCAAGTGAGTCCGGACATCGCCGCGCTGCAGGCACAGGAGCGGAGCGCCCTGGCCCGGGGCGACGTGGCCGCGGCCCGCGAGCTTGAGCGGCAGGTCCAGGCAATACTCATCCGCGAGCAGAACGCCGTTCCGCAACCGGTGCCGGTGAACGCCGTCAAACCCGGGCGCTCCCGGGCGAACTTATCGCCCGACCAGTTGATATACTCAGGCGCAGTGACCGCGGTGGCGGCCGACTACGAAATGGACGGGACGATGTGGGCGGCCTTCGCAACCGAGGCGGACTCGGCCACCTTCATCTACAAGTCTACCGACCGCGGCGCGAGCTGGGACGCAATCCAGGAGGTCTGGTGGAACCCGAAGCATCCAGTCGAGAAGATCGAGCTGGTTGTCGGTCAGGGCGACTCCGGGTTCGTGTACCTCTTCGAGAACGTGCCCTTCGATGACGGCGACCTCGTGCTCATGCGGATGAACAAGGATGGCACCAACCCGCTCAGTTGCGGCGTCCATGACAATGCGGATACCATTACCGACTTCACGGCCTGCCGCGACTTCCGCGACAACCACTGGCTCTACGCCGTGACCTACAACGGCGCGCAGGCCGGCGACTGGCCATTGGGCCACATCCTGCGGTCTACGGACTACGGTCTCACCTGGGTAGAAACAGACCAGTCAGCCAACAAGGCCGGCGTGCGCATGGCGTTCGGGCAGTCCTCAGTCTGCTACATGGTGGCCGTGCCGGAGGCGCACCAGTGGCAGGGCGTACTGCAGACGGGCGTGAGCACCAACTGGTCTTCGCCGGGTACCTGGAGCTTCAACGACTACCGGCCGGATACGTTCCAAGTCCGAGACGCGTGCATCGCACCGGCCTTCACTACGCCGGCGGAGAACGCGACGGTCTGGCTTGCCTACACACATAACGACAGCGGTACATCGGACTGGGACGTGTACGCGGCCTACGCCACTGATACCTCTTTGAGCTGGAACGGGCCCATCGCAGTTGTCAACACCGACAACGCCGAGGGCTACGTTGACCTGAAGAATTACACCTCCCCGGGGAACGACTACGTCAACCTGTCGTACGTGGACGTCGATTCGGCCGGCAACGGCAATGCCTGGCTGGGTTACTCGAATGCCGGCGAGCCGAACGTCTGGTCCGGCCTCGGCAGTCCTTGGATAAACCAGTCAGGATATGTCGGCCGGGGCTTCTCAACTTTCCCGAGGATAGTCTACTCGCCGGGCGTTGCCGGCTCGGGCGGCGGCTTGATATTCGCCGGTCAGAGCGGCAACGGCTACTTCAACGCGCCGTGGTTCACCGGCGTGGCCGAGGCTAGTCCGGTTCAGCCGGCAGAAGCGTTCAGCGTTGTCCCGAGCGTAGCCCGCGGCCCGGTCCGGGTGAGTTGGCACGGCAGCGCGCAGCGACTAACCGTAAGCGACGCCACCGGCAGAATCGTGCGGAACATCGCTGCTTCGACCGGTAGCCACTCAGTCACGTGGGACCACCGGGATGATGGGGGGCGCGCGCTGCCGACCGGGGTGTATTTCTGCACGCTCGACAACGGTGCCGGGAGAGTCAGCGGAAAGGTCGTCCTGACCGAGTAAGCTGATTGGCGTGATGCTCACAGGCTGCCCGCACTCCTGCGGGCAGCCTGTTCTAGCTGCACGAGGCTTCCGGTTCGTCCCGGCACTGATGCTTGATGGAAACCACCACTGCGGATACAATGATGTCAGAGTGTTTACGTCATGAGCCCAGTACGTCGATTCCTCATGTGCGTTGCGGCGCTGATGTGCAGCCTTGGCGCAGCAGTCGCTCACGCCCAATATGTCGAGGATAGTGTGCATGCTCCGGGAGCATGGGTCGCCAGTCTGGCATACAACTCACGCGAGGATGTAGTGTATGGTGCCTGCGAGTATTGGGGGTTCTTTGCGATCTCCTGCGCCAGCAACAGCGTCATATCGAGAATCCCGTTGTACGGAGCTTTTTCAGTCTGCTATGATTCGCTGGACAACAAGGCGTTCTGCACGTTCCACGACTGGAACTGGAACGACTCGCTCCTGGTTGTCGATGGCAGCACGCACTCGCGCAAGAAGGCCATCTCGATTCCAGGCGCGACGATGGCGGTTTGGGACCCGGTTCTGGACCGCGTGTACGTGAGTTGCCAGAACTCCTCACTGGTCGCCGTGGTGGATGCGAAGACTGACTCTCTATTGACCTACGTCCCGGTTGGCCTCTGCCCGATTAAGCTGTACATCAACAG